>DATBPE010000202.1:0-3897 GCA_036561505.1 Solirubrobacteraceae bacterium
ATCGCCGCTCGGCACTCGCTACGCTCGCGCCTTCGCGACGACGATCGCGAACATCATCCGTCCGGGGCCGACGCTACCTTCCCACCCGTCATATCCACCACCCTCTCACTCGTGGTGGACCGACAAACGGGGTCCGGTCACTCCAGCACGAGCTTGGGGGTGACGAGTTCGACGGGCGGGACGATCTGCTCATGCTGTCCGCTGTACTCGACGAACTCCACACCATAGTGGCTGGTGTGCTCCTGGGACACGGCACACTCTCGCCGTTCCACTGGAGAAGTCTGCTGTGGGAGTTCGAGCACACCCGGCAGGCGTTTGGTCCCGCTGTTGCCACGGCTCTCTTGCCGATCCTGTCGGCTCTGGAGCGCTCGCTCGATCCAAGCGGACCGCCGACGAAGGCGAGCGCGGGTGAGCTACGAGACCGCCTTACTGAGGCACGCCAAGGGCTCAGGGAGCCGCCGCTGCGGAAGGCTGCATGGGACGACGTGCTTGCGGCGTTCGAGCGAAACCTCGATCCTGAGCAGTCCGGTGCTCGCATACGCGTACTCCGCGATCTCATCGAAGTCGCCGACGACGACTGGGCGGGCGTATCCTCGGCTCTTGCTGGGGCTCTCAACGATGACGCGTACGCGCTGATGCGGATGGGTCACGAGGTAGCCGAGCGCCCGAATCGGCTGACTGATCCGGCAGGATGGACCCTGGACAAGCGGCTCGATGCCTGCCGGGAGTTCGTCCAGGCGCCAGCTCCGCGCGCGCGCCTCGTCGCGTGGATCGCGTTCGATCACGCCTTCCTGCCGCAGCTCTATCAACGGCTCGGTCCCGTCGAGCTATGGGCCGGGCAGGTCTATCCCGACTGGCTAGCTGGCGGCAACGGGCGCGAGGACGGGCCTGTGCCAGAGTTGGCCAGCGAACAGCACACGATGTTCCTCCCCGACGCATCAGGTGAGCCCTGGGTGTTGATGCGGCTGGACCTCGGAGAGCGGCCCAGTGCTGGCGCCGTCGATCACGCCCGTGATTTGGCGCTCATGATCGTGCAGATGGCTGTGACGAACTCCGACTGGGAGCTGATGCCAGGTTGTGCGCTTGTCCGTGACCTGAACTGGTGGGGCTCGACCATCCACCGCTTGCCTCCGGGTGCGCAGCGCGACGATCCGCGCTACGAGCCCACAGGCCACTACCTCGCCCAACTCAACCCTGAGATCGTGCAAGGCCTGACGGCGCGCCTGCCGGAGGTCGAGGACGCCGCGGCAGACGTGCGCTGGGCGGAATCTGTCCGTGGCGTGGCCGACGGGGCGCAACGAGCGGCTTTGGCGGTTCGTCTGCTAGAGCGCCGCCTGCCAGAGGCCGTGGGCCGTCAAGCGGGATGGGGGAAGAAGGGCAGCTGGGCTGCCCGCAGCCGATGGTGGCTACGCGAGGACTGGGCGAACCTGCAGCTATTCAACGATCTGCGCGACGCCGCCTTCGAGGGCGTCTACGGCATAGAGCGAGCCCTCAACCAGGAGCTATTTCTACATTACGAGACCCTAATGCTTCCGAGGACCGAAGGGTTGGGATTCGAGTATCGCCCGAAGGCGATCATGCGAGGGCTGCGCGAACTCCAAGGGCACCTGCGTACCGATCGCATGGCGAACCGCATCGTCGGTTGGACAGCGACACAGTTGGCAGATGGCCGGGCTGCTGCCGGGCGCATCGATGAGCACCGTGCAGGCTTTGACGTCTTGCTTCGACGCGCCAACCGAGTACGGAACGCTGTACTTCACGGCAATGACACCGTCCCCGCGGTCGTGGCGTCCGTCGAGCCCTTCCTGCAACGACTCGCCCAGGCCATCATCGGTGCGCAACTGCGGGGGCTAGAGACACCAGACGGGATTCGGACCGAACTCAACAATCTTCGAGATCGCCACATAGCGGAACTCGATCGCCTTCGGAACGGAGAGGACCCCGCCGACGTGCTATTCCCGGACACCGAAGCCCATTAGCAGGCTGGTGCTTTCGCACGAAAAGGAGGCGGGTCGCATCGCGCCGAGCGGCACCTCCTTCGGACGACGAGCGCGGGGCTCGATCGGCTCTTGGGGGTACTCGCTTCGGACGAGCTGCGCGGCTGATGAGGCGGGAGCGCTCGCCACGCCCCCGCCGTTTGATGTGTTCAGGCGCTCAGAGGCGTAGGCCGGCGGTGGCAGACATCACAGATGCGCGTCGCGACGGGCGGCGAGCCAGAGATGTAGCTGCTCGGAGCCCCAGCCGTCCATCCCGATCTCTCTGCGGCGGCCGCCCTTGCCGCTGCGCACCAGCAGCGACCCACGCCGCGGGTCAAGATCGGGCTCGACCAGCGCAAGCGTGATCTGACGCCGCCCAGCGGAATCGAGAACAGCAGAAACGGTCATGGGATCCTCCTCGAAATCGACAGCGAACAGTTCTTTCTTGCTTTACCGCCGTCTGCGGAGGGTTGATCGAGCGTTTGATTGCTCACGCGAATCGGGAGGCTGGGTTTTCGAGCTGAGTGTGGGAGGATTTGGTTCATGCGTTCTGAGCGATTCTGGGGGTCGGCATGGTGGAGCCGGTGACGCTGGGTGTGATTGTGGCGGCCTTGGTCGCAAAGGCGCTGGATCGCGCAGAGGATCGCGTCGTGGAGGACGGCGAGGGAGTGCTGCGGCGTGTGGTTGGTGCTCTGCGGGAGCGCTTTTCGCGGGCGGATGATCAGGTGGCCGCGGCGGCGTTGGGGCGTGTCGAGGATGCTCCTGACAGTCCGAGGCGTGTGCGTGAGTTCGCAAAGCTTCTTGACGAGCGCGCTGCCGATGACGAGGTGTTCCGTGGCGAGCTGCAGGAGTTGGTGGAGCAGGCCCGCACGGCCGGTGTTGACATCGGCTCGATCGTCCAGGTGGCGGTGGGCGACCAGAACGTGCAGGTCGCTGGGCTGGTCGATAGCGAGGTTGATGTGTCGTTCGGGGCGCGTCCCGGTCATGGTCGAGCGCCGCGGTCTGAGGACTAGTCGAGGGTCAGCGCGTTGGCTTTCCAGATGGGTAACCAGAACGTCCAGATCCAGGACGTTCACGGGTCGCGTATCCAGATCACGTATGAGGGTCGTGCGCGTGTGGTGCCGTTGGAGCCCGCGGTCGTGCCGGTCGGTGCGCGTGTTCAGTCACCGGCGCGGCTGGTGCGGGCTCGCTCGGGCGTTGTGCCGTATTTGGCACGGAAGGGTCTGCTGGACGAGCTTGAGGATTGGCTGGGCGTGAGTGGCCCGTTCGCAGGGTGCGTGATTGGTGGCCGCGGTGGCTGTGGCAAGACGCGGCTCGGGGTGGAGCTGTGCAAGCACGCGAAGGAAAGGGAGTGGCTGTGTGGCCTGTTGTCGCGGATCGTTGATCCTGCGGCGCTTGAGGAGCTGGCGCTAGCACCGACGCCACGGCTGGTGGTCGTTGACTACGCGGAGTCACGCGCAGAGCAGCTAGAGATGCTGCTGCCGCTGCTGATGGCCAAGGCGACAGTCGAGCATCCGGTGCGCGTGTTGCTGCTCGTGCGTGCTGCTCCGCGGAAGACCGAGGACTGGACCGAGGCGTTGCAGGGTCGAGGCGACTGGCTGGACGCGGTGCTCGGCGAGTGTGACGTTCGTGTGCTTGAGGACATGCCGCTTCAGAAGAGCGAACGGGAGGCCTTGTTCAAGGCAGCGGCCAGTACGTTCGCAGGTCGTGTAGAGCCCCGGGTGGCACCATCGGCACCGCCGGAGGTGCTGGGTGAGGAGGTCTTTGGTAGTCCGTTGCTGGTCGTGGTCGCGGCGTATCTCGCGGTGCATGGAGACACACCGCTGCCATCAACGAAGACTGAGCTGCTCGAGGAGTTGTTGAGGCACGAGCAGCGCTACTGGCGGGAAAGCGGGGTTGGACTGTTCAGCGACGATGTGTT
>DATBPE010000203.1:0-2794 GCA_036561505.1 Solirubrobacteraceae bacterium
AGTCCGGGCCAAACCCCTTCTTTGGGTAGCTCGTCCTCGGCTAATCAAAGACCCAGATCTCACAGGGTTCCCGCGATCAGCTTTCACTCCCTGATCCCTACGCGGGCTCGATCAACTCGGCGGCATCGATTGGGCCTCTGTGAAGGCATCGTTCAGCGCGGCAGATCACTTAGCAACGCCTCGCCCCTCGCTATGTCACTGACCCGCGATCGCGCCTCGGCGTGGTCGTTGTCGTTGGGGGAAAGGACGGGCAGCAACTCGGGCGTGATCGAGTTCCGTACGGCTGTTGGGGACCAAGTTCGGGACAAAAATCTGCCGGTACCGCGAAAGGAACCGCTGAGCATCCACCGAGCGACGCTCAGTCAGCCCACCAGTCCCGCTGACCCTCCACGTCTTCTCGCGGGTTCTCGCCGAGGTTGGGCGCGCCGAAGACGATCATCTCGAGGCCCTCCGGCCCGGCCTCGTACCCTCGCCATGTACCGGGTGGAACGCGCACGACGTCCCACTTTTCGACCTCGACGATCTCGTCGTCGAGCTTCATCCGCCCGCTCCCGCCCACGACCACGAACACCTCCTCCTGCTCCTTGTGGGTGTGGCCGTACGGGAACCGGTAGTCGGGCGGGATGCGCTGATAGCTCAGGCCGGACTGCTCGAGCTCGAGCGCCCATGTTGCGACACGGAACTCCAGGTCCGGTGCGCCGTCGAAGTTGGACCCGACGTCCGCCAGATCCTCTCTGAGGTTCCTGAGCGTGAACGGCACGGCCGCGGATTCTACTGTTCAGGCTTCATACCGCCGCCGACCCTGCGACGGTCCCGCTCGCCGAGTTCCACCTGCGCCGAGGCGAGCGAGCAGAGGCCCGCGATGCGACGGTCGGCAATCAGCGGCCGGGTGCGAGAGGTGCGCCTTCGCCGTGTACATCCTCATCCTCGGTGTGCTCGCCTACCCAGGAGATCACAATGTTGTCTTCCTCCGAAGACCAGGTGCATTCGCCAGTCGCGGTAGAAGCGCCGCTCGCAAACCCAATGGTCTTCACCGGTCTCGCCGCGCATGCGGATTCCACCTGCCTCACACCCGCGATGCTTCAGCTCCTCAACGACACGGTCGAAGTGCTTCTTGGCCTCTCCCCGCAACGCTTTGACGCGCGCGTCGCAACGCCGAGCTACCGTGACCGTGAACCGGGGTGCCATAACGCGACCGCGTGACCGTACGGCCGGCGATCAGAGGTCCACGGTATCGCCCGCCGAGGCGTCCTCGAGGCCTTCCCTTGCTCCCGGCTGGGCGAGGGCTCGCTGGTCAGCGGCCTCTCGCAGCAACTGCGAGTAGCGGCGCTCGTCGGTGGCGAGCTCACGCAGCTTGCCCAACCGCTCCTTGAGCTGCTGGACGCTTGCGAACCTCACACGCACCGGTGAGGTGTCCGCGACGACATCCAGCAAGCCCTTGGCGATCCAGCTGCGCACGGTGGGACGGCTCACACCCAGCTCATCGGCCACCTCGGGCACCGTCAACGCGGGCGCGTCTGTGTACACGGTCCGCTTCGCTTGCTCGAGCGCGCGCTCGGCCACCACCACGTCCCCACTGGAGAGGGCATGACCGGCGCGCGTGATTGCATCGTCCAGCGTCACAAAGCTGGCGACGAGATGTCGGTGCTCGCCCTTGTTCATGAGCGCCACTATATCAGCTTCTTTCCCAAAATAGCTAAAAAGGGAAGTGTGCAGATGTTCCCACGGCCTCTTGGCTACGCCGCTTCGTCCAGATCCGGCTCGTCCCGACCACAGCGTCCGGCTCGCCGTCCTTGCTCTCCTCCGTCGGTTTCGCCGTGAACGCGTCTTCGGCGAACTTCGCTCCGTAGGCCCCGCCTGGCCGCCCGTTTGGCCGCAGCGGACTGCGCTGAGACGGACCTAGTGGCAACACTCCTCATGGATGCCACAACCGCCGCGGTCGCGGCGGCGTGAGCTCAAACCCCGACCACGCGCTCGCCCACGTCGACCCCAGAGCTCGCTTCCCCATGACCAAGGTCTTTCGCGTAGTCGTGTAGACAGACTTTTGCTGCGATCGCTCAGCCCCTGGCCCGGAGGCACGGGCTAGGGGCTGGCCATCAGCTCTCTTCGAAATTGGTACGCGTTTGGTACGCGCCCAGGTCGGCAAGTCGCTGTCAGCGCACAAAAAAGCCCTCCATTTGGAGGGCTTTCTTGTATAGCGGGGGAACGATCCGATCCCATTAGCGACCTCGCTGTGCGTGTTCTCGACACTGCCCGATGGCCCGATACTCGACGCACGCGCAGCGTTCGTCCCAGCGCGACACGCCACCCTTAAGGGGAGAGGCGGCGTTGCACAAGGTAGCGACGTAGCAGTGGGTCCGTTAGGAACCACTGCCCGTGCCCCTCTCCGCGCTCGATCAACCCGATGTCCCGCAAAGAGTTCAATGCCCTCGATGCCTGCCCCGACTGCAGGCCCGCATACAACTCCGAGCCCGTAGCGATGCGCACCACCATGCGCTCTCCGTAACGGCCCGCCGCTCGGATTCGCACGATCTGCTGCTCGTGGCGTAGCCGCTCAGCGGCGAGAGCACGCACCAGCGCCTGAACGATAATCGCGTTGTCAATCTGGTGGGCAAACTCCTCGATGCACATCAGGTGTGCTTGCTGGGCAAGCAACATAGTCGCTCTGGGATGCCCCTCGCCAAGGGCGATCAAGTGCTCGAGCGCATCATCCGTGATCGTAGTGTCGTCCAGCGCAAGCCGGGCGCGCAAGCCTGTCCTCCATTGCTCGACCGTGATGGGCGCCAGCTCATGA
>DATBPE010000204.1:0-1576 GCA_036561505.1 Solirubrobacteraceae bacterium
TCGCGACCGCGATCTCGATCGCGCTGCAGTACGGGGTGCCGCTCGAGACGCTCGTGCAGAAGTTCAGCTACATGCGGTTCGAGCCGGAGGGCATCACCTCCAACCCGGAGATCCCGTTCGCGAAGTCGATGCCCGACTACATCATGCGCTGGCTGGCGTCGCGCTTCCTGGACACCGACGCGCAGGAGGAGCTCGGCATCCTCACCCCGGCCGTGCGCGCCCGCCAGGCGGCGCGGGAGGCGGCGCAGTCCGTGGCGTCCTCGGATACGGCGGGTCCCCCCCAGGGCACCGCGGGTCCGCACGACACGGCGGCGCCCGGCGCGGGCGCGACGGTGGCGCCGACGAGCGCGCTGACGGACTCCCCGCCGGTCGTGCCGGCCAAGCTGCAGGGGCTCGATCTCGGGCCGGCGTGCGGCCAGTGCGGCGGGATGATGCAGCGCACGGGGAGCTGCTACACATGCTCCTCATGCGGCAACAACACAGGCTGCGGCTGACGGCCGTCAGCTTCGTCAGGATGTCCGGGCGAGTCGCTGCTCGGTCTAGCCGCGCGCTCGGAGGGGTATACGGCCATCAGATCTGCTCTCCACTCCAGCGCGCCCAGCGTGCGCCCGCGCTTGATAACGCGCGAGGCGGCGCGAAAGATCGGCTCCTCTGAAGGATTCTCGACCTCTATGACCAAGCCACGGCCGAGGACATTCATCACAACGCCTGCGACGTAGCCGAAGTGCGCCAGATCGTAATAGCCGACATCGCGCCCGTCGCGGGTGTCAAGCCACCACTTGAAGGCCTCTCCGATGGGGGTTTCGGAGCCGGCTATCAGCCTCACAAGCTCCTGGGCGGATAGCGCTTCTTCACTGGCGATTGCGTCGTGCAGGTGAGGCATCACCACGTCCGTCAAAGGCGATCCGATGTGCACCAGCAAGCTCGCTGGCTCTCTGGCGAGCATGGACCCAAAGAGCTCTGCGACGAGTGCCCCGCGACGCTCGACCGCCTCCAGCCACTCTTTCATCACCGGCCCTCGCGCCACGCCACGTTGGTGGCCCAACATGAACAGCACGTACTCTGGTACCGGAACGTGCACGTAGACTCTCGCGGGCTTGATGAGTCGCTCCGCCATGCTGCCGATCACACTGCTGAGCCGGGATGCCGTGTCGAACTCATAGCCCGAGAGGTGCTCGTGAATGGACAGCCTCTCGATCGGCGAGGGCAGCGAGAGCCTGGTGCTTACGATCGACCGCTGCGAACCGTCGACGAGGTGCGCCGACGCACCGTCTTTGCCAAACAAGCAGATTCCCGTCACAAAGCGAACGGTCATGGGCGGTCCTTCCCGGCCATTGAGTGGCCGCCGTATGCGCAGCCAGTGGCGTTCGGTGCTCCCCGATGCCCGGCGCCAGGTCACCTCGGGAAAGTGAGTGCCGCTCTTGCTGTCGCTGGCGACACTGGCGCCGAGTGCCGCCGACGCCGGCAAGACGCCCCAGGTCTTCAGGATCTCGATCAGCTGGCGCGTGCGCGTTCGCGCACGCGCCGCGGTGTCCCGGTGTCCGTGATTGGTCGTGCCGTCGAGCGCGGCGCCGAC
>DATBPE010000205.1:0-8709 GCA_036561505.1 Solirubrobacteraceae bacterium
CGGGCAGCGATGCGATCACACGAGGCTTTGTGGCTTGCGGGGGGACTTCGAAGAAGCGGTAGCTGCTGCGGGGTCCCAGCTTGGCGGCATAGTTGAGCATCCCGCCGCCTGATCGATCTGCGTGGGGGTGCGCCGTGGACAGCTGCCCGGGGACCTCGTAGGGACGCACGCCAGCCGTCTTCAGCGTGTGCGGGTCGAACTGGACCGCCAGCGGCGTCTCGGTCATCGCGATGAAGCGCTCGCCGAGGCGGGCGATGTTGATGTTGGCGTTGTCGGGCAGCACGCCGCCTCCCGAGAACAGCGTTTGCACGCGCTTAAAAAGCGAGCGGCAGGGATCGGTCGCGAACTCCCCGTAGACGATCTGTCCCTTGGCCTTGGCGGCCCGGTAGGAGCGGCTTTCCAGGAACCGGTTGCCGTAGGCGACCCGGCCCTGCTCGATCGTGAAGCGGTGAAGCATCGCCAGCCCGTCGAACCAGTGCTTCATGCGCTGCTCGCCTATCTCGAACTTCGCTGGGCCGGTCCGCAGCAGCGATCCGGAAAGCCAGGACGGCAGCTCGCCGCTCAGCTCCAGCTCGTCCTCCACCACCTCACGCTCGAGCGTCGAAAATCCGAGTATGGATGCTCTCGAGGCGGGGGCGCTGACAGCCATGGATAATTCCTTTCGTATCGTACAATTCGTATCATACGTACCGTACGCTACCCTGCCCGATGTGTCAAGCATTCGCCTAACCGAGACCTCCTACATAGTCCTCGGCTTGCTCGAGCAGGCCGAACCGGCAACGCCGTATGACCTCAAGCAGCTGGCACAGGTCAGTACCGTCAACTTCTGGAGCGTCCCGCACACCCAGCTCTACTCGGAGTGCGCCCGCCTGGCCCAGGCCGGACTCCTTTCAGAGCAACGCGAGCAGAGTGGCCGACGCAGAAGGATCTACCGCCTCAGCGAGCTCGGACGAGAACGACTCGAGAGTTGGCGTGACGAACCGACCGACGAGCTGTATGAGGTGCGCGACGTCGGCACGCTAAAGCTCTTCTTCGGTGGCGACCCGGTGAAGCTCGCCGACGCGCAGCTACAGGCCCACACAGACCGCCTGGCCGCCTACGAGGAGATGCTTCAGGACACCAGTGACGGGCCGCGGGGTTGGCGTGTTGCCCTGGAAGCCGGGATCGGTCACGAGCGGGAGTTTCTTCGCTTTTGGAGGAAAATAAGCGGGAACTGAGCAGGCCGGGTGTTGGCGGCTCAACGGAAGAGGTCGCCCTCGAGGGGACGTACCAGCGCGAGCGCGCCGGGGCCGTCCTCTGCGACCACGTAGCGCTCCAGGCCCTGCACGATTACCACTGGCTCCCGAGAGCTCTTGGTGCGAGCCAGGTCGGCCATCGCGGCGATCGAGTCGGCGATCGCAAGCCAAGTGGCCCTGAGTTCTCGCCCGGCGCTGTCGGTGCGCCCTCGCCAGTCATCCAATGGCCCGATCCCGGCACAGCCGATCGCCACGTCACACTGCCCCTCGCGCCAGGCGCGCCCGAAGCTGTCGGTGATCAGCACAGCCGGGGCGCTGCCGGTCAGCTCGCGCAGCCGCGCACGCAGCCGTCGCGCGCAGTCATCCGGATCGCGGGGGAGAACGATCAGCTCTTCGTCATGCGCGGCGTTGGAGGTGTCGACCCCAGCATTGGCACAGACAAAGCCGTGAGGAGTGCGGCTGATCAACACTCCGTTCGCGGCGCGTACGATCTCCTGTGACTGGTCGAGGACGACCTGCACGGCCCGCGGGTCCTTGCCCTGCTCGAGGGCGATCTCGATCGCCCGCGTGGTTGGTGTCACATCGGCTAGCGCGATGACCGCGCCCTCGGCCTTGGAGACGACCTTGTGGGCGATCACCACTATCGCTTGATCGCCCAAGGTGCCGTCAGTCGGCGGCGATCCAGCGCACTGGACGATCAGCTCGGCGAGGTCATCGCCGCGGCAGATCTCCGGCAGACCGCTCAGGCTGCTGGCGGAGAGAGCGGCCACGATGCCGTCGATAGACCCAGCGCCGCCCTGGTCCGTGGCGCCCTAGTTCCCGCGCTCGAGAGGCGCTCCCGAAGCAGATCGAGATCCTCACGGGTGTCGACGTCCAAGAGCAGGGACTGCGGTCGCGTCGTGGAGCACTGAACTCCCGCGACCCTGGCGAGCTCGAGGTGACGCGCGCAGCTGTCCGGCCCAAAGCTCGGCGCGATCGCGTCCGGCGGCACAAGCAGCAGCCCGTTGGTGCCACTCCCGTGACGATCCGGTATGACGAGCACCGTGGGCGCTTGGGGCTGACGCGAAAGCAGATCTTCCAGCTCGTCCGGGTCAAGCGCCGGACAGTCGCCGGGAACACACAGCGCCCGCTGGAATCCCTGTGTGAGTGCGTGGGCGATGCCGAGCGAGACGGCGGCACTCTGACCCGCCTGCGAGCTGTCCGCGAGTACGCTCGCGCCCTGCTCGCGAGCGCTGCGGGCAACCGAGGGCTCGCTGGTGATGACGATCGTCTGGTCGATCAAGCGAATCTGCCGCAGGGTCTCCAGAACATCGCTGACCATCGCTCGGGCCAGATCGCCGCGCAGACGCTCCCCAACGCCGGCGCCGAGACGCTGCTTGGCGTGTGAGAAACGCTTGACGGGCAGGATCGCGGCTGTTCGCATCGTTAGCTTGAAGGCTAGAGGACGGCTGCTCGCGCCCGAGCTTCGAGCTCAGCTGGATGGCAGCGACTGTGCGAACTCCAAGACCTGCTCGGCGACCCGGGCCCGGGAGCGAGCGTCGGGCATCGCCGTGTCGATCTCCAGAGTCGGCAGACCCGGCACGGGTTCGTCGGCGACGATCCCGTCGAGCAGATCCCACTGGCTGTAGAAGTCCGCGACTCCCGTGGCGCTGAGCGGATGTTTCAGCGCGCTCAGGAATGCCTCGGTCGGCCCCTTGAGAACCTCACCGCCGACGATCGGGCTGACCGCCACAACCGGCGCTGAGATTCCCTCGATCGCCTCCTGCAACACCGACAGGATCGGCCAGATCGAGATGACCGGATTGCTGGGTCCCACGATCACGGCCCGTGCATCCTTTAGCGCCGCGAGCACCTCGGAGGTGGGCCGGATCTCACCCTCCTTGGCATCGGGGTCCTCCTTGAAGGCGACATCCCTCACTGGACCCTGACCGCGCTCACGGATCAAAAACTCCTGCAGCGGGAGACCGTTGACGAACGTACGCACAGCCCCGTCGCACATCGGCAATACCCGCGCGTGCATTCCGATGCGCTCGTTCAGAACACGCAACGCCTCGGTCGCAGTGAGGCCCTCGTCTTTCATCCGGCGACGCTCGATACACCACGCCAGATCGCGGTCGCCGAGGTTAAACCACACATCCACACCGAGATCACGAAGTGCGTCCATCACGCTGAAAGTGTCTCCCGCCAGACCCCAGCCGCGCTCGTCGATCAAATCGGAGAGCCAAAAAGAGATGAGGTCGGGGTCTGGCGACACGTGAGCCCCGTATATGTCGATGTCGTCCCCGGTGTTGGCGACGACGGCCAGCCTCTTTGCTCCGATGAGGTCGAGCATTCCCCGCGCTAGCTTGGCGCCACCGGTGCCGCCGGCGAGCACGACGACGGTCTCCCGCTTTACCGGCTCGGTGAGCGCTGGCGAGCGGTGCGCCTGGAGGGTCCGCTCGTGCGGATCTATCCCCACCGCTCCTCGGGCAGGCCGCTGATCTGAATCCCGGCGTGGGTCTTGTGACGGACGTTGATCGAGATCAACAGCGCCGTCAACGACTCGGTGATGCGTGCCATCTCAAGTCGCCCACAGTCGACGCAGCGCAGCCCACCGATACGCTCGATCAGCTGTGCCGCCCGACGCTTGTCCTCGCGTGAGTCCCCGCAGATGAGCACGTCCTCGGTCAGTTGGTGATCCAAATCGCTCAGCGACGCGGCGCTCACGGTGTGAAGCGCTGAGATCACGCTGACCCCCTCACCGGCCATCTCCTGGGCCTGCTGGGCCGCCGATCCCTGCCAGACACCGAGCATCCGTGTGGCCTTACCGCTGACTGCCGCCGCGAGCGGAGCCGTCGCGTCGATCAGCAGCGCGCCGTCGGCGAACCTGCCCTTCAAGTTGGTCAACGTCTCAGATTGATTGCGAAACTGGACGCTGAGAATCACGATCTCCGCCTTGCCGACGGCAATCGCGTTCTCATCGCCGGAGAATGAGCCCTCAGGAACAAGACGGCGGGCACGCTCCACGGTTTCCTGTGCGCGCTGTGAGTCGCGCGAGCCGATCACGACCGCGACCCCGGCTTGGGCCAATCGCAACGCGAGGCCAAAACCCAGCGCTCCCGAGGCGCCGATGATGCAGACCTGCTCGGTTGTGCGCTCAGTCACGGCGGCTGAGTATAGGCTTAGGAGCACAATGAGATTCGACAAGCAGACCGCCCTGGTCACCGGCGGGGCCTCCGGAATCGGCGCGGCCACGGTACGGCGGCTGGCGGCCGAGGGCGCGCGAGTAGCAATCGGCGACATCAACGAGCAGGGCGCCTCGGAGCTCGCCGGCGAGCTCGATGGGCTGGCGGTAAAGCTGGACGTGACCGACGTAGAGTCGGTGGTTCAGGCGGTTGGGATCGTAGAGGGCGAGTTCGGGGCGATCGACGTGCTCGTCAACAACGCCGGCACGGACCTCTTCTCGTTTTTTGTAAAGACCGACCCGGGGCTGTGGGACTTCGTGCTGGGCGTGAACCTGCGCGGTGTCCTTGCGGTCACGCACGCCGTGTTGCCAGGTATGCAACAGCGCCGCTCGGGGGCGATTGTCAACGTGTCCAGCGAGGCGGGTCGCGTGGGCTCGCAGGGCTCGGCGGTCTACTCGGCGGCCAAGGCCGGGGTGATCGGCTTCACCAAGGCGATCGCGAGAGAGTCTGCGCGCTACCGAGTGCGCGTCAACGCGGTCGCGCCTGGCCCGATCGAGACGCCGCTCTTGAACGCCGCTCCCAAGATTTACGGAGAGCTCGGTGAGCGCCTGAAGCAGGGAATGGTCGATGCCACGCAACTGGGCCGCTCCGGGGAGCCGGAGGAGGTCGCCGCGGCGATCGCTTTTCTTGCAAGCGAGGACGCCTCCTATGTGACCGGCCAGACCCTGAATGTCAGCGGCGGCCTGTCGATGTGGTGAGCGTCAGCTCCATCGGATCGATCGAGGAGGTTCCGCGCCCTGAGCGCTCGACTCTGCTCGCCGGCATCGAGAAGATCCAGGGATTCCTCGCGGAGGGACAACTGCTGACCGATGTCGGCGGGACGATCGCCGTGAGCGTGCTGTCCACTCCCGGGATGATCGCGATGATGGAGCGCACCTGCACGATCCTCGCCCTGGAAAATCTGCCCTCCTCGAAGGCGACAGTGGGCTTTGAAGTGTGTGTGAAGCACGTGGCGGGAGCGCTCCAGGGAACAAGTTGTGAGGTCCGCACGGTGCTACGCGAGATCCTCGACGAGCGCAAGCTGCGCTTCGAGGTGGAGGTCCACGCGCTCGACGGGGACGATCACGCCACTCGCCTGATCGGCATCGGCACCCACGAGCGGCGGATCATCGATATCGCCCAGCACTCCCAAAGCGCCGGGCGCCCGCCGCAGCAAACTGACAGCGACCAGTCACCCTGAAACACAGAGATCCGCGATGGGCGACCTGCCAAGCTCAGTAAAGATCCGGGAGGTCGGTCCGCGCGACGGCTTTCAGAACGAGCCCGAGGTGATCCCGACCGAGCGCAAGATCGAGCTGATCGATGCGCTCGCGCGCACCGGTCTGCGACGCCTGGAGGTGACCAGCTTCGTACGCGCCGATGTGATTCCCCAGCTCGCCGACGCGGCGGAGGTACTCGATCAGATCGACGTCCCGGAGGATGTGGCCCTCAGCGTGCTCGTGCCGAACGAGCGCGGGCTGGACGCGGCGCTCGAGCATCGCGGCAAGATCGATGAGGTCAACGTGTTCATGTCCGCCTCCGAGACCCACAACCGCAAGAACGTGAACCGCTCGATCGAGGAGTCACTGGTAGGGCTCGAGGTCGTGCTGGGCAGGGCACGGGAGCAGGGGTTGCGCTGCGAGGCGGTGATCTCGACCTCTTTCGGATGCCCCTACGAGGGCCGGGTTGCGCTCGAGAATGTTCTTCGCATCGCGCAACGTCTGCATCTCGCGGGTGCGCAGGAGATCGGCTTCGGGGACACCACCGGCATGGCCAATCCTCGTCAGGTTCGCGAGTTCTTCCCCGCAGTCCGCCAACATCTGCGGACAGCGGCGGATCCAGTCGAGTTGACCGGCCACTTTCACAACACGCGTGGGCAGGGTCTGGCGAACGTGCTGGCGGCCCTGGAGGCGGGCGTTGAGAGCTTTGAGTCGAGCTTCGGCGAGCTCGGGGGCTGCCCGGTGCCGGCGGGTGCGACCGGCAACATCGCCACCGAGGATCTCGTCTCGATGCTGGCAGAGATGGGAATCCAGACGGGGGTGGATCTCCCGGCGCTGATCGCCTGCGCGCTTACGGCTCAGGAGGTCCTCGGGCGTCCCCTGGGTAGCCACACGCTGCTCGCGGGGCCCATAGAGTGGCGCCACTCAGCGGCCACCTGAGAGCGGCTGGGCCAGTCACCGTTTTGCAGACAGCGAATGCCCTCGAGAAGAGTCCGTGAGCAGATCCACCTCTGAGCGATCCGCCTCCAGCGCCAACAGCATCGACTACGACAGCCGCGCGGCGGCCTACCCGCAACAAAGACGGGCTGACCCGCGTATCGCGTTGCACATCCACTCGGCGCTAAGCGGGGCAAAGACTGTCCTAAATGTCGGCGCCGGCAGCGGATCCTACGAGCCCCAAGGGCCTTGGGTGCTCGCGGTCGAGCCCTCGGCGGGGATGCGTGCCCAGCGTCCCGATCACCTCCCTCCGGCGATCGCCGCCAGCGCCGAGCGGCTTCCGCTCGATGACGACGCCGTCGATGCGGCGATGGCGATCATCACCATCCACCACTGGAGCGACCCCGCCGCCGGCCTACGTGAGCTGCGACGTGTCGCCCGTGGTCCTGTAGTCGTGCTCACGTTCGACATCGATGTGCTCAGCGGATTCTGGATGATCACCGACTACCTGCCAGAGGCGCTCGCAGACGATCGCAAGCGATTCCCGGCAATCGCAGAAATCACCGCCATCCTCGGTCACGCCCGGGTACAGCCAATACCGATCCCGTGCGATTGCACCGACGGATTCTTCGAGGCTCACTATGCGCGCCCCGAGGCCTACCTGGATCCGGCTGTTCGTGGCGCCCAGTCGGTCTGGCCGCGCTTGGCGCAGGGCGTTGAACGACGTGCGTTGGCCGCTCTGGAGGAGGATCTGCGATCGGGTGCCTGGGAGGAACGCCACTCTCACCTGCGCGCACAGCCCCAGTACGACGGGGGTCTGCGGCTCATCGTCGCGCAAGGCACTAGCGGCGCATGAGCTGATCTATCGAACAGCCTCAGCCACGGCTGAGTGCCCCTCCTCAGGTGCACAGCCGCCAAGGGTCGGCTGACAGTCGAGCCCGTCCGGGATCTCGATTTCTAGCTCCGGGAGAGTGCGGCCTACGTCAGTGAGCCGGGATCGTTCTCATGCCAGGACGCGTGATCGCTGGCGTCTTGCGGGTGAGGGTTTCATCAGTCCTGGTGTCGGACTCGGTCTCTGGGAGTGCCGCCCGCAGACACTCCTCGAGGGCCGCGATCACCGGGGGATCGAACTGCGTGCCCGCACGGCGCGCCAGCTCTTCGATGGCCTGCTCGGTGGACATACCGACGCGATACGCACGATCGGAAGTCATCGCGTCGAAGGAGGAGCAGGCGAACACGATCCGGCTGGCCAGGGGGATCTCGCTACCCGCTAGGCCGTCGGGGTAGCCCGTGCCGTCAACGCGCTCGTGGCTCGAGCGCACGATCGCCGCCACACCAACGAGGGCGGGTGCGGCGCTGAGGAGGTTCGCGCCAACAATCGGGTGGCGGCGCATCAACTCCCGCTCCTGCTCGGTAAGCGGCCCAGGCTTCTGCAGCACCGCGAACGGGATCGCGACCTTACCGATGTCGTGCAACTCGGCCGCCCGGGCCAGCTCGCCAAGAGCCTGGACGGACATCCCGAGTCGCTCTCCCACCGCTACCGCAAGGGCGGCCACGCGCTCTGAATGCTTGAAGACATCAGGCTCCTGGGTGGCCAGCAGATGCATAGCCAGGTTGCGAGTCTGCTGTCCGGCGGACGGTCGTCCGGAGGCCTTGTTGATGTACATCCTGGCGTCGGCCAACTGCATCGCGGTCTCGGGGTTCTTGGTCTCGGTCGGTAGCAGCACGCTGCCCATCGAGGCGCGTATCGAGAAGCCCTCTCCGCGGCTGGACAGCGACCGCTGTAGCTCGCTGTCCAGCTCACCCTGGTCCTCTGTGCCGGAGGTCAAAGCGCAGAACTCATCGCCTCCCAGACGGTAGGCGCGGCCAAAGGCAGCCACCGCGTCGCCCAGCGCGCGAGCGAGACGGCCAAGCAGCAGATCTCCCTCGTGGTGGCCGAAGGTGTCGTTGTAGTCCTTGAACCCGTCGAGGTCGAAGAGCATCAGGCGCACCGGTCGGGTGGGTGTCGCCCGGGCGAATGCCACGGCCAGGTCGTCGGTCAACTGGCGTCGATTGGCAAGCCCGGTCAGGGGATCGCGCAACGCCTGGGCGCGCAGTTCGTTTGCGTGCCGCTCG
>DATBPE010000206.1:0-12183 GCA_036561505.1 Solirubrobacteraceae bacterium
CGTATCGTGCTCAGTTGGACTGAGCACGAGGTGCCCGCCGTCGTTTGGACGACTCCCCTGACCGATCTCTGGCATATCGGAGGACAGCGGAGACGTCAGCCCATAAACAATGGTGTCACGGGCGGACGGCCGTAGATAGGCATTGATATGCGGGACCGCCCGTACCCCTCCATCTGAGTACAAAGGGCACAGACGTTGTGGCTCGGCGGAGAGGCCGACGATCACGCATGTCACTCCAGCTTGGCCCTTGGCTTGGTTGCTCCACTGGAACGGCTGATGCGCGAAGCAGATCTCGACCCCGTCGATCAGCACCAGCGGCCAGAGCAGCGCGACATGGTCGCCCTGGCAGACTGAGCTGGTAGAGACAAAACCGAGCGTCCCACCGACTTGGCGCACAAAGTCGGCGCCTTTGAGAAACCAGAGCGAGATGTAGTCCAGGTTGCGGGGGTATCTCGGGGTACCGAAGTACAGCTCGAAGTCCAGCTTCTTGTCAGGCTTCTGCAGCTTCGCGCCTTGATAAGGGGGGTTACCCAGTAGGTACACCTCGTCGCCCGGCCTGGCCCGGCATATGGTCGGCCACTGTACGCGCGCCGCGTTGGCGCAAACCACGTTGCCAGTGTCTCGCAGCGGTATGAGCCGAACCTCATGACCGAATAGCTCGCGGAACTCGACGTTCATCTGGTGCTTGGCGAGCCAGAGCGACAGAATCGCGACCTCGTGAGCGAAGTCGTCGATCTCGATGCCGTAGAAGTTCTCCAGCTTGATCTTTGAGTCCATGAAGAGTGCTATCGGCGCCCTCGGGTCGACCTCCTGTAGACGCTTCAAGATTCGGTGCTCCAGCTTGCGCAACTCCTTGTAGGCGATGACGAGGAAGTTGCCGGAACCGCAGGCGGGATCGAAACACTTGATCGCGCTGATCCGCTTGTGCAGCTTGGTCAGCTTGCTCTTGCTGGTTGCGGCGTCGAAGGCGTCCTGCAGGTCGTCGAGGAACAACGGCCTGATGACCTTCATTATGTTCTCGACCGACGTGTAGTGCATGCCGAGGTTCTCACGCTGGCCAGGCTTGACGACGGCCTGCATCATCGAGCCGAAGATGTCGGGGTTTATCACCGACCAATCGAGCGAGCCAGAGTCGATCACCAACTGGCGGGCATTCCTGGAGAACGTCGGCGCCGAGGCCCTGGTAGAGAAGAGGCGGCCATTTACGTAGCCAAAGGCAGTGAAATGCGTGGGCACGCTGTGTCGCGTGTCCTGCGGCGTGTCGAGCACGTCGAACAGGGCATCGAGGTAGCGAGCGGTGTCTGACCCGTCAGCCGCGGTGAGCGAGGCGAGGCCGTTGGTGAAGATACCCTCCGGGAAGACGCCCGTGTCCTCCGCGAAGAAGCAGAACAGCAAGCGCGTGAAGAAGATGTTGAGGTTGTGGACCTCCTCGGCAGTCTCGACATCGTTGCACCTGACGATCTCGTCGTATAGTCGCGCCATTCGCTCCGCCGCCTTGATGTCGGCGTAGTTGACCGTCTCAAGCTGCGTCTTCTCGATCCCCGACCACGGTAGAAAGAAGGCGGCATTGGCGCCCAACTCAGCGAGGCTGATGTCAAGCGTGTCCTTTGTTGTCATGTCGACTGCGAGCAAGCGCGCAGCGTTCCGGGCGATCACAAACCTGGGCCGCTCGCGTTGGATGCGCTCGTCGTTTGCCGAGTCATCGATCAGCGCATGAAGGTCCTCACCACCATCATCGACGTAGCGATCGAAGACCTTGCCCTTCCAGAGCGTCACACCCGCCACGGTCGATCGGTTGTAGGTGCCTGACCTCAGACGACTGATGGACGCCTTGGGCAGCCCGTATGCGCCGAGCAGCGAGTAGATGAGCTCAGGACCCTCGGCTAGGTCCAGTTGCGCGACGCGATCCTCGATCTCCTGCAGGTTCATGGCGGGCAACACGCTACTTGGGAACCCGTCGCGACGATTGCTGGGGACGAGCCCGGTCAGCAGTGCTCTACGCGGACGTGACACCGGCTGAGGCCACGGAGATCGTTCTGCCGCGCCGTATCGAGGAGCCGGCGGGCGACGGCTCTGTCAGCCCGGCAGCGTGAGCCGTTTGTACGAGGCCGCTCGTCCCGCTCAGATCAGCCGGTAGCCGACTCCCCACTCGTTGATGACCCAGCGTTCACCGGCGGCGCCGAGCTTGCGGCGTAGGCGACTGGCGTGACTGTCGAGGGTTCTTGTGGTGCCGGGCGAGCGGTATCCCCACACGGCTTTTAGTAGCTCTTGCTTGTGGAACACCCGTCGGGGATCGCTCGCAAGGTGCAGCAGCAGCTCGTACTCCTGGCGGCGTAGCTCCAGGCGTTTGCCTGCAAGGCTCGCCGCGTGGGCCGCCGGTTCGATCGTCAACGGGCCGATCTGGAGTGGTCCTACCCGCTGATTGTTGCCGGCTGCCCGTCGCAGTAGCGCGCGCACACGCGCTCGCAGCTCCAGATAGCGTGCGGGGCGGCCCAGGAAGTCATCTGCGCCCGCCTCGAACGCCCGCAGCATGTCGAGCTCGGTTGTGTGCGAGCTGAGGACGATCACCGGGAGATTCTGTGGCCACGGTGGGGATGTCTGCCGCTGAGAGACTTGCGGGCCGCGTCCGCGAATCGTCTCCAACAGGTCGAGCCTGCCCCTCGGTGAGTCGAGTTCCCCGAGCACGACCAATCGGGGCGGACGGGCGCCCGCCATCATCTCGGCATGACTGGCGGTGCGGGCAAGCTCGGCCGGATGGCCGTCGGCGGCGAGCTGCTCGACGAGCTTTCGTCCGAAGTCGGCATCGGCCTCCACGACGAGAATCGGCTCGCGGCCCGAACTCGGGTGCATATCCCGCGGCGACCGATCAGTCATTGCGTGCTCGCCTCCTGCGCTTGGCGGCCGGCGGCACTTCATCCAAGCGAAAGTGCAGCCGTAGAAGCTGATCGACACGGGTTCGGTTGAGCCCAACCCGCTCTCCGATCTCGGTGAAGGTCAAGCCCTCGACTGCGCGAAGACGGAATATCTCCAGCTCGCGCTCAGTCTCGATGTGTCCGCCGTGGCCGGAGAACGGCGTCAGGCCGTGGCGATGAAGCTCGCAAATCAGCTCGTACAGCTCTGCCCCGCTGCTGAGCTCGGGGCGGCGGAGCAGCTCGCCGGTGCGGTGCCCGGCGAGCTGTTCGACTTCGTGGATGCCGACCTTGGCCAGGCTGGGGAGGACAGCCTGGCTCAAGGCCAGTTCGTTGACGCGCATGGCTGACCCCGCGTCAGAGCGTCATGAGTTCGTCGAGGCGCTGCGCGACCTCTGAGGGGATCGCGCGCCCGCCACGACGTTCGATGAGACCGGCACCGTCGAGCCGGTTCAGCGCGTCGGCGATTGCGAGTCGCTTCTTCTTCTTTTTGGCAGCGAACGCCTTGTAGGTCTGCTGCTCGGTGATCGGCCCTTGCCCATCGGCGCTGCGCACGAGCAGACCTTCAAGGACTGCTCGGTCCCAATGGCGCTCCTCGACATCACCGGGGCTTGGGACACCGCCGCCGTGGTTGATCTCGTGGAAGCGCACGACAGGGTGCGATGCCCAGGCGAGGTCGTTGACGCGGTGGATGAGTCTTGAGGAGCGCAGACGCCGCAGGCTGTCGCGGACATCGCCGGGCACGCTGATGGTGCGGGCGATCTCGTCTTCGGCCCACGGCCGCTGCCTCTCAAGATCGACCATGAGGTCAAGCACGGCCCGGTCGATGCAGGCGTGCTCCTCCAACCCGTCTGGGGTACGGTATTTAGGCATGGGAGGTTGCTTCTCCTGTGTCACGGCGCCGGGGCAGTTACAGCTGTCGCCGGCGCCAAAATGTGCAGTTGTGGACCGACCGTACAAAGCCTGTGCAGCGTTGTGTGGGTGTGACGCGAAGCTGACACAGAGCGCGTCAAAGATGTAACGGTCGGGCTGGTTGGGTGGCTACTTCGGGGCCCACTCCGGCGGCGGCGCACCGGGCTTCCATGCCTTGGTGACGCCGCCGCCTTGGCGGCTAAGGAGTTGGGAGTAGTCGACGAGCTGGTTCTGGAAGGCGAGCTCGTCGCGGGGGTCCTGGCCGGCTTCATCCAGTTCTGCTCGCCATACCGCGAGCGCGCACAGCGTCTCGGTCTGCGAGTCGTCTTTCCACCACTTGTCTTTGAGCGCTTCGAGCTGGGTGGGGTAGCGGCCGTGCAGCGCGACGACGGCGCCCCACATCTGCTGGCGCCAGTCGGCGTCGCCGCCGTAGGGCTCAAGCCACGGCGCTCGGTCGCTGCCGTTGCCGCCGACGAGCGCCGGCGCAGGGCGCAGCGGGCGGACCTTGCCGTCCTTGGCGGCAAGCGCGACGCCGCCCGAGACGATCTGTGCGGCGAGCGTGGAGGGTGGCGTGTCGGCCCCGGCGGCGAGCTCGCGTAGCTGCTGGGCTACGGGGTCGGGTAGGACGATCTGGATTCGTTGGCTCATCGTGTTCGCTCCTGTGCTGGTGGGTTGACGATGCGATTGAGGGTGCGGACGATCCCCGGTATCCGGCTGGTGCGGCTGGGCGCGATCGAGCGGTGAAAGTGAGTGCCGTAGTCGCGGTCTGCCAGCTCGGGATGCGCGAGCGATGGTGTCTGTGCGTGGCTTCGGCGCATGTTCTCGGCGAGGCGCTGGATGCGGGCGGTGTCGTGCCCTTCAACGCCGAGATCTTCGCGGGAGACGAACCAGTCGGTGCCCTGGCGGGCGCGGGATGCCTCGACGTAGGCGGGCTCCTTGCTGGTCTGCCAGCCTCCGGTCACGACGAGGGTGCGGGTGACGGTCGCGCCCTGCGCGCGGTGGATGTGCTGCGCGTAGCCGAGGCGAACACGGCCGAGATCGTCCCCGGCCAATGTTCGTTTGCGGCCTGTCACGTCGAACTCGATCAGCACCTCCCCGGCGGGGGTGACATCAAGGACTTCGCCGCGGCTGCCGTTCTCGATGCGCTCGACGCCTGGCTCGTGGTGCTGGTCGATCATCGCTACCCGGTCGCCCTGGCGGATGCCGTAGTGGACGCCGGGCACCGGGACTTCGAGCTCGCCAAGTTCGCCGCGCTCTGCGCGGAAGTGCTGGGCGCGGGCGTTGAGCCTGTGGATCTCCTGGTTTGAGGCGTCGGAGATCAGCGCGACCTCGCTCGGGTCGTGAGTCTCGGTGAGCGCCGCCCAGTTCTGCGCGGCCTGCTCGACGGCCTCATCGCGGGTGTTCTCCATGTGCAGTTGCCCGCGCGAGTGGTAGTGCGCCATCGCCCTGTCGGATCGTCCGGCGCGCAGGTCTGACCACGCGCGCTGTTCGTCGGGGTCAAGGGTCCGGCGGATGTTCGATAGCTCCGCGCTTGGAGCGATCAGGGGGAGCCGCTCGAACATGCCTCCCGCGCCGATCGAGGGCAGCTGCGCGGCGTCGCCGATCGCCACGAGCTTTGACCCGCTGTGCTCCACGGCCTCGGTGAGCCGGTCGAGGCGGTCAGTGTCCGCCATGCCGGCCTCATCGAAGTAGATGGTCGTGTCCCTGTCGATGTGGAGCTGGCCGCGTTCCACGCGCGAGACGAGCGCGTCCAGGGTCAACGTCTGACCGGCGAGCGCGGGGCTGTCCTGACCGAGCCTTTGCGCGGTGGACCCGGACACCGCGATCCCCAGGGTCTGATGGCCGCCGTACTGCTCGGCGCGGGCGGCAGCGTCGATCACGACCCCCTTGCCGGTGCCCGCCGGCCCGACGAGGATCGCGCCGCGCTCGGGGCCGGTGATGACCTCGAGCGCGTGAGCCTGCTCGGCGCTGAGGCGTCCCCCGATCCGCTCGGCTACCTGATCGCCTGCGATCGCGCGGGCCTCGATCCCGACATCTCGGCCACCGTCGCTGGCGAGCCCGGCGAACCTGCGCTCGATCGCCTGCTCGCGGGCACGTACCGCGAGCGTCGTCATCAGTCCGCCCTCCAACGGCAGGACGCGGCGCTCGGCGATCATCGCCCGTGAGAGGTCCAGCGCTTCGCGTGGTGAGAGCTCACCGACGGACTGCTCGAGCAGCACCGCGCGAAACTCGCCCGGCTCGAACGTGGCGGCGCGCTCGGTCAGGCGCTCCTCGACGCGATCCTCGACGGCACGCTCGGGCGCCGGCTCGCCGGTGATGCCGAGCAGCCGCGTGGGCTTATCGCCGGCGAAGTCAAAGCGCGCGGCGGTCTCGTTCCAGACCACTTGCAGGTCGGCGCGCGTGACGAGCACCTTCGCCTTGCGGTTCTCGAGCTTCAGCTGGCGCAGCTCGCCGCGCTCGGGCGCGCGACCCCATTGCGCGCGGAAGCGCTCGGCGGCTCTGGCGACCTCGCGGCTGCGCGCGGAGAAGGCGTCGAGCAGACCGCGCGGCACCCCGGCTATCTCGAAGTAGCGACCATGTTTGCCGGTGCCCCGCTCGATCGCATAACCCCGCTGCTGAAGCTGGTGCGCGAGCGCCGAGCGGTAGTAGGCACCGACCTCCCGTGCGGAGCGGAAGATCGGCCTGGAAGCGACCGCGACGATCTTCCCGTCCTCGCGGATCGCGTTCGTGATGACCACGTGGCTGTGCAGCTGCGGGTCGGGACCGTCTCCGGCAAGAACACCCCGCGAAGTGGTGTGGCGGTACTCGGCGGCCACCACCTCTCGCGCGTGCTCCTCGACCTGCTGCCCGCCATAGCGGTGGCGCACCGTCGGCACCGTCTCGGTGAGATGAGCCATCGCTTCGCTCACCGCCGCAGCGTGCGCCGCCTCCATCTCACGACGCTGGTCCGCGTCCCCGAGCGCCCACACGGCAGACACCGACTTCGGGGCGCTGAACGTCAGGTCGATCCCGCCGCCACGGCCGCCGGTGGCGCCCGCCCGGCGAAGGAACTCACCGCTTCGAGGGTGGCGACCTTCCATCAGCGCGATGAACTCTGGGCCCTCGATCGAGCTGCCCTCGATCCCTAGCCGCGCGAGCGTGTCAGGGCTCGCAAGCCACTGGCCGGGGGCTTGGGTGGGCTCCCCGTCGGGGCTCAGGTAATAGTCCCCGCGGTCTGGCTCCACGGTCTTTGACTCCAGGTAGCGCGCGTACCCGCCGCCCTTGGCGGCACCGATGCTGGCTGCGGTCATCACAACGGATACAGACCACGACCGCACGAAACCGGCCAACGAATTTGCACAGCGCGTCCACAGCGCCCGCTCAGGTGAGCATCTAGTCTGTCCGGGCTTGGCGTTGTGCGCCGGCCGCGGGAGCCTGTGAGCGTCAGCGAGCGGCGAGCGGGCAGCCCGAAGGGCTGCAAGGCCGGCACTGCACGACGCCGGGTTCGGTGGAGAGCCGACCGCAGGGAGGCTCGGTTACAGCCGGCGCAGCGGGCGTCAGCAGCTGGTCGTTGAAGGTAGGGCCGCGCCGTCGGCGGTCGCCGGCGCGGCGAGTCGATTGGCTTGTCTCGCAGCTCGCCTGGGAGCGGGCGCGAGCCCGCGACGCAAGCGAGCGGCACCCTGACGCCTACCATCGAGACAGATGGCGGACTTCGACCACAGCCACATCACCCCGGCGGGCTATCTCAAGTCGTGGGCGATCGGCAGGCAGCTTGCGATGAGGCTCGTTGAGGCCCCTGACCGCGTGGTGCTGATTGCCCCGAAAGATGCAGGAGTCCGGCGCGGCTTCACTCGCGAGCGCCAGCCTGACGGGACCTACGTGAACCGGCTGGACCCCATGTTGGCGAAGCTGGAGGATGTGGCTCTGCCCCTGTGGCGCAATCTCGACGAGCACTGGCCAGCAACCGGCAACACACGCTCGGCGATCGCAGAGCTGATCGCTTTCCAAGTCGTGCGCTCGCCTGCCTGGCGTGACTTCCACAACGTCGCCGTCCCCAAGCAGCGGGCGAGTGTGCGTGAGAAATATCCGGGCCTGCACGACCGCCATTTCGAGGCCGCCGAGGCCACGCTGCTAAGCGATGAAAGCCGCCATGACCGGCTACGCATGCAAGGCCGATTACTGACGTTCGTCATCGCCAATATGCACTGGACGCTGCTGCAAGCGGATGGTCCGCTACTCGTCACGAGCGATCATCCGGTGGTGGCGCTTGCTCTCGATGTCGACGCCACCAGCGCTCCGAATGCCATTCCGGTCGGTGGTCTTGTCAACACGTTGGAGCTGCGGTTCGCCGCCCGGCCCGATCTCCTTCTGGTGATGAGCTGGCGCGATGTCGGGGAGGATCGTGGGCCGCGCCCGCTCAGCGAGCAGCACATCCGCAACCACAACAGCTTGGTGATCGCTCAAGCGGAGCGTCAGTGGTTCCATCACCGCGAGATCACGCCGGTCTACGACACACAGACGCATCCCGCGATCGCGCCGGAGCTGCATCCGGGGTATGGGGCGAGTGGCGCGGCGGTCTCGCAGCGCCGCGCGTGGGTCTCGCAGCTCCTCTCAGATCCGATCGACTACAAGCGCTTTGCGGAGACCATTCCCTACCTGCCGTGGCCTGCCCGCGAGGCGGCGTAAGCCCGAGCAAGCATGCCCTGACGGGTACACCTGCCACACCCAACGGCGTGTTGTCGGCTCTGCTCGCGCGAGCGTCCGCGTCAACTCACCTCCAGCATCAACTGCTCGTGCCTGCGGGCGTGGCCGCCGCGAGTGGTCACAGTTCGACCTCGTGAGGGCTGATGCAGAGTCCGTCGCGGGCGATCCGTGCCAGCACATCGGTGTGTATCCACGGGCAAGGACGGTCCCCGCCGCCCTCGGGCATCTGGCCGATGCGACGTGCGAGCCAGCTCGTCTCGCCACTGGTGTTCCCGCGGGCGTCGCGCTTGACACGGCCGCAGCGCAGCGCGATCTCGCTCATGCTTAGGGCGCCGAGACGCAGCTCGCGTTGGACGGCTTCTCGTAGCGCTCGGTTGAGCACGATGGGGCTGCCGGCGAGCCGCTCGTACTCCTCTCGCAGCCGTCGGATCGAGACGTGGCTGCCAGCGCTGGTCAGCGCCTGGACGGT
The DNA here is from genome assembly GCA_036561505.1 of Solirubrobacteraceae bacterium. Taxonomy (GTDB): domain Bacteria; phylum Actinomycetota; class Thermoleophilia; order Solirubrobacterales; family Solirubrobacteraceae; genus Palsa-744. Next base: position 8,974 of record DATBPE010000206.1, read on the forward strand.
GAGGGGTCGTGCTGGCTCGTAGGTTTCGACGGCCGCGACGACATCGCGCAACGAGACGGCATCGAAGCCGAACTCACGGCCTGGCTCACACGAGCGCGTCCAGCGCAGCTCGGGCATCGTGCCCCGAGTCGGAAGCTCACGGATGCGGTAGACGTGGCCGTCGGCATCTTTGACGGCATCGACGCTAGTCGGGGCATGGATGTCTGGGTGTGACGGCGTGGCGTGGCGGGTGAGGTCGAAGTCTTCTGGCGTCACGCTGCGGCAGCGGCCCTTGGTGTCGTCAGCGAGGTACATCTCGCCGACGATGGAAGCGTTCTCGGGTGGCTCGTCAGGCGTGAGCTGCGCGACGAGGCGTCCGTCGCTGAGAGTGCCGAGCTGGTAGTCGATGACGAGTGTGCTGCCGTCAGGCCGTGGGAGGCTGACCACCTCGCGTGCCTGTCCGGTGTCAGGTGCGACGTACCTGCCGAGGCTGCGGGTGCGACGCGCGCCCGATTCGGCTTGCGGGTGAGTTGTTTCCGCGGCCTGGGTAGGCAGCGCTGTGATGGTGCTCATGTTTTCTCCTTCGCAGGGGTATGAGCCCGCCGGGCGCGGGCCGTTGCCCCACTCCCGCGCACGCGCAGCGTGCGATCATCGGGAGGGGCGAGGTCCGCTGGCCGCGCTCAGGCGCTACGTCCGCCGGCCAGCACGCGCAGCTCGCCGTGCCCATCGGGTGCGAGCCTGTAGCCGACGCCGCGTATCGCCGTCAGCCAGCCTCCAGCGCCAGCGTCGGCGAGTGAGCGCCGCAGGCGGCAAGCGTGCGTGTCTACTGTTCGTGTGGAGCCCACGGCGCGGTAGCCCCACAGCTCGCGCAGCAGCTCGTCCTTGGTGTAGACGCGGCTGGGGTCGCGCGCCAGATGGACGAGTAGCGCGTACTCGAGGCGGCGTAGGTGAAGCGGGGTCGATGCGAATGTGGCCTGGTGAGCGTTCGTGTCGAGTCGTAGCGCACCGAACTGGATCACGCCGGCCGAGCTGAGGGTGCTGCGACGCAGCAGCGCTCGAACGCGGGCAAGCAGCTCCGCGTGAACGAATGGCGAGCGGATCACATCGTCGGCTCCTGCCTCAAACGCACGTAGCACCTCGGCTACGTCGTCGCTCGAACCGACCCATAGGACGCGTGCCCCTGGGTTGATCTGAGGAGCAAGCTCGCCGGCACGCAGGGCGCGCACTGTGTGAAGCCGTTTGGCCTGCTCGGCCGTCGCACCGAGGATGATGAGATCGATCTCGCCGGGAGCCGAGCAAGCTCGTAGCCGCTCTGGCTGGGTGGTGTGAAGCGTGCGGTAGCCGTCAAGCACGAGTTCCTGTGCGAGTGACTCGCTCTCAGGTCCGTCGCCGATGACGAGGATCAACGCGGGACTGTTACTCATTTCTGAGCCTCCGATCTGGACTCTGGCCCCGCCCGGTGCGGAGCCGCTGAGTCCGACCCAAGGCACGCCCTGCGGGCGTGCCAGAATGCGGAGGGCGACGGCCTCCCACCTGGCCCCCGCGGATTGAGTCACCGACGGGGGCACAGTTAGGGCCATGGATGCGCTAGGCACCTGCGGCCACCCGTTCGGGCTGGCGCGGGCTCTTGGCCATCGGGATGCACCCGAGTTGCTCAGCCTGCGTCAGATAGTCAGCCACGAGCGCCTTGACTTCGCCGTAGCCGCCCGTCTCGTGCAGTTCCTCCTCGACTGTGTAGATGCGCCCAGCCTTGCCGGCGGCGGCGTCGATGATTCGCGGCTCGCCGTTCACGCGGATGCCGTAGAGCGCCCTTTGTTCGCCCGCTTTCGTTTCATAGCGCCCCAGCTCGAACGGCTCCTCTGTTCGCCGCGGCGCTGGCGCCGGGCCGGCGGGGACTGGATTCCCGCGCCGTGCGCTTGAGCCGTAGCCGATGATCTCGCCGGGCTTCTGCTCTGTCGCGTAGGGCTGCTCGGCTGGGTCCAGATCGACACGCGGCGCTTCGAGATAGCGCCCTCGCGTCGCCTTGAGTCCCTTCAAGCGTTGTATTTCACAGCTCGCTTGGCGTCGGGTTCTGGGGAAAGTGAACGTCGTGCCGGTCTGAAGCGCTAGGTCTCTGAGATATGAAAGCTGCTCGGGGGTTGCTGTAACTGTTGATGTGTGAGGGCTCATGCCGTGTGTCCTTCCTGGTTGTTGTGAGCTTGCGAACTTGCCCTCTGCTCATCACGCCCCGGAAGGAGAGTCAAGCAATTGATAATGTGAAATCAGTGCGCCCCGGAAAGGGGCGATTCTCAATTGCTTGAAGGCGTAGCCGTTCTCTCAGGGAGGGGTGTGATAGGACCCTCGTGCTAACGCCTCGAAGTTCGACCGCTGTGGTATCCGATCGTTGTTCGTCGGCGGCCGACGCTTACGATTCTGGGAGAGGTTCGACGACCTGCTGCTGAGCGCGGAGGTTTCTGTTTGCTTCTGCGCGAGTGACGAACCGCGACGGCTGTATATCGAGCGCCTGCGCGAGCGCGATCAGGAGGTCGTAGTCAGGATCTAGCTCTCCGGCTTCGAGCGCCAGCAGCCGGTTCGTGTCCACTCGCGCGGCTGCGGCAAGCGCATCTACGCTGAGGCCCTGCCGGTCGCGTTCTTCACGGATCGCCTGCCCAAGCGCGAGCAACTCTGGGTGGAGGCGGCCACTGGACAGGTCGTCCAGCTCTCCCAGGGTCTCCCCCGGTTCGTCCTCGTCGTCGTCGGGCGCGATCACGATTGTCAGCTCGTCGGTGCTCAGCTCGCTGAGGTCTTGCGGGATGGGTAGTCGTAGCCACTCCCGGATGCCCTCGATCAGTCCCTCGGCGGTGCTGTGACGCCCCTCGAACTCCTCAAGGTCGCTTGCAGTCAGCACGGGCTCGCCGTCGCCCATCACAGTGAACTCATGCTCGATGCGTGTGGCAGGGTCGAAGGAGCGTCCTGTGCCGGCGATCTCGCCCTTCTTAGGAGTCACGACTTATTTAATGCTCCGGGTGATGGGTGGACGGTGTAATTCCAGTCGCCGTGGAACTTGTGACGCTCCATGTTGACCGTTGCGAGTTCGGTGTTGGTGACTTTGATTTTGGTGGGGTACTCGTTCTCGTCGAGTTGGGCGTAGACTTTTAGGCCGGTGCTGGTGGTCGTCGCGCTGATTAGGTTGATGACCGCCTGGTAGCTGGTGAGCGGTTTGCCGCGCCAGTTGATGCTGATGAAGCTGAA
>DATBPE010000207.1:0-5133 GCA_036561505.1 Solirubrobacteraceae bacterium
AACTGGTGACCGACGCGAGCGCGGCGAACGCGGAATCCATCATGTTCGCGCGGCTCATCGAAATCGGGGTCATTGAGGTTGGCCATCGCGAGCATCCTATTGCCTGCTCGCGCCGACCGGAGAGCGTGCCGTTGACCGTCATTGTCCACTAAGCATTCAGCGCGACAGTTCGGCACTGGCGTATATGAAGTACTTGTCAGTCACTCCAACGGTGGCTGTAAAACCCAGCTCGCGGAGATCTCGCTCTAGAGAAGCGGGCTCATAGAAGCGCTTGACGATCTGGAATCGACGGCCGTCGGAAAGCTGGCGCACCATCAGATCGTCACTGAATTGATCCTCGCCCCAGCGGTCGCGACTAGCGCTGTCGATAAAGAACACACGTCCACCGGGATTGAGGGCCGTGGCTACCATCCCCCAGAATTCGGCGAACCGGTCGCGCGGCACGTGCGAGAGCCAAAACCCGAAGAAGCAGACGTCATAGGTTTCGACTGGCTGCCACTCAAACAGGTTGGCCTGGATGTAGTGGACGGTCCCATCCGCTACCCGCTCGCGGTTGAGCGCGATCATCTCTGAGGAACCGTCTACGGCCGTCAGCTGCTCGGCGTAACCGACCAAATGCCTGGTCCAAAGACCGGTTCCGCAAGCGAGCTCGAGTACTCTGCCGCCAGGAGCGAATTCGGCAAGAGCCTCTTCGAGCGCCCGTGTCTCAGCAAGCCAAAGCGCATTCGCCTCGGTGCCCAGGTCATAACCGCCCCGCCGAAACCACCAATCGTCGTACTCGGGTGCGCGTTGGCGGTAGTAGTGACTCTGCTCGTCGAGCAGAGTCTGCTCCGTTGGGATCATCTTGTCCTCGCCGGCCATCTTTATGGGGCCAGGCGCAGCTGGCGCCACTCATTGTCATTTTCGCGCTGGAACAGCAGCCTGTCGTGTAGCCGGTCGGGCGCTTGGCGCCAGAACTCGATCGCTTCTGGAATGACACGGATCGCACCCCAATCGGAGGGGCACGGTGGATCGGTCTCCAGAACGCTCATCAGGTGGGCGTGACGCATTCGTAGCTGCTCCAGATCAGCGATCGGCTCGCCCTGACGCGAGACGATGCTCTGTAGCCGATGGGCAATCGGCCGCTCGGTGAACAGCTCTTCTGATAGATCCCGCTCGGCGACTAGGGCGCGACCGGCGACGTGTACCTGGCGTCCCAAATCGGGCCAGTAGAAGAGCAGGCTGACGTACGGGTTACTGATCAGCTCACGCGCCTTGCGTGTCCACAAAGCAGAAGTGAATATGAGCGCACCGTCCGCGATCAGCTTCAGCCCAACCGTGCGAGCAGACGGCCGGCCATCTGGGCCGACCGTGGCAAACGTCATCGCCAGCGGATCGGGCACCCCGCCGGCACGGGCATGCCCAACCCATTCTTCGAGCATCGGCAGAGGATCGTCTGTCTCTGTCGGTGTTGGCATTGGAGATGTCTCAGGTGGTGTCGTCATCCACTTATATATATACTAGTATATATCTTATGGAGAGGATCTCGCCCCGCCAGACCCAACAGCAGCGTCGAGAGCGCACCCGCACAGCCCTGGTCGCAGCCGCCGCTGAGGTCTTTGCGCGAAAGGGCTATGCGGCGGCTCGCGTTGAGGAGATCGCCGACCGGGCAAACCTCACAACAGGCGCCCTCTATGGTCACTTCCAAAGCAAGCACGAACTCTTCCTCGCTGTTTTCGACGAGTTCGCAGCCCAGCGCGTCCGGGACGTTGAGCACGCGACAACCGCAGGGTCCAATCGAGTCCTCTCGCTTCGGGCAGGAGCCGACCAATGGATGAATCAACTCGACCAAGCTCCGTGGCGGTTTTGGCTGCACCTGGAGTTCGCCCACCACGCAAGCCAAGATCCACACTTGCGCGAACGCTTCGCTCTGAGTGTGGGGGCGGTCAGGCTCGCGATCTCCAGGCTGATCGAGCAATACGCGGCCGATCGAGAGATCGATCCGCCGGTTTCAGCCGACTGGCTTGCGACCGTGATCCGAGCGCTTGGAATGGGCTTGTCGCTGGAACGCCTCACCGACCCACAGGCGGTTCCCCCGGAGATGTTCGGTCAGGCGATCGAGTTGATCACCGACCTACTCCAGGGCGCACCGGAAGCGAGCACTGCCTTTCAGCCCTCCGCGAGCGAGTCCTCGGAGTAGAGCGGATGTATTCTCTCGCCGCGCGCCTCACATCGTCGATGCAGCAAATAAATACCTACCGGCCCGTGCCTGGCGCCCAAATGCAATGAGCCAGGCACGCGCCACACCCATCGACCTGCCTCTTCCCGGAGGTCAAGCCGGCGCGAGCGTCACTCTGCATCCGCTGTTGTGCGCCGAGATGATCGGCCCACCAGGCTGGTTTCATCGCCTCTCTGGCCCGTCGGCGTCGCTGAAGGCCCTGGGCATCGGTGTGCCACGTAGCGAATACATAAGGGTCCCGATCGTTGCCTTCTTGATCGAGCATCCCAGCGCAGGCGCGATCCTGATCGACACCGGCTTTCATGCTTCGGCCATAACACGCTCACATAGAAACCTCGGCCTATTTGGTGCCCTGACGACGAGGGGCATAAAGATGCAGGAGGACGGGACGGTTGCGGCCCAGTGCCGAGGACTGGGAGTCGATCCCGCCACGGTCGCCCTGATCGTCATGACCCACCTGCATTTCGACCATGCAAGCGCGCTGGCTGACTTTCCAGGGGCCACTGTGCTTGTCTCAGAGCCAGAGTGGAAATCAGCGGTCGGACCTGGCGCTGGGACGCGCGGCTATGTCAGAGCACAGCTCGATCCTCGCCCGAGCTATCGAACAATCGACTTCTCCGATCCCAACGCCTCCCGGCGAGGCCCGTTTGATCTGACACTCGATCTCCTGGGAGATGGCTCGATCGTGGCGCTCTTCACACCCGGTCACAGCGCCGGTCACATGTCGATCATCGTGCGTCTCAGTAATCGTGAGGCACTGATCGCCGGCGATGCCATCTACACGATGGCCACGCTGCGCGAAGACGAGCGTCCGTGGCGATCAGAGGACTCCTCAGCGTTCGAGCGCAGCCTGAGCGCCCTCAAGAAATATGACCAGGAACATCCGGACGCCCTAATCATCCCAGGGCACGACATGGACGCGTGGGAGCGGCTCGAGCCGTCCTATACCTAGCCTGTCGCCGCGGCAACGGACCTACATTCCCGCCGCGGCGACAAGTACTGGGGGTTGATGTCAGGAAGGTTGCGCGCTGGGCAACCCGGGGTCGGGGCTACCGAGCTTTGTTACGTCCGGCGCCTTGTAGACCTCACCCGGACAGCCGCCGAGCGCCAGCACACGCATTCCCTCATCGCCCGGCCAGATCTTGCGCTTGAGCGCTGGACCCACCCGAACCATCGTCTCGGGATCAAGGCTGTGTCGCTTGCCATCGATCTCGATCTGACCGGCACCGCGCAGAACCACGAAGACCTCCTCCTGACCACTCTCAGCGTGATCGTGCTCGGGATACTGCTCAGCGTTGGGGGGCAGGTCGATGACCTGCATCCCAAATGACTCGACGCCGAGCGACGCTCGAGCCCGCTTGAAAGATCCGAACACGACCGCCTCCATGCTGTCGATCGGGCTGACACTGAAGTCCGACATTGCAACCTCCTGCAGCTTGTCGTGGATGAGGACCGATATTAATAGCACGAACGTTCGATTTTGACAGCTACACTTCCCTCAATGGCGACAACAAAGGCCTCAGCCACCCGCACGACCATCCTCGAGCTAGCTGCGCAGATCGCCTCGACCGAAGGCCTGGAAGGGCTCACGATCGGCCGTCTTGCGGGCGAGCTGCGCATGAGCAAGAGCGGGCTGTTCGCCCACTTCGGCTCAAAGCAGGAGTTGCAGATCGCAACGATCCAAGTGGCGGCCGCCCGCTTCTACGGGGAGGTCATCGCCCCGACGCTGGGAGAGCCAGAGGGCCCAGCGCGGCTGAGAGGTTACTGCGAGAGCTACCTCGACTACATGCAACGGGAGGTTTTCACCGGCGGTTGTTTCTGGGCAGCGGTGGCGTCGGAGTTCGACGATCGTCCGGGCCCTGTACGCGACGCCATTCGCGACGGTCTCAGCGGCTGGCTCGCGGAGCTCGAGCGTCAAGCAAGAATCGCCGGCGCTCATGACCCCGCCGCGCTGGCGTTCGAAATCTACTCTCTGGGCCTGGGGGCAAACACGTACTCGCGGCTGTTGACCGACGAGGCCGCCTTTGACCGAGCCAGAAAGGCGATCGAACGCCGTTTGCTGGTGGAGCAAGCGAGCACCTAGCGCACCTACCGTGCACCGGCGCACACTCAGATGAACCGCCCTGTGCCGCGACCGACTGGTGTCAGACGCGCCCGGCTGGATTCGAACCAGCGACCTGCGGATTAGAAGTCCGCTGCTCTATCCAGCTGAGCTACGGGCGCAACCGTCCCATTGTCGCGTCCCGCCGGCGCAATTGGAAGTACGTGCCCGGAAACGACGCTCGTCCTCGATATCTTCGACCAGCGACTGCACTGCTCCAAGCTCTAACATCGCGGTGATTGAGCCTAGCTTGAGGATAAACCTGTAGAAATCCCGACATGACTACGAACCCAGACGCCGACCTCACCCGCAAGCAACGCCGCGACCAAGCGCGCGACGAACGCAAGTCTTCTGAACAGGCGGCGGCGGCCCGCGCCGGGGCGCGACGCCAGCGACTGATTCAACTCGGCGGCGTGGTCGGTCTCGCGGTGGTGATAGTCGCGGCGATCTTGATCGCCACCGGTGGCGGATCGAAAAAAAAGGTGATCGCGAAGCCGACGAGTCCGCAGGCGGTTCAGGCGATCGCCACCGTCAAGTCGCTCCTCGATGGGATTCCACAGAAAGCCAACGTGCTCGGCAAACCAAACGCACCGGTCACGTTGGTGTATTTCGGGGATCTGGAGTGCCCGATCTGCCGGGACTTCACGACCAGCGCGCTTCCGAGCATCATCAAAACCTATGTGCGTCCGGGGAAGCTGAAGATCGAATACCTCTCGATGCAGACAGCCACCCATGAACCAGAAACGTTCAAGACCCAGCAGGTCGCGGCCTATGCAGCCGGCAAGCAGAACCTCGCGTGGTATTTCATCGAGCT
>DATBPE010000208.1:0-27232 GCA_036561505.1 Solirubrobacteraceae bacterium
TGAACTACAACTGCGTGGCGACGAAGGAGCCGACCTGAGGGCGCGAACGCTAAAGACGATCACTCATGTCGGCAGGAGACCTGCCAACGACAAGCATTGTGGGCTGGGTGGAGGGATCGGCGCCGCGGCGTCAAGTCCTGACCGGCCCACGAGGCCGACTCGCGGGTCACTTGACCCCGCTAATCGTTCACTCGTGAGCCCTAGGCGTGATACCACTCGACGGTGGCGGCTCCCTTTGAGCAGTCCCCGCCGGCCCCGTGACCGGGAAAGCCACTGCCGTCGCCGAAGCACGTCCAGCCAGGTAGGCCGTAGAGCTTCCAGCGGAACTGGGAGGCCGGACCTTCGGGGTTGCCGACAAACGTCACGCCGACGCCCGACTCCATTGCCTGCACGATGGTCAACGCTTGCGCGCACGACACATTGCGCGTCTGAATCAGGATCGGGTAGCCGCGCTTGAAGCTCCTGAGCGTCGGGACCGCCGGGCAGTTGTGGTTCGGCGACGAGAAGGCGGTCGCTCGCCCATGCTGGGTGAGCAGGGCCGTGCCACCGAGTAGCGCCACCACCACGATGAGGACCGTCAGCCATTTCACGACGATCAGACTCTATCCCACCGCCGACCCAAACTGATACACCACCGGCGGCGCTAGACGCTATACGCCAGCGAGTGCCGGTGCCACTGTATCCGAGGCGACGTGGACGACTTCCGGAAGCCTGATCGCGATCTCGCCGTCGCGATCAGCTCGTCACCCTGCCTCAGATAAACACCCTCAGCCATAAGCGAATCAACCGTACTCTGGATAGCGCCATTCGGGCAGTGCGGGCTAGTCGTCCTACCCGCGTCCACGTACGGGAGACATCGTGGATCTTCTGGGCGCCCGTGCTCCTCGCATGGCGGCGGTTGTCTATACGCGAGTGGATCTACCGTTACAGCATGCGTCGCGCGCGAGCGCGCAGTTGCGCTGGCGGCGTAGCGGCGCGAGGCTCATCCGGCCGGTTGGGACAGGACCGGCTTAGGGCGATCGAAGATGCTGGTCGCCGCTTTCGCCCCGAAGGGGACGAGCTTCCCGCGCCCGCATGGCAATGGCGAGAAACAGGAATACGAACAAAGGCCACCTGAAGTTGTCGTCAACCGCTATCGAGAGCACGAGCAACACGATCCCGATCAGCCATACCATCCAGGCCAGCGGACTACGAGGCCAGTCCTGGGTTTCCCACATCCACAAGAGGGCAGTAACGAATCCGAACACGACGAACCCCCACACGAAGGTGTCGTCAACAGCCCACCACAGGACAAGAAACACCGCGCTCGCGAGCGCAGCGATCCAGACCCGCCAACTCTGTCGCCAATCCTGGTTCACGCTTATGATGGTACTGGCCATCGCTCGCACGCCCTATAGTTATGGCGTGCGGCGCTTGTCGATCAAACCGAGGTCGATCTGGCTGTTCAGACTCGCGATGCTGACGCTATGGCTCGGCGGCGGTCCTCGGGTCGGTGGACGCAGCGTGATCGCTGGAGTCCTCCTCGGTACGTGGTTCCTTATTGACGGGGTGCGTTGGGCCAAAGCGCGGCGTGGCAATGGGCTGCCCCTCTGGCCAGCCCGACTGCGCCACGCCGACACGCGAGATCACAGCTCCGCTGCCGGGTAGGCCCGCAACCCAAGAGATCGGTCTGCAGGGCGGTCTGAGCGGGCCGCCAGCCGGCCCAGCCGTCAAGGACCCGCTCCCACACGCTCGGAGTACGCCCGGTCGTCTCAGCGCGGCTCGGGGGGAGGGTCCTGCGCGACGCCGAGCGTCCGCTGCATCCACGCGACATCGTGCCACGCGCCGAGCTTCCAGCCGATCCGCCGGTAGACGCCGACCGGCTCGAAGCCCATCGCTCGGTGCAGGCCCGCGCTCGCCTCGTTTGGCAGCGTCATACCCGCGAGCGCCATCAGGTAGCCGCGCTCCGCGAGCCGCTGGAACAACGCCTCGTACAGCCTGCGACCCGAGCCGGCGCGTCGTCGCCCCTGCTCGACGTAGACGCTGACCTCACACGAGAAGCGGTAGGCCGCTCGCTGCTGGTGCGGCCCGCCGTACGCGTAGCCGACGACGTGGTCGCCGTCTTCGTGCACGATCCATGCGTGCGTGCGCGTCGCCGCCGCGATGCGTTCGGCCATCTGCGCGGGCGACGGCGGCTCGCCCTCGAAGCTGACGGCCGTCTCACGCACATACGGCGCATAGATCGCCGCACACGCCGTCGCGTCGTCCTCACTCGCATCTCTCACCGTCGCACCGGGCACGTTCGACCGTAGGATACGCGGACGCGGCCACGCTCCCAGCGCGTGGACCCATATGTTCGGTGCCGGGCAGAGACAGATGCAATCCACTCCGCGCTCCCGGCTGGCACGATCAAGCTCGCGCCACTGCCAACGCGAACCATCTACCTGCCGACGACCTGGTTAAGATCGGGCCGTGACTGACCAGCGGGTCCTGTCCTTCGGCAACTCGCACGCCGCTGGTATTGGAGACCAGGCACAATGACCCACTATCCCGTCGTTGTGTTTGACCTCGACGGAACTCTGCTGCGCGGCACGACCGTGTCGATGCTGCTCGCGCAATGGCTCGGGCAGGCAGAGGAGATCGCCGAGCTTGAGAAGGCGTTTCATGCCCACGAGATATCCAACAGCGTAGTTGCCGACAGGTCCGCGGCCTGGTTGGCGGGCCGGAGTACGGCCGATGCCTGGGCGGTCCTCGCCGATGGGCCCTGGATCGACGGAATGGCCCACACCTTCCGCGCACTCACAGACGCCGGGGTCAATCTGCTGTTGGGAACCGTCACGTTGAGGTTCGCGGCCGAGATGTTGCAGGAGCGTCATGGCTTTGCGGCAGTTAGCGGAACGGAGATGGAGGTGACCGACGGGGTGTTCTCGGACACCGTTGCTCGCTACTTCGATGAGTTCGACAAGGCTCGCTTCGTAGAAGAGTGGTGCGCCGGTAACGGCTATTCGATGAGCCAGGTAGCGGCCGTCGGTGACTCTCGCTCAGACGTTCCGCTGTTCGAGCGCGTTGGTATGTCGATCGCGCTGAACGCGACACCCGACGCTCAGGCGGTAGCCACTTATGTTCTCGATACTGAGGATCTGCGTGATGTCCTTTCGCTACTAGGGCGTGGACTATGATCGCGCAGGGGCAGTCCAGCCCGGAGGCGGTGATATTCGACAACGACGGGCTGCTGCTCGATACCGAGGACGCGTGGACGCGCGCCGAGGAGACATTGTTCGCGGGACGCAGCCGGGTGTTCACACTCGATCACAAGCGCTCGCTGATCGGCTCCTCACGCTCGACAGCGGCGAAGAAGCTCGAGGCGATGCTCGAACTGGCAGGTCAGGGCGAGCAGTTGATGGACGAGCTGCACGAGCTCGTGATGGACGAGGCACTCGCCGGCGTCGAGCCCCGCCCAGGCGCACTGGAGCTCCTGGAGCAGCTGCGCGGCGCGGGTGTGCCAGTTGCGGTCGCGTCGAACTCGCAACGAGAGTTCGTAGAGCGCACGCTGGCCGGCGCCGGCCTTTTGGACGGGCGGTTTCAGACTGTTGTGTCCGCCGAGGACGTCGAGCACCCCAAGCCCGCACCCGACATCTACCTGGAGGCGTGCCGGCGCTTGGGCTTCGAGCCGGGAAAGTGCGCCGCGCTGGAGGATTCCTCGACGGGAGTCACCGCGGCCGTCGCGGCGGGGATGTACGTGATCGGCGTGCCCTACTTCACCGGCACACAACTACCGGGATGCGACCTGCTCGCACCCAGCCTCGCCGACCCCGCAGTTGCCCGCGCGCTCGGCTTGGCCTAGCGTGGGCCGCTGTCGTGTCATACCCGAAGCTGCACCAGTGGTGTGTGAGATAGACAAAGAACGTCACCACACCAAGGTCTCTTGACCGCTAACGCTTCAGAACCCCAGGCCTTCGGCCCTGGTTGATAACGCCCTAACGGGCTGAAGAGCAAGACGCCCTTCGGGGCTGTGGCAAGTAGTCACGGCCCTTCGGGCAAGTGACCGGTGACCGATACGGTCACCTCGAAAAACAGCGCAGACTACACGCACCTTGAGGAGCTGAATAGACGAACATAGTCAATGATGGTTGTTCTATTACCATTTTACCTTTATCTCCTTGTGGTGTGAATCTGTGAGAGCTACGTTCGATGGATGCAGACCACTCACAAGATCCCGGGTAGCTCCGCGACGACGTGGTCGAAATACTTGGTGTCGCGGGCTTCGCGTGGCGACTACTACACCCACGACGCCAATGACCGCGAGTCGGCGCCGACGGGGTGGCACGGGCCGGAGAAGTTGTTGCGCTCCTACGGCATCGACCCGGCCAAGGCCGTCGAGTTGAAGGATCTCCGATCGCTCATGCACGGCTTCTCGCCCGTGGACGGTGAGCCGATCAGGCCCGTCGGATCCAACGGCACGAGGGTCGCCGCGATCGACCTCACGTTCAGCCCGCCGAAGGACGTCTCGGCGCTGTGGGCGACCGCCGACCCATACCGTCGCGCGCAGATCGAGGTCGCGCACCGCGAAGCGGTCAAGAGCGCCCTGGAAAGGACCGAGCGCGAGGTCGCGCTCGTGCGGCGCAAGACCAACGGGGTCGTGCGCTTCGAGAAGGCAAAGGGTCTCTTGGCCGTGGAGGCCGTGCACACCACCAGCCGGCTTGGTCGCGACCAGGACACCAGCGGGATCCCCGACCCGCAGTTGCACTCCCACGTCGCCGTGATTGCAGCGGAACGCAAGGACGGCAAGATGGCAGCGGTCGAATCCAAGCAGCTCTTCCGCGCGGCCCGCGAGGGCGGCGCGTGGTATCGCAGTGAGCTGGCCGCGAACCTCCAAGAGCTCGGCCTCAGCATCGAACGACGCCAGGGAAAGAACGAGCGCTACTTCGCCATCCACGGCGTCTCCAAGCCCCTCGCCGAGCACTGGTCTTCCCGCAGCCAGGACGTCGACCGAGCCGCGCAACTCTTCCGCACCAGGTACGGACGCGAGCCCAAGCCCGGTGAGCTGGACAGCCTGACCCTGGGCACCCGCGGCTCCAAGTCGGCCGCCGACTCAGTCGACGTCAACGCTGCTTGGCGCGCGCTCGGCGCCGAGCACAACCAGACAGCCGGCCGCTCGGAGGAACTGTTCCACGACTGGGGCCTACGCGACGAGCCCATCGACCTGCGCAGCGGGCTGCTCGCCGAGATTACCCGAGAGCGATCAATGATCAACATTCATGAACTGAAGGCGAAGGCGTATGAGCTGAGCGCCGGTGTGTGCCGGCCCGCCGACGCTGACCGTCTGATCGAAGAGCTGCACCGCTCCGGGGAGCTGCTGAAGCTCGAGGACGGCACGTGGACCACCCGGGAGCTGCGCGAGCTTGAGGAGAAGACGATCGAGATCGCGGAGCGGCGTGCCACCGAGGTCGCCGCCCCGGTCTCAGAGCAAGCGCTCAAGCAGGCCCGCCGGGAGATCGGCAAACAGATCAAAGGCTCCCTCACCCACGAGCAACGCGAAGCGCTCGACACAATCACCGGCACAGGAGGCATCACCCTGATAGTTGGTCACGCCGGTACAGGTAAGGGTGTAGTCATCTCCACCGCTGCTCGGGCCTGGCAGCTCAACGGCAACGAGGTGATCGGCACCGCGATCGCTGGCAGCCGTGCGCAAGGACTGAAGGACGAGGCCAAGCTCGACCGCGCCTACACAACCGACGGCCTGCTCAACGGGATCGAAAAGGGCCACATTCGGATCGGGACCAACACCGTCGTGATCATGGACGAGGCCGCGATGGGGGACCACCACCGCATCTCGCGCCTGATCAAGCTCACCGCCCAACACGAAAGCACGCTCCTCCTGGCGGGCGACTCAGCGCAGCTCGGCGCGATCGGCCCCGGCGGGCTCGTCAAGGAGCTCGAGACCCGAGTACCCACCGCCGAGCTGACCAAAGTCCACCGCGCCAACCACGAGTGGGAGCGCAACGCATGGGAGCAGATACGTGCTGGCGAACCCGGACCAGCTCTCGCCCAGTACCAATCCCACGACCGGCTGCACATCCACGACACCAGAGCCCAGGCGGCAGAGGCGATGGTCGACCACTGGGATCAAATGCGCAACCGCCTGCCACGCAACCAAGCAGTGATGATCACCGACGCGAGCAACCTCGAGCGCGACCAGATGAACGCGATGGCACAAGAACGCCGCGCCCAGGCAGGCGAGCTGGGGGCACACCGGGTCGAGCTGCCAGGCAAGCCCTACGGCCTCGCCTCAGGCGACGAGGTCATCTTCTCCGCCCAATACCGGATCCCCGGCGAGAAGCGGATCGAGAATGGCATCACGGGTGCGGTCGTCGACGCGAGTCGCGACGAGGACAAGGTCACGATCAAGACCCACGAACTCGAACCACGCGAGGTTGATGTCGACACGACCGAGTTCTCCGATCTGTCTCTCGCATACGCGGTCCACGTCAACAAAGGGCAGGGCATCACCGCCGAGACGAGCGGAATCCTGATCGGCGGCTGGCAGACCGACAAGGAGCACGCCTACGTCTCAGTCAGCCGCGCCCGCGAGGAGACGCAGATCTACGTATCCCGCGAGGACCTCGGGGAGATGGGATTCGACACAGGCGCGATGGAACGCCTCGCCGAGAAGATGAAACGCAGCCGCGTGCAAGAAGCCACGATCCGGAAGAAGATCCTCGAACGCGACGACGACACGATCACGCATGACCGCTCCGCCGAGCCCACCGACGAGCGGGTCCACAGCGAGGAACGCGAAGGTGCGCCCGAGCCTCGCCCAGACAGACAACCCGTCGCGGTCAACATCCAGGACGCCTCGCCAGCCGACGTCCAAGTCAACGTGCACGACTTCGGGAACATCCAAATGGCGTCATCGCAGGTCTACGACTTCCAAGCCCACACCGGCCAACCCACCTACGTGCTGATCGGCGGCTGGCAAACCGAGACCCAGCAAGGATTCGTCGCCGTCGTCCACCACGAAGGACGCACCGACGTCCGCATGAACACAGAGCAACGCGGCGAACGCGACATCGAGACCGAGCTGAAGGACCGCGTCGGACAAATCATCGAACGCGCCCACGCACGAGAAGTCAACACCCCAGAGGCCAACCGCGAAAACCAACCCGACCGGCCGAACCAGCTGCAACCCGGCCAGCGCGACCCCCACATCGAGCAGGCGATCCAAGATGAGCAGCATCGCCAGCAGGAGCTAGAGCGTGGGGTCGAGCAGGAGCGTGATGACGGGCTGGGGTTTGGGATTGAGTAGCACTCTTGCTCTAGCCGATAGCGTTCGGTCGTGACGTCAGAGTTCGATCCAGCGATTGCTGCGCACTACCGGCACGATCCTGAGCGGGACCGGTTGGAGAGGTGGGCTCGGCTGGAGGGCATAAGGACCCGCGAACTGCTCAGCCGGTTCCTGCCAAAAGCACCGGCGGTCGTGCTCGACATTGGAGGCGCGAGAGGCGCTTATGCCCTTCCCTTGGCGCAAGAGGGGTATGAGGTCCACCTGATCGACCCCTACATGCCGCACGTCGAGGCGGCAACGGCCGCCTCGGCCGCGCAACCTGACGCGCCGCTCGCATCGGTTGCCGTCGGCGATGCCCGCGAGCTGCCGTTTCCAGACGCGAGCGCGGATGCGGTGTTGCTGTTCGGGCCGCTTTATCACTTGCCTAAAGCCCACGATCGTGCACACGCGCTCGTTGAGGCGTGCCGTGTGCTGCGCAGCGGAGGTGTGCTGCTCGCCGCCGGTATCTCCCGCTTCGCGTCGACGTTTGACGGTGTGCGCTTGGGACTGATCGCAGATCCCACATTCGAGGGGATCGTCGAAGGGGACTTGCGGGACGGGGTGCATCGGAACCCAGATCCGGATGGGCGCCCTGAGTGGTTCACGCTCTCCTACTTTCACCGGCCAGAGGAACTACGCAACGAGTTTCGCGCCGCCGGACTGGTGGACGTACAGGTCCTGGCCATTGAGGGTCCGGGCTCGTTTCAGAATCTGGGGACTCTGCTCGAGGACCCGGCGTCGCAGACCGCTGTACTGAGAGCGATCCGACGCGTCGAGACCGAGCCCACATTGATGGGTGCCAGCGCCCACCTCATGGCTATCGGCCACAACCCCTAGCGGGTCGCGCCCAGTGTGGCCGGCGATCGAGCCTTCACGCCGATCGCCTGGCGCCCTACGAATGGTTCTAGCCCCAGGCGGCGACCGCGTATTGAGGCGCCAGGTCGTAGTAGCGGCAGAACTCAAACCATGGAAGCACGGTCACTTGCTCGTCGACTATGAAGCCCAGTTCGACCGGCCGGGAGGGGAACCCGAGCGACAGGGCGCCGATGGCCTGTTCCGTGGTCCCCCAACGATCGATGTCCGAGATCTCCTTGTGCTCGACCTGTTCATCGGCCCCTTTCCATATCTTCTGATCTTTGAAGAAAGGCAGCCACAGAATCACCATTCCACGGTCGCCCTCGGAGTCCCACGCCACCTCTCCGGCAGCGATCGACAGGATCGAGCCCTTCTTCAGAGCCTCCGCGATGTCCGAACCGGCCGTTTCGGGCAGCCCCGCATCGACCAACGCTTCAAGAAAATCCAGACCGTCGGTGATCGCCCCCAGCGGCAACACGCGATCCCGGCCGCCATCCCACAGCGGGTACTCAAGCTCTTCTGTCATTTCCGCCTGAACACGATTGTCTACAAACGTTACCCGGCCAGCGCCACATCCGACATACCCCAGCGGCTTGCAGGTCGGCCGGGGCGGCTAGATTTGGCTGTGCGCTGAAGATGGTTTAGGCAGCAGCGCGATTCTGCTGCCTAAACCCCCCGAAATCGAGCCATATCCGACGAGATCGCGTTTATCGGCTGAAGGCAAAAATCCCTGGTAAACGCAGGGATTCGCGGCTTTTCCGGCGTCCGCTGCCCTCTCCTCCTAAGCGGTGGATCCAGGTTCGACTCCTGGCGGGGGCATTTCCACCACCCCGCCCACAGCGATCTAAAAGATCTAGAGATCCGCCGGATCCGCGATCTGCCCACTCCAGAGAGATATTTCCCCACCGTGGGCGGGGCGTGTAGCCTTCGGCGATCTAGTGCTAGGCGATCGACCAAAGCGGTCGTCGGCGCCTGCCGTTTCCAACCAGGGGGGATCAAATGATCAGAAGGTCATTCATGTTGCTGGCAATCGCGCTCTTCGGCGGGGTGTTGTTCGCTGGGTGCGGTAGCAGTAGTAGCTCGAGCACCACGAGTTCCAGCAGCACGAGCCCAACCACCACCACCACGACAGCAGCCTCGAGCAGCTCGAGTGCCGCCGCCACGACGCCGGCCGTGAGCGGTCCCGCGGTCCAGGCCGCGGTTGCCGCCTGTAAGCAGGGGATCCAGTCCCAGCCGACGCTCCCCGCGGGCGCGAAGACGAAACTGGAAGCGGTCTGTGAAAAGGCCGCCAAAGGCGACACCAATGCGGTGAAACAGGCCGCGCAGGAAGTCTGTGAAGAAGTCATCAACAACTCAGCCGTTCCAGCCGGTTCAGCAAAGGAACAGGCGCTCGCGGCCTGCAAGAAGAAATAGGTTGACGCTCTAGTTCAGAGCTACGCCCTCAGAAGCTCGCCACGGTCACTCACTCGACGAACGCACTTCGCCGGGTGAGTGACCCAGCTAACCCAGCACTCTCACAGTGTCTATAGAACGATCCGCTTTCAACGACCGCGCCGCCGGCGCGAGGACTGGGTGCAGGTAAGGTCGCCTGGCCGGTTACTGCTCGGCCTGATCCTCCTCGTAGAGCGATTCGCTGGCCAGCTCCTGGTCCTTGGCGCTCCACAGCTTGATCTCCAGCAGCTCCTGGCGGTAGTCATCGGGAGCGATCAGCGTAAAGCGCTCCTCCAGCAGCTGGCACTGGTCGACGGTCACCCCATCTAGCTGTGCGGTGACGATCCGTCCACCGGCTACCAGCGGTCGTCCCCATACGAGCGTCATCGCCGCCGCCGCTCCGCCGGGGCCACGCCAGGCGCCGATCACCTCATCGCAGATGTCCATCTTCCACCCTGGGTTGCTCTCCGCGGTCTGGTCTGTGAAATCGACGTGCGTCCAGAAATCACGTGGGTCTGATCCTTCCTCGGCGGGAATGAAGCGCACGTACCCAAACAGTTCGTTTCCGTTGGATGTGATCGACGTCGCCGGCACGTAAGTTCGACCGTGCCACGTGCGATCCGGATACCACAGGATCTCTCCCGGCTCACCGAGATCCTCGCCATCGCTTTCGAGGGCCAGGCAACCGGTCAAAAATTCACCACGCAAGCGCTCCTCCCAGCGGCCGTACGGGAGCGCCTCCTGGGGCGGCTCGGCGGCAAAGCGTGGAAGCTGGCGTTGCTCGGGCGGCACGAGTGAGCAGCCTAACGCGCAGCCCCGGCCGATGATCGCCCGCGGGCCTCGAGCAGCAGTGTCAGCGGCCCGTCGTTTGTCAGCGAGACTCCCATGTTCGCGCCGAAAACCCCCCGCCTGGCCCGGCAACACTCACAGAATCGCTCATACAGCGGCTCGGCGTGCTCGGCGCTGGCGGCCGCCACGAAGCTCGGCCGGTTGCCGCGCGCGGTGTCGCCATACAGGGTGAACTGGCTCACACAGAGGATCTCGCGCTGCCCGAGCGGCTCGTTCATGCGCCCTCCCTGATCAGCGAAGATGCGCAACGCCAGCACCTTCTCGGCGAGGCGCTCAGCGGTCTGTAGATCGTCGTCGTGGGTGACGCCGAGCAACACCAGCATCCCCGGGCCGATGCTGGCGATGTGGGTTTCTCCGACGTGCACCGTGGCCTGGCTGACCCTCTGAACCAGCGCCCGCATCAGAGCACCAGGCTCGCGATGCTAACCGCCAGCACCGCCGCGAGCGTACCCAGGGCGATCGTCGTGGAGGCCAGGCGCAAATCCAGGCCGTAGGCGTGCGCGACTATCAGCGTGTTGATTCCGCAGGGCATCGCCGATTGCAGAAGATAAGCGTGGGGAATGTCGACCAGCAGCGAAAAGCCGATCAATAGAGCTGGAGTGAGCACCATCCGTAGCGCGATCGCCGAGGCCACCGGCGCCCGTAGCCGCTTGTCGAGCCGCAGAAGGCCGCTCTCCCCGGCGCTCGCGAGGTTGACCCCGAGCACGAAAAACCCCAGCGGCAGCAGCGCGTAGACCACCACGTGCGCGGCAGACACAAGCGCACTCGGCGCCAGCGACGCCGGCGCCGCAAGCCCGGCGATCACAGCCAGCAGCGGCGGGTTGCGCAGCAGAAATGCCCTGCGTCGCTCACTCGCGGTCTGCCCGGAGCGAGTCCCGAACGCGGCGCCCAGACCAAACGCGCCGAGCAGCAGCATCGGTCCGCTGACCAGCGTGTCGTAGGCGACGGCTGTCGGGAGCTGGCCGGAGCCGAGCACTGTGCTGGCCAGCGGCAGCCCCAGGTATCCGGTGTTGGAGACAACGACGGTGCAGATGAACGTGGCGGCCACCGGCGCGCGCATGTGAAAGACGCGGCGGGCGAGCAGCGACGCGCACAGCCCAGCGATCGCGATCGCCAGACAGGCAAGCGCGATACCCGCCCCCACCCCGGCGTTCAGGCGCAGGTGGGCGATGTTGAAGAACGACTCGAACGGAACCAGCACGAACAGCATCGCCGTTAGGGTCGAGCGCGCCAAACGGCGGGAGTGCTCGCCCCATCTGTGCTCGCTGCCAACCCCGGCCGCGGTGGCGCCGAGGATCGTCAGCAGGATCAGGATCATTTGTCGCGCAGCAGAGCGGCGGCGTGCTCGGGGGCGACGATGTTGAGGTTCACCCCGGTCGAGAGCTCGAGCCCCGCCAGATGAGTCAGACGCGGCATGATGTCCACCCGCCAGCAGAAATGCTCGGCGCCACTTGGGGCTGAGCGCACCCACAGATTCAGTGGTGGGCTCGAGCCCAAATGGCGGGCCAAGCGGCGCAGGCCGTCGTGCAGTAGCGCCGCGCCGGTGGGGCCGTCTTCCTCGAAGCGCGCTCGTGGACGGCGGGGGGCGAGCATCAGCTGAAAGGGAAGCCGGGAGGCGTAGGGGGCCAGCAGCACGGCCTCCTCGTCGATCGCCACGATCCGCTCCCCCAGACGCACCTCTTCGGCCACCAAGTCACCGAGCAGGTTTTGCCCCATCGTGCGGGTCGCGTAGGCGCCGAAGCGCTCCCGCTCGCGCGCCACCTGAGCGGGCACGAAATCAAGCGCATACAGCTGAGCATGGGTGTGAGGCAGCGAGGCCCCGGCCTCTGCCCGCTCGTTGACGATCAGCTGCACGCATGCGTGCTCGGCGTGAACCCGCATGCGCGTGCGCCACACATCGACCGCCTCGATCACCGCCGCGCACTCCAGCTCGGCCAACGAGAGCACCGCCTCGGGGCTGTTGATGATCACCTCATGGGCTCCGGTTGCGGGGGCGCGCAGAAACAGCTCGGATGAGGACGCCACCACCGGCGCCCCGTCCCCGGCGGTGAGCGCGGGATACAGATTCGGCACCACCCTCACTCTCCACCCGGGTGAGTTAGGCGCCGAGCCGTCGTTGCGCAGCGCGTAGAGCTCCGGCGGCGTGCGATCCTCGTGTCCGTCGGCGAACGGGTCGCGCTCCCGCTCGATCGGCGCCGGCGGTGTGCAGCGTGGCTCTCCCCCCGGACGGCGCGAGCGCTCGCCGGCGATGATCGTCTTGTGTCCGCTGAGCGGATCGATCCTGACCTCGGGCAAGGCTAGGAATCCAAGGCGTAGAGCTTGACGTCGGCTTCGAGCTTGGCGAGGCTCGGGTAGGTGCCCTGGCGGATGTAGGAGTGGCCTTTTCGGTCGTAAAAAACGGTCACGGGCATAAACGAGGATCCCGTTATGGCTTCCCCGAGCCGCCCGCTGGGGTCGTAGTAGCTTGGATAGCTGAGTGGGTGCGAGTCAAGGAACGTGATCGCCTGGGAGCGGATCGGGTCCAGCGAGTCGATGCCGAGGAACGCCACCGTGTGACCGAGGTTCACAGACGCGTGTGCAAAGACGCCGAACTCCGCTTGGCAGGGCCCACACCACGACGCCCACTTGTTGATCACAACCGGGTCTCCACGCAGCGTCTTCAGCCGCGCCCGCAACTCCGTCGAACCGTCCCCGAGCAACTCGCTTGCCTGCGCGTGCAGGGCGGCCAGCGGCGGCGGCGAGGAGGTCAGGCTGGCGCGCATCTGCGCCACGGTCAACTTCGACAGGTGCTCCTGGACCGAGGAATCCGAGCGCTCCGCGAGCTGGAGGAGGCCGACCGTGAGCAGCGTGAGCAGCGCGAGTGTGACGGAGCCAACCAATAGGCGCTTGCGGGTCATTGGCGCAAAGAGTGTCAAATCAGCGGTTGGGTGACCGATACTTCAATCTTGCCCCGGCGTGCTATATCCTAGATACAAGATCAGGGCCGGACTGCTCTGAGTACCCGGCGACACGGCCGGATGAATGAGGTACCGGTCTGTTCCGAGTCGCGCCAAGTCAGGTGTGCCGCGGCTCCGTCTCGAAGTCAAAGCCTTCATGGCCGAGTCCACTCCAGTGGCCCTCGCGGCCGCGCCCCTTCCGAGTTCCGCCGAAATTGCACGCGCGGAGAAGTTCGTGCGCGAGCGTTTCCTGCACGAGGGCGAGGATCCAGCGGCCGCGCTGGCGGCCGGCACCCCCCGCCGCCGTGCGCTGGAGGGTGCGCTGCAGGAGATCGATGATGGGGCCAAACATCCCTCGACCGCCTGGCGGCGTGAATTCTCGCTGCTGCTTGGCCTAGAGCGGCTGCTCTCCGTCGATGAGCCCAAGCTCGCCGACGGCACGGCCTTCTCGGCCCATCAGGTCGATGCACTGTCGGGGACCCTCACGGCGCTGCTCGCGGAGTCTCAGCGCACCGCCGAGAACGGCGAGGGCAAGCGTGGCGCGCAGGCTGCTTCGCCGGAGCTCTTGGCCTCGGCCGCGATCCTCGGCTCAGAGGACGACGGCGAAGCCTCCCTGGACGCACCCGAGGAGGCCGAGGACCTGCTCGAGTCCGACGCGCTTGGCGAGGATGATGAGGACGATGAGGAGGAGCTCGAGGATGAGGAGGATGACGAGGACGACGCCGCGCTCGGCCAGGTCGCCCGAGCTGCTCCGGATGATGAGGATGAGGAGGACTTCGAGCTGGAGGATGAGCTCGAACTCGAACTAGACGAGGAGGACCAGGCCGAGCCCGAGCCGGCGGTGCAGGAGGAATCCGAGGAGGATCCGCGCGACTGGGAGGAGGACCAGGACGAGGAGGAGACGCTTCCCGAGCAGCCCGAGGACCCCAACGCTGCCAAGCGCTTCTGGTTCGAGCACGCCACCGGCGCCGGCAAGACGGTCGCGGCGCTTGGCTTCGTGGAGGCCTCGCGCACCGGCGGGATCTTGATTCTCACCCACCGGCGCAACCTGGTCGACCAGTTCCTCGGCGAGCTTCAGAGCCGGGGCTATCGCAGCCGCATCAGCCGCCCGCTGCTGAAGGGTGAGGATTCGGTCAAGGGGCCGGTCACAGTCGAGACCTACCAGTGGTTCGTGCGTAACGCGGGCAAGATCTCCAGCGCCTACACGATCGTGATCTGCGACGAGGCTCACACGGCTCTGGGGGAGAAGACCAGCGGGGCGATCCGTGAGTGGACCGGGCCGATCTTTATCGGGATGACCGCCACGGGCGCGCTGATCGCCCGGCACGTAACCGACCTGTTCCCAACCCAGACCTCTCGCTTTGACTTGGCTCAAGCAGCCCGGCGCGGGGTCATCTCTCCGCTGCGCTGTGTGCGGATACCGCCCGGTCCGGGGGTGCGCACGATCGCTAAGGTGCCGCTGCGCCGGGGCGAGGTGGACACCGAGTTCGATCAGGAGATGCTCGCTGAGCTGCTCGACCAGCACCCCTTCAACCATGCGGTCGCCGACCTGTACAAGACGCGCTTCAACGGCGTGCCGGGCGTTGTCTACGCGGCCGGCGTGCGTCACGCCTACAACCTCGAGGCGGCCTTCCTGGCGGCCGGGCTGAAGGCCAAGGCTGTCTCCGGGGAGACCCGCAAGCGTGAGCTGGCGGAGGTCCTGGCCCGCTACGAGCGCGGCGACATCGATGTGCTGATCAACGCTCAGCTGCTGGCGGAGGGCTGGAATAGCCCGCGCGCCACCGTCTGTGTCCATCTCGCCCCGACCGCCTCCAAGCGCATCTACCAGCAGCGCGTAGGGCGCGTGACGCGCCGGCACCCCGGCAAGGAGGCGGGGCTGGTCGTGGACTTCGTACACCCCGCGACCAAGCACGACGATCCGGTGGTGACGCTGCACTCGCTGCTGGACCGCGATGTCTACCGGGGCGGGGCGATCGTGGTCGGCCCGGTGCGCCGCGGTCGCGGTCGCCGATTGCGGGTGGAGCGCCGCGTACTGCCGGTATGCGCCGAGGAGGAGCGCCGCTTTCAGGTCTTCGAGCGCGAGCTGTGGCGGATCGCCGTTGAGAACCTGGACTACGGCGAGCAGCACGTGTGGGCCGCGCTGGCCGGAGCCCGGGTGGCGCCCGTCTACTGGCGCCGGGCACGGATGATGCTCAATTTCGACCGTACCGGGGAGCTGAAGGCGCGCTTTCTTATCACCGCGGTGCAGCGCAACAAGAACTCCCAGCTGCGTCTGCGGGCTCTGAGCGACATCGCCGCCGCTCGCAATCCCGACGCCTTCGACACCGCCATCGACATCGTCGGCGGCTGGCCGCGGGAGGAGCGCCGCGAGGCGGCCAAGATCATGCTGCGCGCGCTGGCCGAGCGGCGCATCGGCCGCCGCGACCAGGCCAACGCCTGGATCTGGCGCCTAGCCGAGTACACCCGCGAGGTGCACGAGGAATACGCGGTGCAGCGCTGGCCGGAGACCAAGCGCCTCTTGGGCCTGCTGGTCAACTCGGCCGGGGGAGCCCACGCCCGCAACGCGCGGCGGCTGGTTCACGCCGCGCGCAAGCAGGATCGTCGTCTCACCGCGGCGCTCCTGGCCGCTGCTCTGGCGCACACGCCCGAGGCCGAGGAGGCTTTGCGTGGCGCCCGCACACGCCTGGCGCGCAAGCCCCCCGCCCTGGCGCGCGAACTGCTGCGCAACTTTCCAAAGCGCCGCGGCCACAGCACTCGCCGCCGGCGCCGTGGCGCGAAGTCCGCCGATGGCACCCAGAACGGCCCTGCCCCGGCGCAGAACGGCGCCGGTTCACCAGAGCAGCTACCCAGCGAGACGGTCCTTGCCTCTCGCGGCGCCACCACGGCGGCCAAGACATCCCGCGCCGCTCCGAACGAGAGTGGCTCAGGTGGGTCTAAGAGGCGTCCGTCTCGCTCCCGCTCACGCAAGTCGAGCGCCCCGAAACCGCGTCAGGCCCCCAGCGACGCGGTGCTCGCCGAGGCGCTCTCGAGCGATGCCGCTCCAGCCGATGATTCCCCGCAGCTGGCCAAGAGCTCCGACGCTCAGCTGCAGCGCAACGTAGAAGACGCGCTCGATCACGCCGAGGAGTAGCTCTCCAGGTGCACCTCTGCCGCATCCAGTGTGAGCTGCGTACCATCGGGTAGGCCGACCACCAGCCGTCCGGTGCCGTCGATCCCCGCCGCGCACCCCTGCCCGCCGGCCCAGCTGACCTCTCGCCCGCGCAGCACGTCCCGCTCTCGCCAGGCCTCTAGGATCGCGCCTTCCTCTTCGGCCAAGCGCCGCTGGAGCGAGTCGACCAACAGTCCCACGGTGGGCTCTATCTGCTCGCGTGATCCTCCCAGTGTGGCGGCAGTCGCGCGTATCTGGGGCGGCAGCTCCTCTAGGCGCACGGCCACATTCAGGCCGATCCCGAGCACCGCCCAGCCCTCCTGCGGGCGCCCTTCCGCCAGGATCCCCGCCAGCTTGGCCAATCCACCTGACCGTTCGAGCACGACATCGTTGGGCCACTTGATGCGGGCGTCCTGGCCGAGGACCTCACAGACGGCAACCGCGGCGAGCAGTGGCAGCAGCGCCGGTGGGTCGCGCAGCACCAGCGAGATCAGCACCGAGCTGCGCGGCGGAGCGGACCACTGCCGTCCATGGCGACCGCGCCCGGCGCTCTGCTGATCGGCGCTGACGAGCGTTCCGTGAGGCGCCCCCGCCCGCGCGAGCTCGTATGCGCGGCTGTTGGTCGAGTCGGTCAGACGCAGGTGCACCCGTGGGTGACCGAGCGCGCTCACAACACGCGCAGGCGCAGCTCGCTGCCCGCGTTCACCGCCAGCGACTCGGCCGCCGAGCCACGGTTGATCGCTAGTGCCGCCATCTGTTGGGCATCCTCGTAGAAGAGCAACTCGCCGCCGGGGACATCGGCGAAGGCGCGGGTGTAGCGAGCGCGATGGGTCTCACCGGATACCTCCACCAGCAGCCGCTGGCCGAGTCGCAGCCCGATCTGCTCCAGCTGCTCGTGGGTGGCGTCGAGGATCAGGTTGCCGAAGTGATCGATGTGCAGCACGTGCAGATAGAGCTCGGGTCCCTCGATGCGCGCCTGAGGAAGCTCAAGGACGCGCAACTCCTTGACGTCCAACGGCTCTCCCAGCTCGGCCAAGGGCGCACCGGCGGCGATCGCGCCGGCCACCGGGGCGAATATGTCACGGCCGTGGAAGGTCGCGGAAACCGGCTGCAGGCGCTCGGGCGAGCGCCAGATGTCGACCGCCTCGACCGCGCCGCCGAGTCGCTCGAGCGCCAGCGACAGCAGCCCGTTGTCGGGCCCCACCAGCACCTGCTCCTGCTCTGTGAGGATCGCCACCGCGCGACGGGCGTGCTCGTCCACCGCCCCGACCTCCGGATCGACGACCGCGAGGTGAACGCCGCGAGGCATGTACGGGATGGCCGCGCTCAGGGTCAGCGCGCCGACCAGGACGTCGTGGCGGGGGATGCCGTGGGTGATATCGATCACCTGTGCCTGTGGACAGCGACGGGCGATCACGCCGTGGCAGACACCGACGAACTCATCGCCGTAGCCGTAGTCCGAGAGGAAGGTGAGCAGCGGACCATCCATGCTCAGTCCTCTCGATCTGGGCTTGCCTTCGGCGCACGCCGGAGCGCTGCGTATGCCTGGGCCAGCGCGTCCGCGGTCATCTGGCCGCTGCGCTCGCGTCGGTGAGCAGCGCGGCGATCAGCCCCGGGAGGTCGTGGGGCTGTGCCTCCACGTCAGGCTCGAGTCCATACTCGCGCAGGGTCGCGCTCGTGACGGGACCAATCGAGGCGATCCGGGTGTCCTTGCCCAGGCCCTCCGTGCCACCGGCCGCCTCCAGGAAGTGACGCACTGTCGAGGAGGAGGTGAAGGTGATGTAGTCCGCCGCTTGTGCCACCTGAAGCGCGTGGGCGGAAAGCGGCTCGGGCACCGTCTCATACAACGCCAGGACATCAACCCGCGCACCGCGTGAGCGCAGCCCCTCGGGCAGGACCTCGCGTGCCTCACGGGCTCGGGCCACCAGCGCGTGGTGAACGGGAACGTCGGCCAGAGCCTCCAGGAGCGACTCGGCAACGAACTGCTCCGCGACGACATCCGCGGTGATGCCGTGTTCGCGCAGGGCGCTGGCGCTGGCTGGGCCGATGACGGCCACACGCGCATGGGCCAGGGCGCGCGCGTCGCGGGCACCGTCTCTCAGGCGCTGGAAGAAGTACTCAACGGCATTTGCGCTCGTCAAGCAGATCAGGTCATATGGGGCTGGGTCAAGCGGCTCGCCGGGCAGCGGCTCGGTGCGGATCACGGGTGTCTGGATCACGCTCGCGCCAAGCTCTCCCAGCCGCCGCGCCAAGCCGCTTGCCTGAGTGCGCGCCCTGGTCACCGCCACGGTGATTCCGATGAGTGGTCCGGGAGAGCGCCACTGAAGACGCTCGGCCAGACGCGTCACCTCGCCGACCACCGTTATCGAAGGGGGCCTGATGTCCTCTTCGATTGCCCGCCCTGCGATCGTGGCCAGCGTGGCGGTCACCGTTCGCTGTGTCGGCAGCGTGCCGCGTTCCACAACAGCGGCGGGCTCGGTCCCCGATCGTCCGGCGGCAATCAGAGAGTCGGCGATCTGCGGGAGCTGACGGATGCCCATGTAGAAGACGAGCGTCCCGGGAAACGCCGCCAGCGCCTCCCAGTCAAGCGCCGTCTGTCCCTTCTCGGGATCCTCGTGACCGGTCACCAGGGCCACCGCGCTCGCCACCCCCCTGTGGGTCACTGGAATACCGGCGTAAGCCGCCGCCGCCACGCCCGCCGTCACTCCCGGCACCACCTCGAAAGGGACGCCGGCCTCTCGCAGTGTCAGGGCCTCCTCGCCGCCGCGGCCGAACACGAACGGGTCGCCGCCCTTCAGACGTACCACCAGCTTGCCTTCTCTGGCGCGAGATAGAAGTAGCTCCTCGGTCTGCTCCTGGGGCACCGCCTCGCCGCCGCCCTGCTTGCCCACATACAGCAGCTCAGCCTCCACACGTGCGCCCTCCAGGGCTTGCGCCGGGATCAGGCGGTCGTAGAGAATCACATCGGCCTGGGCGATCAGCTCCAGTGCTCGTGCCGTCAGGAGGCCGGGGTCGCCGGGGCCGGCACCCACGAGATAGACGCCTCCCTCGGTCTGCTCAGGCGCGCTCAAGCGCCATCTCCTCGGCATCCTCGAGCAGCTTCCCCGCACCGACCGCGGTCATCCGTCGCGCCACCCGCTGCCCCAGCCCCTCGGGGTCACCGCGTTCGCCCTCGAGGACGTCGCCCACCCACGCCGAGCCGTCGGGCAGACCGACCCATGCGCGCAGCTCCAGGCCGTCGCCGACGGTTCTCGCCCACGCGCCCAGCGGCGTGTGGCAGGAGGCGCCAAGCGCCCTTGCCAGCGCCCGCTCGGCGAGCAGGCACTCGAGTGCGGCTGTGTCGGTGATCGCCTCGACGGCGGCGCGGGTCACGGTGTCATCGGCGCGGCCCTCGAGCGCCAAGGCGCCCTGGCCGGGGCTCGGCACGAAGCGCTCGGGATCGAGCACTCCACTCACCTCATCTTCGCGCCCCAATCGCACCAAACCCGCGCGTGCCAGCACGATCGCATGCAGCCCTCGCTGCTCCTCGCCGAGCTTGCCCAAGCGCGTGTCCACGTTGCCGCCCAGCGCCAGGACCGTCAGGTCCTCGCGAGCCGCCAAGAGCTGGGCGGCGCGGCGCACGCTGCCGGTGCCCACCCGCGCCCCCGCCGGAAGCTCCTCAAGACTCTCCGCGCCGCACAGCACATCCTCCACCGCGGCTCGCACAGGAGCCCCCAGCAGAGCCAAACCGTCGGCGAGCTCTCCCGGAAGATCCTTGGCGGAGTGCACCGCCAGGTCGATCTCTCCGGTGGCGAGCGCCCGCTCCAGGCCGTCCACCCAGCGGGACTTGTCGGCCGCCGATGGCTGCACCGGAGGGTCCCCGTCGCCGCTGGTCTTTATCCGTACTACCTCCTCGGCGCCCAGCAGCTCGGCCACCAACCCGGCCTGAGTCAGGGCGAGCTTGCTGCCCCTCGTGCCGATTCGCATCAGCCGCGGCGACGCAGTTGGCGCACCTCTGCCAGTCCCGCCTTGCTCTCCTGCTCCTGCGAGGATTGCTGGGAGTGGCCCTCGCCTTGGGTGCTCGGGCTCTCCCTCGGCTCCTCGCGCAGGCCGAACAGCTCGCGCACGAGCTCGAGGCTCGCGTGCCCGCGCTCCTCGGAGAGGCTGCGCAGGCGGATCGTCGGCTCGTGCAGCAGGCGGCTCATCACGGCGCGGGCGACCGCCTCGATGCGCGCCAGATCGCGGGGCGAGGCCGACTCCCAGCGGCCGGAGTTCTCGGCGAGCACCTGCTCGACGAGCTCGTTGCCGTGCTCGCGCAGGGCGCTCACCGTCGGCAGCGTCTCAAGCTGGCCGAGCCAGCGGGCGAAGCGGTGGATCTCCTCCTCGACGATTTCCTCGGCGCGGGGAAGCTCGCCCTCGCGCGTGGAGATGTTGCGCGCGACGACGGCCTGCAGGTCGTCTATGTCGTACAGGCTGACGCCCTCGAGTTCGGCACACGCCGCCTCGACGTCGCGCGGAACGGCGATGTCGATCAACAGCAGCGGGCGCCCTTCACGCTCGCGCATCACGATCTCCAGCTCGTCGCGGCCGACGATCGGGTGCGGCGAGGAGGTCGAGCAGAGCGCGATGTCGGCCGCCAGCAGCTGCTCGGGCAGATCGTCGAGCCCGACGACACTGCCGCCGAAGCGCTGCGCCAGACTGAGCGCGCGGTCGGCGTGGCGGTTGGCGACGAAGATCGTGCCCGCGCCCTGCTCGTTCAGAGCGCGTGCCGTCAGCTCGCTCGTCTCACCGGCGCCGAGCACGACCACGTGACGGTGCTCGAGGCCGCCGAGCACGCTCAGCGCGAGGTCGACGGCGACCGAGGGGATGCTCACGCGCGTGGCGCCGATCTCGGTCTCCGTGCGCACGCGCTTGCCGGCCGTCAGCGCCGCGGCGAACAGCCGGTTGGAAAGCGGGCCCGTGCAGCCCGCATGCATCGCCGTTTCGTAGGCGCGCTTGACCTGGCCCTGGATCTCGGCCTCGCCGACGATCATCGACTCGAGGCCCGCCGTGACGCGGTAGAGCTGGCGCGCCGCATCGCAGTTGCGCGGCGAGTAGATCGCCTCGGAGAGCTCCGTCGGGCGGATCGAGGCGCGCCCGGCGAGCAGGCCGAGCACGTCGGACTCGGCGCGCACGGGGTCGCCGACGACGAGGTAGGCCTCGGTTCGGTTGCACGTCGAGATCACGACCGCCTCGCGCACCTCCGGTGTCGCCGTCGCCTGGCACTCGAACTCGATCGCCTCGGGCTCGGTGAACGCGAGGCGCTCGCGCAGCGCCACCGGCGCCGTCTTGTGCGAGATGCCGAGCGCGAGCAGCTCGCTCATGCCAGGGGAGGCTCCTGAGTGGCCTGGGAGAGGCGATCCGTCGGGCTTTTCGCCGCGGACTCAGTGCGCTCGATCAGCTCTGAGAGCTCGCGCTCGACGCGGGTCAGGCGCAGGGCCATGATCGCCACGTAGATCAGTACCAGCGCGAACGCGACGATGTAAGCGCCGGCGACATACTTGCCGGCCTCGTGCAGAGGCAGTGCCGGCAACTCGGCGAGTAGCGCGCGGGTCATCAGACGCCGGGCCTGCCCATTGCGGGCGCTCCACTGGAGGCCACGGAGGCGCTCGGGGTGCCCGTGCCCATCCCCGCCGCTCGCCCTGGAGCCTGGTCGAGTGTCGGGACAGCGCTTCGGCCAAGTCTTGACGCTTCGCCCGAGAGCGCTCGCCGCAGAGCCCGCACCTGGCTACGGGTGTGCTTGGCGGTCATCTCGAACTTGCACAGAGTGATGTAGAGCAAAGCGATGGCCGCCAGGCAGACCAGGAACGTGAGCCTCATCTTGGGTGGCAGGTTGGAGGAGCTGCCTAGGACCCTTGGGTGCAGGTATTCGGTTGACAGTCGCACGGCCAGGAAGTTCAGCGGCACGAAAGCGCCGGCGACGATCGCGAACACCGACGCGTAGCGTGATTGGCGCTCGGAATCCTCGATCGAGAAGCGCAACGGCTGGTAGATCGCATACAAAAGGAACACGATCAAGAACGACACCAACGTCGGCTCGCTCCACACCCACCAGTGTCCCCATGAGCCCTTGGCCCAAATCGAGCCGGTGATCAGGGTTCCGACCCCGAAGATCAGACTCATGTGGATCGCCACATAGGAGCGCATGTCCCAGCGCTGATCGCGCGTGCGCAGGTGCATGATCGCCATGATCCCACCCGCCACGAAGCCGCACAGAGCCACGATCGCTAGCGGCACGTGCAGGTAGAAGATCTTCTGCAGAAAGCCCTGTTCGGCTTCCAGCGGCGCATAGAAGAAGACCAGGCCGAGGGCGAGGAAGAAACTGGCGACAGTGGCGAAAGAAAGGGTGCGAAGGCCCTTGCCGTACATCTAGTCCTCCAGAAGGAAGTCAAAAACCGCATAGGCGATCAGCCCGAACACCAAATCATAGAGACCGAGCGTGGCAAGCCAGCGCCCCGAGGACCCAGCGTGGTGGTTCAGTGCCAGCAGCGGCGAGCTGGCACGCGCACCGCCGATCACGATCGGCACGAACAGCGGCAATGCCAGCAGCGCGCCCAACAGGTCGCGCGCTCGTGTGTGGACGGCCAGCGCCCCGACCAGTGTGCCGATCACCGCGACGCCGAGGTCGCCCAACAGCAGGATCAACAGCAACTCGGGCATCGCCGCGCTGAGCGACGGCCCGAGCAGCAGCAGCCCGAACGCTGGCACGGCGATCAGCTCGAACACCAGCAGGTATGCCAATAGCGTCAGGACCTTCGCGAAGAACATCGCGCTGCGGTCAACCGGGGCCAGCAGGAACGCGTCGAAGCCGCCCTGATCGGCGTCGGCTACGAACAGGCGGTTGACGCCGAGGATCGCCGCGAACAGCAGCGTCACCCACAGGATCCCCGCCGCCAGGTCGCCGTCCACGCTGTTGCGGTTCAGCGCGAAGTGGAAGATCACGAACGTGCTCATCGCGAACAGCGACATGCTGGGCACCGACCCCAGGGTGCGCAGCTCGACCAAGAGCTCCTTGCGCAGCAGCGCCGCGACAGTGCCGGTCAGGCTCGGCGGTCTGAGCGGCATGTCATGTGCCAGGGCGCTGCCCTCGGATGGCCGCTCGCTCGCGAGACTCCGGGCGGGGCTCATCGGTAGAGCTCCGCGATCTCGCCCTCACGTACATCGTTTGCGCGCTTCAGCATGACCTGGTGGCCTTCGCGCAGTCCCAGCACCAAATCCGCCTCGGCCACTCCACCACCGGGGTCGTGGCTACAGATCACCCGTGTGCGCCCAGATGCCCCGCCGATCAGCCCCTGGAGATGCTCGCGTGCGCCCGGGTCGAGGTTCGCGTAGGGCTCATCCAGCAGCAGCAGCCGCGGGTCGTGCAGCACCGCGCGTGCCACCGCCACGCGTGCCACCATGCCGCGCGAGAGCGTCTTCAGCGGCTCGCCGGAGCGCTCCTCCATCCCCACCGCCGCGAGCACCTCCGCCACGCGCTCGAGCCCGACGTTGTGCAGCCGCGCGTGAAAGCGCAGATTCTCGCTGGCGCTCAGCTCCCGGTAGAGCAGCGGCTCGTGCCCGAGGAAGCCGATCAGTCCGCGTAGCGCCCATCCTTCCTCGGGCAGGTTTCGCGCGAGCACCCGCACCTCGCCGGTGTGTGCGCGCAGCAGTGTCGCCAGGACTCGCAGGAGCGTCGTCTTGCCGGCGCCGTTGGGGCCGAATACCACCAGGGTCTGACCCTCACCGAGCTCGAGCGAAACGTCGCGCAGCGCCTCGCGTTCGCCGTAGCGCCGGCCCACGCCGCGGAGTTCGATCACACTCGGGCGATCTCGCGTTCGTTCTGGGCTCGGGCGATCAGCTCGCGTACCGCGTCCTGCTTGCCGTCTGCCAGCAGCGCGATCGGGTCGGGCTCGCCGTTGACGATCCCCTCGAAGAACTGCTTGCGCTCCTGGTAGGTGGCAAGCGTTCCCTTGGCCCAGCCGCGAACCTCGTTGAGCAGCAGCGCCAGCTGTGCGTAGTGCTCGCCGAAGAGCTCGGAGACCTCGCGCTTCATGCGCTTGGCTAGCGCCGGCGAAGCGCCCGCGGTGGAGATCGCGATCGCCAGCGGTCCGGTGCGCACGATCGCCGGCAGGATGAAGTTGCACAGTGGCGGCACGTCGACGACATTCACCAGCATCGAGCGGCGCTCGGCGTCTTCGAACACAGCGATGTTGACGTCGGTCTGGTCGGTAGCGGCGATCACCAGGAAGGCGCTCTGGATGTCCGCCGGGCCCGCGTAGGGGCGTCGCTCCCAGCCGATCGAACCCTCCTCGGCGTAGGCGCGCAGCTGCTCGTTGGCCTCGGGGGCGATCAGCAGAACCTCGGCGTCGCAGGCCAAAAGGCCCTCGGCCTTCTCCAGTCCGATCTCGCCCCCACCGACGACCACGCAGCGGCGAGCGCTCAGCTTCAGGCAGGCGATGTAGAAGGGGGTGTCGAGCATCCCCTGCACACAGGACTGATCACAGATCCCTCTGCGCAGCTGACAGACGCACTGCTTGCCGGCATAGGCCTGAGCGGGCATGCCAACAGGTTAGACAGGTTCACTAGCGCTCGGAAGCGCGATGCGGCCCTCCCTGCAAGCCGCATCGGTGTGTGATGGGCTCGCTCAACCGCCGCGGTGTCGCAGCGCGCGTATACCCACACGCGCCAGTGCCAGCCCGCCGCGACGCCAGGCGTGCTCACGATGAGCGTCGCGCGCCGAGCGCAACTCGGCGACCGACTGCGCCGCACGGGCGAGCGTCTGGGAATGCGGACCCCACCACAGTCCACGCGACCCCGACGGATCCCAGGTGATCAGCTTTTCCCGCGCGCAAGCCCGCAGCCCAGCCTCGCCAAACGTGCGTGCCTCCCCCGCCCCCCACGGAGCCTGGGCGATCATCGGGGTGGGCAGGTGATCGTTGAGCCACACCATCCCCGTCTTCAGCTCGCAAGCCATCCGCAGCGCCTGGTGACGGTCGGCCGTCCACACCGAGGCGCCCAGACCGCACTCGCATTCGTTGGCCAGCGCGATCGCCGCCGACATCGACTCGACGCTCATGAGGGCCAACAGCGGCCCGTTGATCGGCTCGCGCATCACGCGCATCTCGTGAGTGACCCCGCTCAATACGGCCGGCGCGAAGAAGCTTCCCGTCAAGCCATCTGGTGGCGCAACCGGACCGCCACAGTCAAGGCGCGCTCCGCGCGCGAGGGCGTCCTGGATCAGCTCCTGCAGGCGCAGGCGGTCACTCGCCGATGGCAGTGGGCCCACCTGTGTGTGCCAGTCGAGCGGATCACCGACCCTCAGACCCCGTGTCCTTTGCAAGAGCAGCTCGGTGAAGCGCTCGGCGACATCGCGATGAGCATAAATCCGCTCGATCGATCCCCGGGCGCCACCGGCGGCCGCGAACCCGGCCCACACGGCGCAGCTGGCGGCTCTGGGGAGGTGCGCGTCGGGCGCCAGGAGCATCGCGTCAGAGCCCTCGAGCGCCAGCTCCAGCGCCCGGTTTTCAGAAACGCAGGTCTGAGCGATCTCCCGCCCGACTCTTGCGGACCCCGTGAACAGGAGCTTGTCCACAGGCGCTTGGGCCAGCGCCTGTCCAACCGGCGCCCCGCCGTGAGCGAGGACCACCAAGCCCTCCGGCAGCCCCGCCCGCGCCAGCAGCCGGGCGATTCGCTCGGCTGTGGCAGCCGTTTCCGGCGCCGGCTTGAAGATCACTCCGTTGCCAGCCAGCAGCGCGGCAGCGATCTGCCCCAGCGGCTCGGCGAAGGGGGCGCTGTCGGATCCGATCACGCCGATCACCCCGAGCGGCTCGTAGGCAACCCGCCCGCGCTTGGTCAGGAACATCGAACGGTGTACGGGAATCCGTTTGGCACCCATGATTTCCGCGCCGGCGTCGGCCATCCAGATCAGCGCGTCGATCGCCGGCAACAGCTCGAGCGTCGCCAGCTCACTGCGCGGACGTCCCTGCTCGGCGGCCAGTACCCCCACGAGCTCTGAGAACTCGTCGATGATCGCCTGCGCGACACGGCGCATGTAGCGGGCACGGTCGGTCACCCGCAACAGCGCCCACAGCGGCTGAACCGAGGCCGTCTGTGCCACGAGCTCTGGGATCTGGCTGGGGTCGGTGGCCCGGAACTGGCCCATTGGTTCTCCACTGGCCCGGTTGCGGGCCAGGACCGGTGACGATCCAATCTCCATATCGGCTGTGTGCGCATTCATGCCAAAGCGATTATCGCCCTCCGCGCCGTCTGACTAGCTCAGCGCTTGCGTAATTTGCGAACCTGCTCGAGACGCTCGGCCAGTTGCGCCTCGGCCTCGTCGGGAGTGTAGAAGCGCTCCTCGGCGAGCCGCTCGGCGAGGAGCGGCTGGGGGGAGACGTGGCCGGGGGACTCGTGCGGGTTCTCATAGCCGCCCACCTCCTGACCGGGCCTTGGGCCGGAGCGAAGCCAGCCGGGAACCGGCGCCGGACCGTGCTCGCGTACATGTCGCTGCGCGGCCGAGAGCGCGACGCCGGCTGCGTTTGACTTCGGCGCCAGCGACAGGTAGATCGCGGCCTGGGCCAGGGCGTAGCGTGCCTCCGGCATGCCGACGTGCTCGACTGCCTGGGCCGCCGCGACCGCCACCGGGAGGGCGCCGGGGTCGGCGTTGCCGATGTCCTCCGAGGCGAGGATCACCATCCGGCGCACGATGAAGCG
>DATBPE010000209.1:0-10686 GCA_036561505.1 Solirubrobacteraceae bacterium
GATAAAATAGCTACTGACGCGGCTGTTCTCGCTGAGCTCGGCCGCAGGCTGGAGCGTCACCGCCTCGAGCGCAATTGGACTCAAGCCGAGATGGCCGCCGAGGCCGGGCTCGGTCAGGCGACTGTGCAGCGCGCCGAGCGAGGCGATTCGGTTCAGATGACCTCGATGATCAAGCTACTGCGGACCCTCGGGTTGCTCGGGGGGCTGGACCTCGCCGTGCCCGAGGCGATCAATCTCCCGATCGCCCGTCTGGAACGCGAACAGCGCAAGATCCGCCGCCGTGCTCGCGGCCGCCGCGGCGATCGGACCGCCGGGTCCACCGAAGCCGCGCAGGAGCCGTGGAGGTGGGGCAACGAGCCGGGGTCGGGGCTTTGACCGTCGCCGCGGTGACGCTGTGGGGATCTCGCATTGCCGCTGTCTCGATCGATCCAGGCGCACGCTACGCGACCTTCCAGTACGACCCGGCGTTCCTGCGCAGCGGCATCGAGATCGCCCCCACCAGAATGCCGCTGCGCACCTCGCCCTACAGATTTCCAGGCCTGCCACAGGACGCCTTTAGCGGGCTGCCCGGACTTTTGGCTGACTCCCTGCCCGATCGCTGGGGCACCGCGCTGGTCAACGCCTGGTTGGCCTCGCAAGGGCGCGAGCAGTCGAGCTTCGACGTCGTTGAGCGGCTCTGCTACGTCGGCACCCGCGGAGTGGGCGCGTTGGAGTTCCAGCCGGCCCGTGAGCCAGCGCTCCCGGCCGAGGCAGACCTACACCTCGGTGCGCTCGTGCGTCTGGCCGGCGAGGTGCTCGCGCAGCGCGCCAAGTTCGTAGCCGAGCTGAGCAACAACCCCGACGAGGAGGCGATGAAGGCGATCCTTGCGATCGGCAGCTCCGCGGGCGGCGCGCGCCCGAAGGCGCTCATCGCCTACAACGACGCTACCGGCCAGGTCCGCTCGGGGCAGGTGAAGGTCGATGCTGGTTTTCGCCACTGGCTGTTGAAGTTCGACGGTGTCTCGCGCGCCGGCGACCACGGACTCACCGACCCGCAGGGCTGGGGCGTGGTCGAGTACGCGTACTCGAAGATGGCTCGGGCGGCCGGGATCGACATGACCGAGTGCCGGCTGCTGGAGGAGAACGGCCGCAGACACTTCATGACCCGTCGCTTTGACCGACCCAATAGGGGCGAGAAGCTGCACATGCAGACCGCCGGCGCGCTGGAGCACGTCAGTTACAACGAGCCTGGCACCTACAGCTACGAGCAACTGCTGTTGCTGATCCGCAAGCTCGGGCTCGGGACACCTGTCGTCGAGCAGCAGTTCCGGCGTATGGTTTTCAACGTTGTTGCCCGTAACCAGGATGACCACGTCAAGAATGTCGCCTTTCTCATGGACCGCCAAGGCGCCTGGTCGCTGGCTCCAGCCTACGACGTGATCTGGGCCTGGAAGCCCGGCAACCCATGGCTTCACTCTCACCAAATGTCGATCAACGCCAAGCGCGACGGATTCACGCTCGCCGACCTGCGCGCCGTCGCCGCCGTCGGCGCTCTGAAGCGCGGCCGTGCCGAGGCCATCCTCGCGGAGGTCGTGGCCGTCGTGGAAGGCTGGACGGAGATCGCTGGAGGAGTCGGCGTCGAGGAGCAGATTGCCGAGCAGATTGCTCGCTCCCACCGCCTGAGCATCCCGAGACTCTGATCTCGCTGTCGCGTGAAGTCCCGTCGGTAGATCGGGACGCCTGCTCGCCGCCAGGCGGGTCGGGATCGAGCTGCCCCTGCGAATGCTGATTTGGCGGGAAGGAGTCCCGGGAGAGCGCAGCGGACCTCGAGGCAGAGGTGAAGCTCAGTCAGGCAAAGTAGAAGACGATTCCCAGAACGCTGTAGAGCGCGATCAGTTGAAAGCCCTCGAACCAGGTCGACTCGCCATCTGAGATGAGTAGCGGCACAATCAGTGCCGCTGACAGGAGCGCCGCGAGCTCGTATCCGTTGAAGACGAGTGCCATCGGCGACGGTCCCAGCAGCAACGACGCCAGCACCAGCACGGGTGCCACGAACAGTCCTATCTGTCCGAGCTCGAGGTCCGCGTAGCGTGCATCGAGCTCTGCTTGTTGTGGGTGCGAGGCGCCTGCGCCCCACAGCGCCTCAAGGCAGTCTTCGAGGCGCTGCACGCCGGCCGGAGGCTCGATGTCCTCTGGCTGCAGATCCTCGCAATACCGCACGAACTTCTCGAGGCAGAACTCGTAGGAGCGATAGCTGCTGTCAGTCAACCGCATGCGCTTGGTGTGCAGGTAGCGGGCGACGTCGTTGCCGATAGGCGACATCTGATAGCTCTTGTCGGCGGTCATGCGGGTTGGCTAAAGACGACCTAGCTCCGTTTGGCTTTGCTCTTGCTCGGAGTCTGCGCGACGCGGCTGACAGCGGCCGCTTTTCCGGTTCGTGCCGCTTTGGTGGCGCGAGGCTTGTTCCGTTTAGCGGCGACTGCTCGTGTGCGCTGTCGGCGCATCGTTGCTGTGTCGCCGACCTTGAGGGCGACGGACTCTCCCGGGAATTCGGCTCGGATCTCTAGGCGTCCGCCTAGGGCCTCGACGTAGCGGCTGAGTGTCGACAGTCGTACGTCTGCCTCGCCGCGCTCGATCTGTGAGACGTTCTCTTGCGTGACGTCGAGACGGTCTGCGACGACAGCCTGCGTCAGGTCGAGCTTGCGACGGAGCTCGCCAAGCATCGCCTGCTTGTGCTCCTCGACCCGAGCACGACGAGCCGGATCGGCATCGATGTGCTTACGCAGATCGTCAAATTTCTTG
The DNA here is from genome assembly GCA_036561505.1 of Solirubrobacteraceae bacterium. Lineage (GTDB taxonomy): Bacteria > Actinomycetota > Thermoleophilia > Solirubrobacterales > Solirubrobacteraceae > Palsa-744. The sequence goes on from DATBPE010000209.1 coordinate 2,782, forward strand.
GGACGTCGTGTGGTCTTGGCCCTCGTCATGGGATTGCTCCTTCGTCGCGAAGCGTTTGAAGATGCTCGTCATAGAGCTGGTCGGCTAGCGGGATCGCCTGGGCGTACCAGCTGCGCCACCGCTGGCTCTTATCGCCGCCCAACAGCAGGATCGCCATTCGACGCGGGTCGAACGCGAACAGCACACGCATACGTCCGCCGCGTGGGCGCAGCTCCTTCATGTTCGGATGGCGAGAGCCCTGAAGCGTGTCCACGAGGGGACGACCAAGCGCGGGCCCGCCCGTCTCCAGCAACTCGACAGCGGCCGTGACCCGGTCCTGCTCCTCCGCGGTCAGCTCGTCCCACCAAGATCCAAACGTGTCGATGTACTCGACTTCCCACACGAGCCTAGTATAAAGATTAGCTTGTAGAAGTCAAGACTTATGCACGGCGGCGGCAGCTCTCGTCGCCAGCTAGTAGTTGCCTGATCTAGCGGCCCGAGTCGCGCTGCGCGCCACTGGCCGGGGGTACGATCTGGTTTCGGCGGCGGGGGTTGCCGGGCCCAGCGGTCGGCATCGAATATGAGGGCGTGATGTGCGAGCCGGCCGGGCCGTGCGACGCTTCGAGCATGACCTCTGATGGATCAGGCGCTAGACCGGGAGCGGACGGTCCTCCGGAGCCGTTGCTCGCGCAGTTGCGCCGCCTCGGTTCAGGCGGCGCTCGCGCGGCCAGCATGCTCAGCGTCCAGTAGCCCAGCCCGACTCCCTCCCGCGTGGAGCCGTTCCCTCCCTACAGCGAATCTCGACGCGGTGCCGAACGAGGGTTTGACCCCCGTCGCTCCTGTTGTTCTCGCCCGCTTTCGGCTGGCTCCGTGGTTTGGTCTGGCCTGATCCCCAGGGGTGCTGGCGGGATGTCTATCGGGAGGATGTGCCGAACAGCTCGATTAGCGCGCTGTGGCCGGGAGTCGATGCGAGGCGGGCGTCGCAGGTGATGAGCGGAGCCGAGAGAGCCTCGGCGAGCGCGATGAAAGTGGCGTCGTAGGCGGTGAGGTTGTGGCGTAGCTCCCAGACTCGGTCGTTGAGAGGCTGGTGGCGGTAGCGGACGAGCGCGAGTTCGGCGAAGTCGCCGCGGGCGTCGGCGGCGCGCTCGTCGCAGCACGGCGTGACCCGAGTCGTCGTCGATCAGGGCGTCCTGTCTGCCCATTCATCTCTCCCAGAAAGACAGCATCCGCACTGCTCGTGGATGCCCTCGACCGCCAGCTTGGAGATGCTCGTCCTCGGGACGCTCACCTGTGAGCTGACAGACGTGCTGGGAGGCGAGAAGTTCGCCGCTCGTGACCTAGACTCGCGTCGGTGTCGTTGCATCTTTTCGCGGGTCTGCGCGTGCGGGACTTTCAGGCGGCTCGACCGTGGTATGAGCGGCTGCTGGGCAAGCCGACGTTCTTTCCCCACGCCGCTGAGGCGGTGTGGACACTTGCTGAGGATCGGTCGGTGTACGTCGTGGAGCACGCCGCTGGCGCGGGCCACTGTGTGGTGACGATCTTCCTCGAGGATCTTGATGCACACGTGGCCGCGATTGCTGCCCGTGGGCTCGAGCCCGACGAGCTCGAGAGGTACTCGGGCGGGATACGCAAGGCGATCTACCGCGACCCCGACGGCAATGAGCTGGGGTTCGGCGGCGCGTCCCTGGACACCGGTTCCTAGCGCCGCCAGTCCGCGTCAGGCTCCTAGGGCGGCGCGCTTGCCGTTTGATCTGCGTGGGCGGCGCTTGGTGGCGCCTGCCACGCTCGGGCGGCTGCCCTCCAACAGCTCGGCGATCGCGTGGTCGATGTCCATCGCCAGCCGCCCGGCGTCGGGCATCCGCTTGCGGTCGGTGTATACACCGAAGCAGGCTCTGTTTCGGACCGTCGTCATGCCGACCGAGACGGCGTGGCTGTCGGCCAGCGGCACGACCGGATAGGTCGCCTCCAACGGACAGCCGAGCATGTACAGCTGCCCGGGCGGTCCCGGAATGTTGGAGACCACGAGGTTGAACGTGCGGGGACTTGCCATCATCCGGGAGATCGCGTTCTGCACCACCCCGGGTGTGTATTCGGCGGCCTTCAGCGCCAGGTCGGCTCCCTCGGGCTCGCCGCCGCGCTTACGGGCGTTCATCGTGGCGTGCACCTGACGCAGGCGTCCGAGCGCGTCGGGCTCGTCGCAGGGCAGCTGTGCGAAGACGAAGGAGATGTGGTTGCCGAGGATGTCCTTTTCGCTGCGCACACTGACTGGCACCATCGCCTTCAGCGCCACCGGGCGTTCGCCGCGGCGCATCAAATAGGAGCGGATGCCCCCGGCGACCGCGGCCAGCATCACGTCGTTGACGGTCGTTCCGTGCGCCTGCTTGACCGTCCGCAGATCGTCCAGAGATCGCTCGGTCCAGGCCATCCGCCGCAACGGGGAGAGCGGAACGTTCAGGACGCTGGCGGGAGCGGCGCGCAGCGAGTTGCTGAGCGCCCGCGTGACGCGCAGGCTGCCAGAGACGCTCGTCCTGGCGGCGGAGATCGGCGAAGAGACGACCGCCCGTAGCGGCCGTGTGAAGAGGCCCAGCTGAAAGCCGATCAGATCGCGTGCTCCGCGCAGAAGCAGCCGCTCGGCACCGGGTTGGCTTCGGGCGCTCCAACCGTCGGGCTCACAGTGCTCGGTCTCGATGGTGGCGTCCAGTAGCAGCGAGCCGAGCTCCACGGCGGCGATGCCGTCGACCATGCAGTGGTGGGCCTTGCCGACCAGCGCCAGCCGCTCGTGCTCAGTGTCCTCGCAGATCCACATCTCCCACAGCGGGCGATCACGACGCAAAGGTGTCGACATGACCTCGTCCACGAGCTCTGAAAGCGGGCCGGGCGCCCAGTAGACGTGACGCTCCACCGAGAAGGCCGGGTCGTCGATCCACTCCGGGGAGTGCAGTCCGAGCGGGACCCGCGCGAGCTTCTGGCGGTAACGCGGCGCGCGTCCAAGGCGCCGGGCGATGTGATCGCGAAGCTCGCTGAAGTGCGGCAGCGCTCCGTCGGCGTCCGCCGAGAAACTCGCAACCCAGCCGACGTGCATGTGCGCGGTGGGTGTCTCCACCGCCAGAAACGAGGCGTCCAGTGCCGACAGTCGCGTGCTGCTCATCGTGCCATCGCCAGTGCGCCAGCGACACGGGCCGGCGCTGGCACGCGCGGTGAAGGCAGCTGGGTTACCCGCGCGAGCTCGCCGTAGCGGGGCATCTCACGCCGTCCCCATTCGGCGGCGATCGCGAACTCGACCAGGCGGTTAAAGTAGCTCCTGAGCGGCGCGGGCTCCACCCCGGTTGGACCGAGTGCCACCCGCGAGCGGCGGTCGTCGTAGCGAACGCTCGTCGAGAAGTAGGGGAAGAACACCTCGCTGAGCTGTAGCGCGCGGCGCTGGCGCTGACTGCGGCTGGCACGCACGAGCAGCGGATGCACCAGCCCTCGATACACCCTCGGGTCGAGCATGCGCGGCGCACTGCGTTCAAAGAAGCAGCTCGCCAGCTCGCACAGCTCACCGACGCTCGAGGTGTGCCGCCCGGCGGTCAAGTGGAAGGTCGCGCCCTCGGCCTCGCGTGCCTGGCTGAGCGTGAAGATCGCATCGGCGACATAGTCGACCGGCACGACGTCCACCGGTGCTTGGCGCCGTGCGGGCAGCGCCAGGTAGGTGCCGCGCGAGAACGCCCGCAGCGGCCAGTACAGCACGTTGAAGGAGGCCGTCCAGCCGCTGTGGCGCTCCCCGACGACGATGCTGGGGCGCAGCACGGTGATCGGCAGTCGATCCCGCCAGCCGGCGATCAACAGCTCGGTCTCGAACTTCGACTGCTCGTAGGCGTTTCTGAAGCGCTGGCCGACGTCGAGGTCGTCCTCGCTGAAGCAGCCGTCGTGGTCGCCGGCGACATACGCCGTTGAGATGTGGGACAGGCGCCGCAGACCGCCGCGTTCTGAGCAGAGCTCGGCGAACTCCAGTATCCGCCGGGTGCCTTCGACGTTGATCGCCCGAGCTTCTCCCAGTCCAACCTGGAAGGACACGGTCGCGGCGGCGTGAACGATCTCGCTGACCCGCTCGGCGAGCGCCTCGCGCTGGGAGCGTCGCAGCCCCAGGCCGGGTCGTATGAGGTCGGCGCGGACTGTGCTGACCCGCCCGCCGTAGGGATGATCTGCGCCGAACAAGCGGCGCAGGATGCCCGCCATCCGGGCCTTTGCTTGGCGCTCGTCGTCGGCGCGTATGAGTGCCTGCACACGGCGATCGGTGCGCTCTAGGTAAAGCGCCAGCAGCTCCATGCCGAGAAATCCACTCGCCCCGGTCAGCAGCAGCTCGCCGTCGTCTGTGTTCTTCAGCGTGGGTAGCTTGCGGGTGCGCGCCAAGGCCAAAGCTTCATTGCGATCCATTTTTTTCAGTACCCCCTCTTTGTCCTTGGGATGTAATTGCTTTGGCTCCTTGCCGAAGAGCACCCACCGCGGCGCGCTGCGCTCGCCGGATCACTGTGCGTAGGCGACGGTGAGCGGCGAACCTCACCGCCTGATCATCGCTTGCGCTCGCCCCCGCTCGGCAACCCTCGTTGCCTGCGGGAGATCGGTCCGCACTGCTTGCGCCGCGATCGCTGCTCTTAGCCACGCTGTTTTCCAAGCAACGGCTTTGACAAACGTGCATGACAGCCGAAAAGCCCGCAATTAGCGAAAGATCTAGACGTTTGTTTTATGACTCCGGCGGATATCGGCCAAATCGGGGCGGTGTGCTTGCGCCGGGGGCCGAGCGATCGCTGCTCCTCGCTTCAGCGCATGGCGGAAGCCCGGCGGATCCTCCGTGCCGTGCGTCGTTAGGATTGCGCCGCGGGAGGCTTTGAGCGTGCTAGGTGAGTTGTTGTTGTGGCTTAGGCCAGCGGGGTGGGAAGAGCTCGGCGAGCCGCCGCGGGGACGGGTCCGGGCGCTGTCGCTGTTTGCGATCTGTGCACAGGTGCTGTTCATCGCCGGCTGGATCATCGCGGGCGCACTGGAACACGGCTACTCGCCGGTGCGCATGTACGTCAGCGAGCTCGGGCGCCGCGGGGCCGCGCATCCGTGGATCTTCGATGTTTCAATCCTGGTGTGGGGCGCCGGCTTCGTGGCGCTGGGGCTGGCGCTAGCGGTGGTGCTGCGCACCCGGCCGTGGGCGCTCGTTGCTCCGGGGCTGTTCGTGCTCGCGGGGATCTGCGCGATGCTGGACGCCCCGTTTCGCCTGGACTGTGCCTCGACGATCAGCCACCTGTGCAAGGCACGGGAGATCGCCGGTCGGCTCTCCTGGCGCGAGTACGGGCACATCTGGGCAAGCTTCGGCATCGAAGCGGCGCTGCTGCTCACACCATTCGCGCTTGCTCGTGCGCTGTGGCCGGGGCGGCTCGCTCGGCTGGTGCTCTTCGGCGCCCTCGCCGTCGCGTTGTTGCTGGCTGTTTTGATGCTCCTCGGCGGGTGGGTCGGGGCTCACAACAGCCACGGTGGCCATGGGGGCCTGTGGCAGCGGGCGTGGATGGGAGTGGTCCACGTTTGGGTGCTGTTGTGCGCCAGCGCGCTGATCCTCCAGGCGAGCCACGGCTGGCCCGGGCACGAGCGCCACGCGCACTCGCGCGAGCGCTCACAGACACTTACGGGAGAGATCTGAAATCAAACCGGCGGGGCGCTTTTGTACGGTTGGCTAACGCCAAATGTTTATATCCCGACAAACCGCACTTTCATCGCCGGGCCCGCTGCGTTAGTTTTGAGTCTATGAGCGAGCCGACTCCCCTCTCGAGGCCTCAACGGGCGATGCTCGAGCGTGTGCTCGCGGAGGGCAAGATCAAGATCAAGGGGCACTCGCTGCAGACGGGACGTTCGCTGGTCCGTCGAGGCCTGGCGGTCTTCGACGCCCGCCAGGAGCATGTGCTGCTGTTGACCGCCGCCGGTAAGAGAGAGGCCAAGGAGCTGGGAGAGAGGCCCCCCGATCCGAGCTCGCTGAGAAAATTCCCAGCCAGCTGGCCGCGGCGTGTCGCGGCTGCCTCCAAGAAGTAGACCGCCAAACAAAAGTGACGCGGTCCCGGGCCGCCTGAGGAACCTTCCCTGCTGCGCCTTTCAGCGTCGCAGTTCGGGTGGCGCGGCCTCACACCTCTAATGGCCTCGCTCTTTGCGGCTCGGTTCCGCGTCGATGAGCAACATAGATCGCCCGGTTCGGTAGCGCAAGTGCCCGTGTTTATAGCTCGCCGCATTTTGCGAGAAAAGACGAATCTGCACCGCTGAGATCGCCAGAGCTTGGATGTCGCGCTCGTGGCGCGAGTGGGTCTAGGGCCCCCGTGTCCGGCTGGTGGGTGACCGGTTGAGTCAGAGAGCGTCGAGAGTTCGGGTCGGTGCTAGGGCAGCATCGTGGATAGGTTGCGCAGGACGAGCTCGCGCGCGGTCGCAGTCTGGAGCGTCGGGTGCGACGGCGCTGAGGACATCGTTGTATTCCGGGCTCATGGCCGTGATGTTGTTTTCGATGTGGCCTTGTCTGTCGCCGGGCTTGACCAGCTCGAACTTCTTGGTAGCGAGTTCGTGAACTTGTTGCTTGTCGATTTCGTTGTCGGAAAGGATCATCGCGAGATCCGAGAGGTCGGTTGGGCGCTGGCGCTGGGCGAGCGCGCGGAGCTTCTCGGCGGCTATCTCGTCGAGTTGCATGACGGGGATCTCGAATGGCTCGTAGTAAGGCTGGCCGACAGAAGCCAGATAGGGCTTCTTGACCAGAACCTCGCGGTAGCTGACCTCGACCGATACGAAGCCGCTTCCCAGCGGTCCGGTGTAGGTGATGTGCTCGAAGTCGAGGCTGCGTGGTGAGTCGGTTGCCGGCTTCCCGGCGTTGAAGCTGAGCAGGTTTCGCATTCCCGATTCGCGGATCGTGATGGCTACCTGCTCGGAATCGAGCTTGCTCTTGGGCGGGTTGATCTTCGTGGTGTCGATGTCTTTGGAGAAGCGTTCATGGCCGTAGAGGGGGCGCAGGACGTATCCACCCTTGAAGCAGAGGGCGTCTTTCGTACTCGGCGATGAGTCCCGCGACGATCACTGTCAAGGCGAAGTCTCGTTCGATCAGGGTCGCGTCGCGGCCTTCGGCATCGATGAGGTCATGCAACTCGTACTCGTTGCGGATGCGCAGCACGGGAGGGGTGTTAGCCATCGGTGCTCTGCCTGGGTCGAATGATCAGTTCGAGATCGACGTTCACCTGCACATTCCACGTGGAGTCGACGGGGCCGGTGGCGCCGACCCCGGTGCGCAGGGGTGTGGTTGCTTTGCTGTGGCCGCGCAATGGCAGAAAAGGGCGGGCGGCGGCGTCGCCGGCCAAGCGTGCGGTTAGGAAGCCGAGTCGTCGCGCCAGGGCGTGGCTGTCGTGTTCGGCGATCTCGGTGGCTAGTCGGTCGGCGTAGGAGTGGTCACGGGCGAGCAGGATGTCGAGAGCTTCAACGACTTGGCTGAGCGATACGCCCCATTTGGGGTGTGCGAGGCTGTCGGCGATCGCGCGCTCGGGTGTGGCGATGAGCGCACGGGTCTTGCGTGTGCGTGTCGAGTCTCTGCGGAGTGGTCTGTCGGTGCGTGAGTAGCGCACTTCGTCTCCGCGCCAAGACCAAGAGCGCAGCTGGGTCGGCACGAGGACATGGACGCGGCGAAAGTGCTGATCGCTGAGCTCATGAAACTGCAGCGCTCTACCGGCTGTCAGGAGATATGGCCTGGGTGTGAGGGCGGCGATGAGATCCAACAAGTTGTTCTTCACAACGCCTGCCGAGTCAACGAGGACGTACGTGCTCCTGCGAACCGGCCGAAGATACCCCTCGCGCTCGAGGGCGGCGATCAAGTTGTGGCTCTGCGCCCTTGAGCTAGTCAGTGCGCCAAGAGCGGGTAGATCCTGATCGAGGATGACGATCCCG
>DATBPE010000210.1:0-6863 GCA_036561505.1 Solirubrobacteraceae bacterium
GGACAACGGGATCTCCGGGCAGAACCCCGCCCCCACCGAGTTTCTTCCCAATCTGGGGTGGCTGGAAGCCTCCACGGTCCAAGCTCGCATCACCGGCCAGAGTTCTAGCTCCTCCCAGAACGGGCAGCTGGCTGCGGGCACCCACGGCTCGGCGCTGAAGGGAGTCAGCGTGGGGGCCACCGCTCTGGAATCGGAACCCACGCTGAACCACATCCCCGGTGGTGCAAACCCGACCTTCACGGTGAAGGTCGAAGACGCCGGCGAAAACGCCGAGACCAACGTCAAGGTCGAAGTGCTCGTGGAAAGCCAGGGCAAACAGTTCAAGGCCTCTCACACAATCAACAGGACCGAACCCGGCCAAACGGTCCCAGTCGATATCCCCGTCAACGGCGTGCCTCTTGCTCCCGGGAAAATCTCGGTGAGTATCCAGCCAGTACGGGGAGAGAAGAACGTCGAAAACAACAAGGGCAGCTTCGTGGCGCTCTTTGAAAAATAGTCCCGCGCTTGCAAACCGGCTCTGGTGTTCTCTCTAGCTGACGGGCCCGTTAGCCTTAGCGTGCGAGGTTAGGGTGTCGAGCACGCAAAGATCACGACCGCGTTCGGCACCGGCGCGCTCTGACCCGGGAGCAAACCAGCTGCATGAGTGCTTCGATTACTGACACGCAGGGCATCATCGCCCTGGCCGCCGCGGCGATCGCCGTGCTGGCCTTGCTGGGATGCGTTTGGCTGGCGGTGGCGCTGCGTCGCCTGCGTGCCGCGCAGCGGGTGGTGCTCGGCGAGGGAGGTAGGGATCTCGTGGAGCACTCCCACGAGCTACAGAGTGCTTTCTTGGCGCTGCGCGAGGACGTCGAGCGGACGGGCCAGAGTTTGGAGGGACGCCTGGTCGATATCGAAACTGCTCTGAAGGACACGATCACACACCGCGCTCTTGTGCGCTACGACGCATACAACGAGCTCTCCGGTCGCCAGTCGATGTCGATCGCGCTACTCGACGGGACCCAGTCGGGAATCGTGCTCTCCTGCATCCACCACCGCGACCAGGCGCGGGTGTATGCAAAGCAAGTGCGGATGGGCCACAGCGAGCTCGAGTTCTCTCCGGAGGAGCTGGAGGCGATGCGTCTGGCTCTCTCATCCCCTGGGGGCGATCTCTCTGAGTCCTGAGGGCAGCCGGGCGCCCGCGGTGCGCGTGGCTTACCTGGGACCGCAGGGAACCTTCAGCGAGCAGGCGCTGCTCTCCAGCGTGCCCGCCGAGGATGTACGCCCGGTCGCGGTTTCAAGCATCTATGACGCGGTCATGGCGGTCCAGAGCGAGGCCGTCGAGCTGGCGCTGGTGCCGATCGAGAATTCCGTCGAGGGCTCGGTCACCGTTACGTTGGACGCCCTCACCGCGGATGCCGTGGAGGTGATAATCGTCGGTGAGCTGGTCCTTGCGGTGCACCACGCTCTGATCGCCCTACGCGACGTCGCCGTCGAGCGGATCCAGACTGTGCTCACCCACCCCCAGGTCCCGGGCCAGTGCACTCGCCTGTTGCGCTCAGAGCTCGCTCACGCCCGGGTCCTGGCGGCGAGCTCGACCGCCGAGGCCGTGAGGCTGGTCGTCGAGCGTCAGGATCCAACAGTGGCAGCCATCGCGACCAGCCTGGCGGCGGAGATCTACGGCGCCGAGGTGCTGCGCGAGGCGGTTGAGGATCGCGATGACAACCAGACCCGCTTTGTGTGGTTGGCCCGCTCCGGCTCGGGGATCTCTTCTGCGCCACTGCGTGATGGCCAGGACACCAACGCTCAGATAAAGACCTCACTCGTGTTCTGGGGCGCCGGCGCTCAGCGGTCCGGGTGGCTGGTCCGGTGTCTGGATGAGTTCGCGCGGCGGGAGATCAACCTGAGCAAGATCGAGTCACGTCCTCAGCGCGAGCGCCTGGGCAGCTACATGTTCTTTTTGGATCTACAGGGCTCGAGTGAGGATCAGGCGGTGGCTGACGCGATCGAGGGACTCGACGCCTTTTGTGAACAGGTCCGAATACTCGGTTCCTACGCGGCCGTGTGAGCCACGTTCTTCTCGGGCCGCTCACGCTACACTCCGGCTCACAGATGGAGAGCACCGCCCCCCCTTTCCCAGTGGGGTCCGTGTCGTTTTCCGAGCACCGGCGACGCGGACTGAGCTCGCCGCCTAGCGCGGTGAGTGGTCGGGTGCTCGTGCTGAACGCCACCTACGAGCCGATCAACGTGTGCTCCGTGCGGCGCGCCGTTGTACTCGTCTTGAAGGACAAGGCTGAGCTGCTCGAGCGCGGCGGTTGGGAGCTTCACTCCGAGCACTCCACGCTCGCTCGCCCAGTGGTGATCCGCCTGGTCAGCTTCGTGCGCGTACCGCGCGATGCCCATCGGCGCAAAATCACCCGCCGCGCCGTGTTCGCCAGGGACGGATGGGCCTGCCAGTACTGTGGCTCACGCTCCAACCTGACCGTCGACCACGTGATTCCGCGCTCCAAGGGCGGCTCCTCCAGCTGGGAGAACATCGTGGCCTCCTGCGCACCTTGTAATCGGCGCAAGGGAGACAGGCTGCCAAAGCAGGCCGGTATGCATCCCCGCCGCGCTCCGCGCGTTCCGCGCGCGGAGGTGTTCATCCATGTCGCCTCGCCGACGATCCCGACGGCGTGGCTGGCCTACCTGCCTCAGGCCGCTTGAGCCGAAGCTGTTAAAGGCGAGGGGCGCCGCTGCCGACGCCCCTCGCTCACTGCTTGGCTTGACTGGAAAACCGAGGCGATCCAAAACTCACCGGAGGGACCAGAACCGGCGATCGTCTCGGGGTGTCCCGGGTTGGATTCCGCTAAGCGGTCCAGCCTGTCCGACCTAGCGGCCGGTCACCTCCAGGGTCCCGCAATGACTGTCAATCAAGTTCGGACCACCTCCTTTCTCTGGTTCGTGCAGAGTAGCGGACGATGGCGACGATCGAATCGCAGAACTTCTACTCGGAGTCCTCAGCCAGCGACGCGTCGTCGTCTGCGGAGTCGCCGGCCGGTGCGACCGTGTCGTCGGAACCCTCCGGGGCTTCGCCGGTGGGAAGCTGGGACGCATCGTCTCCGGCTGCCGCCACGGTCTCCTCCCCACCCTCGACGACGAGCGCGACGGCGCTGACGACGTCATCGTCCTTGAGGTTCATGACGCGCACGCCTGTGGCTGAGCGCCCCTGCTGAGAGATCCCGCCGGCGGTTGTTCGCTGGACCATCCCGCCGACTGAGATGAATACGAGTTCTTGGTGCTCGCGCACGACCAGCGCTCCCGCAAGCGCTCCCTTGTGCTCTGTTAGCCCGATCGTCTTGACGCCCTTGGCTCCCCTGTTGGTCTTGCGATACTGGCTTATCTGGGTGCGCTTGCCGTAGCCGTTCTCGGTGACGACCAACAAATCCATGTCGTCTCGAGCGACGTCCATCGCGATCACCCGCCCGTCCTTGCCGACGTCCATCCCGCGCACGCCGGTGGTGTCACGGCCCATCGCTCTCGCGTCTGACTCCGCGAAGCGCACTGTCAGCCCGGCACGCGAGACCATGATGATCTCGTCGCCCGATTCAACCGCACTCACCGCCAAGAGCTCATCGTCATCGCGAATGTTGATCGCGATGATCCCGTCGGCCTTGATGGGAGTGTTGTAGGCGGCCAGCTCGGTCTTCTTGATCGTGCCGTTGCAGGTGGAGAACACCAGGTACTTGGTCTCTGTGAAGTCCCTGGTGGAGAGAACGGCCTGGATGCGCTCGCCCTCGCGCAGCGGAAGGATATTCACCAGCGCTCGTCCCTTGGCTGTGCGGGAAGCCTCCGGAAGTTCATATACCTTCGAGCGGTAGACCTTGCCGCGGTTGGAGAAGAACAGCAAGTAGTCGTGCGAGGAGCACACGAACAGGTGCTGGATGAAGTCGCCGTCCTTCATGTCCATCCCGGTTACTCCGCGTCCGCCGCGCTGCTGCTGGCGGTAGGTGGCCAGCGGCAGAGACTTGACATACCCAGTCTGGGTAATCGCGATCACCATCTGCTGATCGGCGATCAAGTCCTCGATGTCGATCTCATCCTCGGAGTGGGTGATTTCGGTGCGCCGCTCGTCCGCGAAGCGCTCCTGGATCTCCGACAGCTCCTCCTTGATCACGGCAAGCACACGATCCTCGTCGCCGAGGATCGCGCGCAGCTCGGCGATCCGCTCGGTTACGTCTGAATGCTCCTGCTTGATCCCCTCTGCCTCCAGGGCGGTAAGTTGCGAGAGGCGCAGATCGAGGATCGCCGACGCTTGGATCGCGGAAAGCTCAAAACGTGAGATCAGTTGCTCGCGCGCGGCTTCGCGGTCGCGCGAGGCCCGGATCAGCTCGATGATCGCGTCGAGGTTCTCCAATGCGATCAGGAGGCCCTCGAGGATGTGAGCGCGAGCCTCCTTCTCGGAGAGCTCGTGCTTGGTGCGCCGCACGATCACCTCGCGCTGGTGGGCGACATAGTGATGGATCGCGTCGCGCAGGTTCAGCGTCTTGGGAACGTTGTCGACGAGGGCGACCATGTTCACGCCGAAGGTCGTCTGCATCGGGGTGTGCTTGTAGAGCTTGTTGAGCACGACCTTCGGGATCGCGTCGCGCTTGAGCTCGATCACCAGGCGCATGCCGCGCTTGTCGGACTCGTCACGCAGGTCAGAGATCTCGGGGATGCGCTTCTCATGGACGAGGTCTGCGATCTTCTGGATCAGACCGCCATCGCCTCCCTTCTTGACCATGAAGGGCAGCTGGGTGACGACGATCGCCTCCTTGCCCTGCTTGAGCGGCTCGACGTGAGCGCGTGCCTGAATGCGCACCCGTCCGCGACCGGTCTCATAGGCGTCACGGATGCCCGAGTGGCCGAGGATGATCCCGCCGGTCGGGAAGTCCGGGCCCTTGATGTGGCGCATGAGGCCTTCGGTCTCGATGGCGGGATCTTCGATGTAGGCGATCGTCGCGTCGATCACCTCGCGCAAATTGTGCGGCGGAATGTTCGTGGCCATACCCACCGCGATCCCCGAGGAGCCGTTGACCAGTAGGTTCGGGAAGCGCGCCGGGAGCACCAGCGGTTCTTGACGAGAGCCGTCGTAGTTCGGCGTGAAGTCGACCGTGTCCATGTCGAGATCGCGCAGCATCTCGGTGGCGATCCGCGCCAGACGTGCCTCGGTGTAGCGCATTGCGGCGGCCGGGTCGTCATCGACAGAGCCGAAGTTGCCCTGACCGTCGACTAGTTCGTAGCGCATCGAGAAGTCCTGAGCCATACGCACGAGCGTGTCGTAGATGGCCGAATCGCCGTGGGGGTGATAGTTGCCCATCACCTCGCCCACGATCTTGGCGCACTTCGAATAGGACCTGGTGGGCCCAAGCCCCAGCTCGCTCATTGCGTACAGCACGCGCCGATGCACAGGCTTCAGGCCGTCGCGCACGTCCGGAAGCGCACGCCCGACGATCACCGACATGGCGTAGTCCAGATACGCGGTGCGCATCTCCTCCTCGAGCGCGCGCGGTTCGACGTTGCCGCCGCTGATCACATCAGCCGATGCCATGGTCGATCTCCCTATACATCGAGGTTCGCGACGGTGCGGGCGTTTTCTTCGATAAAGGCGCGCCTGGGCTCGACCTGGTCACCCATCAGCTTGGAGAAGATGCGGTCAGCCACCGCAGCATCCTCCAGTGTGACCTGCGCCAGCGTGCGTGTCGTCGGCGACATCGTGGTTTCGCCCAGTTGATCGGCGTTCATCTCGCCGAGCCCCTTGAAGCGCTGCAGTTTGATGCCCTTCTGTGCGACGGTCATCACGGCCGAGCGCAGTGCCTCAAACGACGGGGCGCTCTCGCGAATGTCGCCGAGGTGGACTTCGAAGGCCGGGGTTCCGGACAGCTCGATCAGCTGAGCATGTACGCGGGCCAATTGGCCGTACTCCTGCGAGCCAAACAGCGAGCGCTTGATTCTGTGCGTACGCGCGAATCCGGTGCGTGCTTCGGTCGCCTTCACGCGCAGCTCAAGCGGGTCCTGACTGACAAGCTCGGTTGCGTGTGTCTCACCCTCGACCCCGGTGCGCGAAAGCAGCTCGATCGCTTTCTCGGCACTCATCACCTGCTCCCCCAAGAGCGATGACTCCTCGAGGAATTGGACCACGTCGTGGCCGTGGATCGCGCGCAGGGAGGAAGCCCATCCCTCGTACTGCTTGAGCAGGCGTGTGAAGCGCTGCCAGCGCGTGTCGGTCAGCTTGAACTTTGTGCCGTGACGGTCGAATATGTCGAGCTTCTCCCACTTGTCAGACAGCAGGATGTCTTCCAGTTCGGAGTCCTTCTCGATGTAGCGCTCGCGGGAGCCCTGCTTGAGCTTGTACAGCGGCGGCTTGGCGATGTACACGTAGCCGGCCTCGATCAGCTCCTGCATCTCGCGGAACAGCAGCGTCAGCACGAGCGTGCGGATGTGCGCGCCGTCGACGTCCGCGTCGGTCATCAACACGACCTTGTGGTAGCGCGCGTTCTCGATGTTGAATTCGTCGCGCACGCCGGTGCCGATGGCGGTGATCAGCGCCTGGATCTCGGTGTTCTGCAGGACCTTGTCGATCCGCGACTTCTCGACGTTGAGGATCTTGCCGCGCAGCGGCAGCACGGCCTGCGTGTTGCGGTCGCGACCCTGCTTGGCCGAGCCGCCGGCGGAGTCGCCCTCGACGACGAAGAGCTCGGCGAGCGCGGGGTCCTTGACCGAGCAGTCCGCGAGCTTGCCCGGCAGCGTCGAGTTCTCGAGCGCGGACTTGCGCCGCGTCAGGTCTCGCGCCTTGCGCGCGGCCTCGCGGGCCCGCTGGGCCTGGACCGACTTCATGATCACCGCGCGCGCCTCGCTCGGGTTCT
>DATBPE010000211.1:0-20488 GCA_036561505.1 Solirubrobacteraceae bacterium
GAGCTGGCACACCGCAACCGATGAGGGATCGCCGAGTGCGCCGTCACTGTTCGTGCAAGACGTCTGTGACCTGTTTGAGGACTCCCTCTACGAGCGCCGGCAGCGACGGGCACTCGGTGCCAGCGATCACCGCGGCGCACAACCAGCACATTCGCCCCCCAGTCAGGGCGGTGTCCTCGCGCCGCTCAGCGACCCGCTGCTGCTCAGTCAGATAAGCGAACGGGCGGTGTCAGCCTCAGCCCTTGAAATCTGGATCGGCTGCCCGGTGCGCTGGTTCGTGGAGCGCCTGCTGCGCGCCAAGGACATCAACCCAGACCCCGAGCCGCTCTTGCGAGGAGGGCTTACCCACGCCGCCCTACGCGATGTGTTCGACGGTCTGCGCGTGCGGGGCGCCGCCAAATTGACCGAATCCACGCTCGCTCTCGCTCTCGAGCTGCTAACCGACGCGCTGGAGGTGCACGCCGGGCCGTTGCGCAGGTCGGTGGCCCAAGAGCGCCTGCCGGGAGTGCTGCGACGGCTACAGGCCGACTTGGAGCGCTATCTGACTCACGCCGCCCAGACGGAAAGCCCACTGCAGCCGAAGTATCTAGAGCTGCCGTTTGGATTCCCCGACGAGGGCGATCTCGGTGTGTTCGATCTGGGTGAGGGTGCTCAGCTGCGAGGACGCATCGACCGCATCGACGTCGACGAGGACGGCCGGGCGGTGCTCTACGACTACAAGGGCAAAAACGCGCCAGGCGCCGCGAAGTGGATCGGCGAGTCCAACATCCAGATCGCGTTGTACATGCGTGCCGCTGAAGATCTGCTGGGACTGGAGGTGCTCGGCGGGTTCTACCAGCCGCTCTCCGGTCGCGACCTGCGAGCGCGCGGCGCCATCAGCTCCGAGGCGCCCCCGGGCCTGGCGGGGGTGCGCGCCGACCGTCTCGCGCACACCGACTTCAAGGCGCTCATCGCCGCCGCGGCCACAGCCGCCCGCCAGGCCGCCGGGGAGGTGGCACGGGGGGAGCTCGAGCCCCGCCCGGCAACCTGTGATTACCAGGGCGGCTGTAGTTACCCAACGATCTGCCGCTGCGAGCTTTGAGCGCTCGGCAGCTAGACAGGCACAACGGCTCGGGCGCCCAGCTGACCGCCGAGCAGATGCAGGCGGTCACTCGCCGGTCCGGTCCATTGCTGCTCGCCGCCGGTGCCGGCAGCGGCAAGACCTCGGTGCTGGTCGAGCGATTCGTGCGGGCGGTCAGAGAGGACGGGATAGCACCGGGGCAGATACTGGCGATCACCTTCACGGACCGCGCCGCCGGGGAGCTTCGCGACCGCGTCCGCGCGCGTTTCATACAACTGGGCGACCGTGAGGCCGCGCGCGAGCTGCAGGGCGCCTTTGTTGTCACCTTCCACGGATTCTGTGTGCGGCTACTGCGCACCCACGCGCTGCAGGCGGGCCTTGACCCCGACTTTCAGATCCTCGAGGAGGGCCTGGCGGCGAGCATGCGCTCACGTGCCTTCGCCGCGGCACTCAGAGAGCTTCTGCTCCACCGCGGAGAGCCCGCTGTGGACCTGCTCGCCGCCTACGGCGCCGAGCGTGTCCAGGCGATGATTCTCGATGTCCACGACGAGCTGCGAAGTCGCGGCGAGCTCGAACCTCGTCTGCCCCGCATCCAACCGCGCGGCTCGATCGAGATCGCAGCCCAGCAGCTACTCGGAGCCGCTGCTCGAGCGGCCCTCGAACTGCAGGCCTTTTCAGAGCAGCCACCAGGCAAGCGTGTGAGGCAGGGCCTGAAGGCGCTCGAGGGAGCAGTGGCGCTGCTGGAGTCCCCGTCAGTGAGGATCCCCTCACCGGGTGAGCTGGCCGCGCTGAAGCTTCCCAGCGGCTCGAGTGCGCTCGCCGGGCCCGATTGTGAGGCCTACCGCGCGGCGCTGGAGTCATACGCGCGTATATGCATCGACACCCACGGGGCCGCTGCCTGTGAGCTGCTGGATTGTCTGCTGGCTTCCTTCAACGACACCTACACCGCTCTGAAGCAGGCTCGTGGCGTACTGGACTTCGACGATCTGGAGCTGCACGCCCGCAGCCTGCTCGAAAGAGACCCGGCGCTGCGTGCGAGCTTCTCTGAGCGCTTCCAGCTGCTGATGGTCGACGAGTTCCAGGACTCCAATCCGCGGCAGCTGGCGATTCTGGGGGCGTTGGAGCGGGAGAACCTGTGCACCGTCGGCGACGAGCTCCAGTCGATCTACGGCTTCCGTCACGCCGATGTGTCGCTCTTTACCGAGCGTCGCGCGAGGCTGCAAGAACAGCAGGCGACGATCACCCTGGCACGCAACTTCCGGGCACGGGAGCCGCTCATCCAGACGATCAACGCCGTGTTCTCGAAGCGTTTCTCCGAGGACTACATGGCCCTCATCCCAGGACGCCAAGAGCAGCCCCGGGCACCCGAGGACGGGGAGGCGCTGGTCGAGCTGCTGCTCACCGACAAGCGAAGCGAGGATCAAGGCCAGCCCGAGGCGAACTCAGCCACGGTGTCCTCGTGGCGCACCAGAGAGGCGCATCAGCTGGCCGCAAGGATCGCCGAGTTGATCGGCTCCGGTGCGACCGTGGCCGCGGACGTCGTCGTCCTGCTTCGCGCACTTGGTGACGTGAGCGCGTACGAGCACGCGCTCGCCGCACGAGGGATCCCGACGATCGCCGCCGTCGGCGGGTTCTGGAGCCACCAGCAGGTTGGCGATCTGCTCTGCTACCTACGGGCACTGGCCAACCCGCTGGATGAGCTCTCGCTGTTCTCCACGCTGGCCTCGCCGCTGGTGGGAATCTCAAGCGACGGACTGGCGTCGATCGCCGATCAGGCACGCGCTGCGCCTAGCACCGTGTGGGAGACGATCGCAGGCATCGCTCCGAGCCTGGGCCAGCGTCTGGGAGACACAGACCAACGAGCGCTCGAACGTTTCTGCGCCGACTTGGTGGGAGAGCGCGCAACCGCGGCGACCCGTCCGATAGCCGAGCTGATCCAGCGAGCCGTCTCTCTCAGCGGCTATCAGGAGCACGTGCTCAGCCGCACCTGGGGAGAGCGCCGACTGGCTAACGTCCACAAGCTGATGCGAGTCGCGCAGGTCTTCGAATCGAGCGAGGGCCGCGACCTGCGAGCGTTTTTGGACCACGTCGCGCAGCTCGAACTGGCTGGCGGACGCTCCGAGCCGGACGCACCCGTCACGGAGCAGGATCTGCAGGCGGTCCGCCTGATGAGCATCCACGCCGCCAAGGGGCTCGAGTTCGCGGTCGTGTGCCTGGCCGATCTGGGGAGAGTCCCGTATCTGCGGGCCCCCGATCTGCTGGTCGGCTCCGGTAGTCCGAAGGGAACGGCGCGTCTGGGAGTGCAGCTGGTCTCACTCGACGGCTCGGAGTCGGTGGGTGCGCTGGACTTCGATCAGCTCCGCTTGAATCGGCGGCGCGAGGAAGCCGCTGAGGAGCAGCGAATCATCTACGTGGCGATGACCCGCGCCCGCGAGAGGCTGCTACTGAGCGGAGCGGCTGACTTCGAGAACTGGCCGGGTCAAACACCCGCAAGTCCACCGATCGGGTGGCTCGCCCCGGCGCTGGTCGGGGACCTGCCGGCGCTCCTTGCCCACAAGGGAACCTCGGTGCAGCTGATCCCAGGGACCGTCGCCACCCAGGTGCGCTGCTGGCTGGATGGCGCCGAGGCAGAGGATCCCGGTGCGACGGTGTGCTCGGCGCCCGCGCCGCCAGCGCCAGCCAAACGCATCCAGAGGGCCCCCAGCCGCCGATCCCCGACCGCCCTTACCGGGGAGCCCTCCCGTGGCCAACTGACCCTTCCCGGCCTTGCAGCCACCGACCCGCCAGCCGCTCACAGGATCTACGGCAAGCGAACCCTCAGCTACAGCTCTCTAGCAAGCTACGGGCGCTGCGGCTACCGCTACTACCTGGAAGAGGTCCTCGGCATTCCCGAGGCCCGCTCGTTCTCAGAAGTAGAGGGCGCCGATCGTTTGGCCGGACGCGCCCGCGGGCAGATCGTGCATCGGCTGCTGGAGTCGGTGGACTTCTCCCAGCCACTGCCTCCGAGTACAAACGCGGTCGGGGAGATCGCCACAGAGCTAGGCCTCGATGTGGCGGCTCCCGAACGTGAACAGATAGCGAGCATGGTCGCCGGCGCGTTGAAGGGCGATCTGGCGCGACGGCTGGCAGATGTCAGCGATCTGCGGCGCGAGCAGCCCTTCGGGTTTGCGCTGGGCGCCTCGGAGCCGCTGATAACCGGTGTATTTGACGTTCTCGCCCGCGAGTCCCACGAACACTGGCTGATAGTCGACTACAAGACCGATCGTCTCACCGCGCAGACCGATCTGGCGGCCCTGCTAGAGCGCCAGTACTCGATCCAGCGTCTGATCTACGGGCTCGCGGCCCTGCGCGGTGGCGCCAGCGAGGTCGAGGTGGTGCACTGGTTTCTCGAGCGTCCGCAGGAGTGGGTTACGCACCGCTTCGGGAAAAGCGACGTCGGGGAACTCGAACGCCAGCTGATCGGATCTCTGCAGGGCATGCGCGACGGTGGGTTTCCAGTCAGTGACACCCCACACAGAGACCTCTGCCTCACCTGCCCCGCTCGCCGCGGCCTGTGCTCGTGGGAGGAGTCCCACACGTTGCGCCGCTCACCGGATGATTGATCAAGCGCCACGCAGGCAATGTCAGCGCTCGCGCACCCCGGGGCGTGAGAACATGAGCTCAGTCGCACCCCAGCAGGCGATCGCAAAGGCGGCTCGAGTCATGCGCGGTCCACGCCCTGGTTGACCGCGATTCCCCGCCAGCCGGGTTTCGCAGCAAAGAAAACGAGGAGTCAGATGGGAGGAAGAGAACCAGAGACCGTGCCGCCTGGACGGTCAGCGCCGGAGGGCTCCAGAGGTGCTCCCACCCAAGGACCCGCCGACGTGGAGCTTTTCGCGCGCCTGCGCGAGGGCGGGGACCTCAGCGCCCGTGAGGCGCTGGTGGCACGCTACCTGCCGCTGGCACACCGTCTGGCGCGACGCTATCAGCGCGCCGAGGAGCCGATGGACGATCTGGTTCAGGTCGCTTCGCTGGGCCTCTTGAAGGCCATCGACCGTTTCGATTCCGGGCGCGAGGTGGCTTTTTCAAGCTATGCGGTGCCGACGATCCTGGGGGAGATCAAGCGCCACTTCCGTGACCGAACCTGGTCGGTTCGGGTGCCGCGGGATCTGCAAGAGCTGGCGCTGCGTGTGGATCGGGCGCTCACCGCACTGTCGGTCGGCCGGCAGCGCTCCCCTTCGATCGGCGAGATCGCACGCTCACTGGAGGTCTCCGAGGAGCAGGTTCTGGAAGCGCTGGAAGCCGCCGGTGCCTATCGCGCTGGATCACTGGACGCCCCCCGCTCGATCCAGGAAGAGGACTCCGAGGAGACTCTCGCCGACACGATCGGTGTGGAGGAGCTCGGCTTCGATCGGGCGGAGGAGCGCGCGACGCTCGAGCCTCTGTTCGGGCGTATCTCCGCTCGTGAGCAACTGGTGCTGCGACTGCGCTTCGGGGAGGACCTCACTCAGGCCGAGATCGGCGAGCGCATCGGTGTGTCACAGATGCAGGTCTCGCGACTGATCCGCCAGGCACTCGCGCGCCTGCGGGTGGGTATCGACCAGCAGGACAAACACACAGGCGCCAGCGATCGCTGAGCGTCCGCGCCGCGGGGCTATGCGAAGTTCACAACCAGCTCGAGTCGCTGCCCGCCGTGCTCGGGGTCGGGCTCCACGCGCAGCTGGTCGGTCACCCGCTCAAGCAGGTTGCCGACGCCCGGGACGACGGCGTCCGCCACCAGCCCGCTGGCGCCGGAAGGCGATAGCTCGCTGACGCTCAGCGTGATCGCCCCGTCGCGCACGGTCACCGTGCAGACCAGATAGCCGTCGCTGACGTGCGGGGGAGCGTGGGCGCACAGCGCGTCACAGACCAGCAGCGCGTCATCGAGGCGATCGAGCGGACATTCGGCGCGTGCCAGCATCATCGAGACCACACGACCCAGCACCCCGGCGGCGAGCGGACCAGTTCGCAGACGCAGACAGGCAGAGTTGTGGTGTTGCTCCTGTTCGCGGTCGGCCAGCTCGTTCACGACTCGATCGCAGAGCTGGAAGTGTCCTCGGGTGAGGATCCGGTCTCTCCGTCAGTGTGCGGCTGGCTGGCGGGGAGGGAATCCTCTGGGGAGGATGGTTGAGATCGCCCGGCCGGGGAGGTGGCGAACTCCGGGCTCGACTGCGGCGGGCTGTCGCCGTTGAGCAGAAACGTCATCTGCACCTCGGTGCGCTCCTGTTCATCGCGTCCCAACTGAACGGACTCAGCCAGCGACGCGATCAACGGTAGCCCGAGCCCCAAGCCGGGGCTGTCCGGACGGGGCGTTATGCCCTGCCCGTTGTCGCGCACGATCACCGTCAGGCGCCCATCGACCATGCTCGCGAGCACCTCCATCGGCCCGTCCTGACCATCGGGGTAGGCGTGAACGACCACGTTCGTGCAGGCCTCGGTGACAGCCAGACGAATATCCGAGAGGCCCTGGGTGTCCAATGAGACCGCTTCGCCGAACGCCCCCAACGCGTGACGAACGATCGCAATATTCTCAGCCCGCGCCGGGAGCGCGAGCTGCATGTCCGGTCTCATTGCTTCTCCCGGCGATCAAAAACAGCTCTGGTAACGAGTGATGGTGCCCTGCACGGACGGTTTTTACACATCTGCTGTTGGTTGGTGGCGCGTCTTCCGCGGCGATCGCAGGAACGATTGAGGCAGACTGGCGCCTACAGAGCATACGGGAGAACTCGGTCGAGATGCCCCTTTTGAAGTGCCTGGCGCTGATACCCTTTGGCTCCGCCTCGGGTGCTCGCCTGCTCTGACACAGGCGTGCCACCGCTTCCTTCGGGTGCCACGTCCCCAAGCACTTCCATGACTCCGCAAATCATGCCAGCAGAGGCCGTTGGCCTCTACGACCCTCGCTTCGAGCACGATGCGTGTGGCGTCGGCATGGTCGCTCGCCTGGACGGCGTGCCCACCCACGAGGTGCTCTCGCGCGCGATCACCGCGCTTGAGAACCTCGAGCACCGCGGCGCTTCGGGAGCCGATCCCGACACTGGCGACGGCGCCGGCATCCTGATGCAGATCCCCGATGAGCTGCTGCGCTCGGTGGTGGACTTCCAGCTGCCGCCACTCGGGCGCTACGGCGTACTGATGTGCATGCTGCCCTCAGAGGACGCCGAGCGAGCACAGGTGCAGGAGCTCTTGGAGCGGACCGTGCTCGCCGAGGGCCAGACCGTGCTGGGGTGGCGCGATGTGCCCGTTTGCGTCGAGCACACCGGCGCGACCGCCGGCGCCTGCCGGCCTGTGGTGCGCCAGCTGTTCGTCGGTGCGGCGGGCATCCAGGAGAGCGATCAGGACTCCTTCGAGCGCAAGCTGTACGTGATCCGCCGCGTCTGTGAGCTGACGGGCCCGGGCGGCTTCTATGTGAGCTCGAGCTCCTCGCGCACGATCAACTACAAGGGCATGCTGATCAGCTTCCAGCTGGCGGCGTTCTACCCCGATTTGCGCGATCAGCGCGCCAAGAGCGCCCTGGCGCTCGTGCACTCACGCTTCTCCACCAACACGTTCCCGAGCTGGGAGCTGGCCCACCCCTACCGGGTGATCTGCCACAACGGGGAGATCAACACCGTGATGGGCAACATCAACTGGATGCGTGCCCGCGAGTCCGAGCTACAGAGCGAGCTGTTCGGGGAGGATCTGGGAAAGATCCTGCCAGTCGTCAAGCCCGGAAACTCCGACTCGGCGACCTTCGACAACGTGCTCGAGTTGCTGATGCTCGCCGGGCGCTCACTGCCGCACGCGGTGATGATGATGATCCCCGAGGCCTACCGCGACCGGGACGATCTGCCGGATGACCTGAAGAGCTTCTACGCCTTTCACTCCTGTCTGATGGAGCCGTGGGACGGCCCGGCCGCGGTCGCGTTCACAGATGGCCGCGTCGTCGGCGCAACACTCGATCGCAACGGGCTGCGACCCGGCCGCTGGGTTCTGACCAAGGACGGCCACGTGGTGCTCGGCTCGGAGACCGGGATCCTGGACGTCCCAGCCGATCAGATCGAGCGGCTCGGACGCCTGCAACCGGGCAAGCTGTTCTTGATCGACCTGAAGCGCGGGTGCATCGTCGAGGACGGCGAGGTCAAGCACGAAGTCGCCACCCGCAGGCCCTACGGCGAGTGGTACACGAACAGCTCGGTGCCCTTCTCGGCGCTCGAGCCCTCTCAGCAGGTCACGCTCTCCGACCAGCCGCTGCACGCCCGTCAACGCGCGTTTGGCTACTCCCAGGAGGACCTGCGGGTGCTGCTCACGCCGATGGCCCGCGACGGGGCCGAGCCGGTCGGCTCGATGGGCAACGACCTCTCCCTGGCGGTGCTCTCCGACCAAGCGCCGCCGCTGTTCTCCTACTTCAAGCAGCTCTTCGCGCAGGTCACCAACCCTCCGATCGACCCGATCCGCGAGGAAATCGTGATGAGCCTCGCCACAACACTGGGCTCCGAGCGCAACCTGCTGGCCGAGACACCCGAGCACGCACACCAGCTCGTGCTGGACCGCCCGATCCTGCTCAACCGTGAGCTGGAGACGCTCAGACACGTCGCCCACGACGTATTCGCCGCGCGCACCATCGACATAACCTGGCCGGTGGCCGACGGGCCGGCGGGGATGGCCGAGGCGATCGAGCGGGTCTGCGCCAAGGCGCATGACGCGATCGCCGAACGGGTCAACATCATCATCCTGTCCGACCGACAGATCGGCCCCAACCGGGCGCCGATCCCATCGCTGCTGGCGCTCTCCGCGGTACATCACCACCTCGTGCGTGAGGGGACGAGGCTACGGGCCGGAATCGTGCTCGAGTCCGGCGAGCCGCGCGAGGTGCACCACTTCGCGACGCTGATCGGTTATGGAGCCAGCGCGATCAACCCCTACCTGATGCTCGAGACGCTCGACGAGCTCGTCTATCACGGGCTGATCGCACGCTCTCAGAACGGCGGCGGCGAGACGCCGCTGCGCTCCGAGGAGGCCGCCCAGAACACCATCCAGGCGATCGGCAAAGGACTGCTCAAGACGATCTCAAAGATGGGCATCTCAACGATCCAGTCCTACTGCGGTGCTCAGATCTTCGAGGCGGTGGGCCTCGAGCGCGGGTTGATCGACCGTCACTTCACCGGTACCGCCTCACGTGTCGGAGGGGTCGGTTTGGATGTGCTCGGCGCGGAGGCGCTGACACGCCACGCCCGCGCCTATCCGACACCGCATGACGATCTGCTGCCGGTCGGCGGGGTCTACGCGTGGCGGCGCGAGGGCGAGCAACACATCTGGAACCCCGAGACGATCGCGCTGGTGCAGCACGCCGTGCGAGAGGCGGGCGGCGATGTCAGCGCGGCGCTTCAGGGTGACCAGGACGCTCACAGTTCGGTGCGCTCGAGTGACGCCTTCAAGAAGTTCCGCGAATACGCCGAGGCGGTCAACGAGGACTCCGCTCGTCGCTGCACCCTGCGCGGTCTGCTAGCGATCGCTGAGGATCCCGGCCAGGCGATCGCGCTCGAGCAAGTCGAGCCGGCGAAGGAGATCGTGCGCCGTTTTTGCACAGGCGCGATGAGCCTCGGCTCGATCTCCCGGGAGGCGCACGAGACACTCGCGATCGCGATGAACCGGCTCGGCGGGCGCTCCAACACCGGCGAGGGCGGGGAGGACCCGACTCGCTTCCAGCCTGACGCCAATGGCGACCGCCGCCGCTCGGCGATCAAGCAGGTCGCCTCCGGACGCTTTGGCGTGACGATTCACTATCTGGTCAACGCGGACGAGCTGCAGATCAAGATGGCCCAGGGCGCCAAGCCCGGTGAGGGGGGCCAGCTACCGGGCCACAAGGTCGACAAGTACATCGGTTCGATTCGCCACACCACACCAGGCGTGGGACTGATCTCCCCGCCCCCGCACCACGACATCTACTCGATCGAGGATCTCAAGCAACTGATCTATGACCTGCGCTGCTCCAACCCGACCGCACAGGTGTCGGTCAAGCTGGTCTCCGAGGTCGGGGTCGGCACGGTCGCCGCCGGCGTCTCGAAGGCCAACGCCGATCGCGTACTGATCTCAGGTCACGACGGCGGTACCGGCGCCTCGCCACTGTCCTCGATACAGGCCGCCGGGGTGCCATGGGAGATCGGACTGGCCGAGACCCAGCAGACGCTCCTGCTCAACGACCTGCGCTCACGAATCGTGGTGCAAACCGACGGACAGCTGAAGACCGGCCGCGACGTCGTCATCGCCGCACTGCTCGGCGCCGACGAGATGGGCTTCTCGACCGGCCCGCTGATCGCGACCGGCTGCATCATGATGCGCGCCTGCCACCTGAACACCTGCCCGGTCGGCATCGCCACCCAGGACCCCGAGCTGCGCAAGCGCTTCCAGGGAACTCCCGAGCACGTCGTCAACTTCTTCTTCTTCATCGCCGAGGAAGTGCGTGAGATCCTCGCCACACTAGGGCTGCGCTCGCTGGATGAGGCGATCGGCCGCGCCGATCTGCTGTCCTCCAGGGAAGCGATCGATCACTGGAAGGCCGGCGGTGTGGACCTCAGCCACATCCTGCGCCACATCGAGCTTCCCGACGGTGCCGCTCGCAGACGTGTCCAGGCGCCCCCGGCGGTGCTCGACGACGCACTGGACTGGGATCTGGTGGCGGACGCTCGAGCGGCGATCGAGGGATCCGAGAGCCTCAGATTGCAGATGCCCATCCGCAACCGCAACCGCTGCGTCGGAGGCATCCTCTCCAGCCACATCGCCCGCGAGCGCGGCGCGCAGGGATTGCCGCCCGACTCGATCGTCGTCGATTTCCACGGTTCCGCCGGACAGAGCTTCGGCGGCTGGCTGGCGCCCGGTGTCACGTTCACACTGGCAGGGGACGCCAACGACTATGTCGGCAAGGGCCTCTCCGGCGGGGTGATCGCGGTACGACCACCCAGCGACGTCGCCCCCGACTTCAAGGCGCAGGAGAACGTGATAATCGGCAACACGGTGCTCTACGGAGCAACCGCCGGACGGGCGTTCTTCCGGGGCCTCGCCGGCGAGCGCTTCGGGGTGCGCAATTCCGGTGCCTGGGCTGTCGTTGAGGGTGTCGGGGACCACTGCTGCGAGTACATGACCGGAGGCCGCGTCGTGGTCCTCGGTCAGACCGGGCGCAACTTCGCCGCTGGCATGAGCGGGGGGATCGCCTATGTGCTCGACGAGGACGGCGGTTTCGCGCGGCGCTGCAACCCGGGGATGGTCGACCTGGAAGAACTGTCTGAGGCTGACGCGATCGAGCTGCGCGGCGTGGTCGAAGAGCACCTGCTGCGCACCGACTCGCCGGTCGCCCAGCGTGTGCTGGACACCTGGGGGCAGCTGCTCTCGGCGAAAACCTTCGTGAAGGTGATGCCCCGCGACTACCGCAAGGTTCTGCTCGAACTCGCATCCGAGCAGCAGCTCAGCGCGGGCGCGCCATCGGCCAACGGCGCTCAGGTCTTGGCGGTGGCAAGCGAGGATGGCGTCGTGCGCCGGCGGATACTGGGTGGTCGAGGAGACCGGGGTGGTGCCGATGCGCTGGAAAGCGAGAGCCTCGATGTGCTGGGTGCGCCACAGCCGATCGGCGAGCCCGAGGGGGAGTCGGTCTGATGGGCAAGCTCGGCGGCTTTCTGCAGATCGAGCGCCACGGCTCGGACTACCGCGACCCGGGGCAACGCGCCCAGGACTATCGCGAGTTCGTGACGCCCACCGCGGTGGCGCAGTTGCGCGAGCAGGGCGCCCGCTGCATGGAATGCGGAGTCCCGTTCTGCCACAACGGCTGCCCGCTGGGAAACCTGATACCCGACTGGAACGACCTCGTCTACCGCGACCGTTTCGCAGAGGCGATCGTGCAACTGCACGCGACCAACAACTTCCCCGAGTTCACCGGGCGTCTATGTCCCGCGCCGTGCGAAGCGGCGTGCGTGCTGGAGATCCGAGAGGGCGACGCGGTGACGATCAAGCAGATCGAGCACGCCATCATCGACCGCGCCTTCAAGGAGGGATGGGTCTCCCCCGAGCCGCCGCAGAGACTGACCGGACAGTCCGTCGCGGTCGTCGGCTCCGGCCCCGCGGGCATGGCCGCCGCACAACAGCTGCGCCGCGCCGGTCACAGCGTCACGCTGTTCGAGCGCGACGAGGCGGCCGGTGGGCTCGTGCGCTTTGGCGTCCCGGACTTCAAGATCGAAAAGACCGTTGTCGAGCGCCGCGTCCAGCAGCTGCTGGCGGAGGGTGTGGAGCTGCGCTGCGGTGTGGAGGTGGGACGCGACATCACCGCGGCAGCTCTGCGTGAACGCTACGACGCGGTCGTGCTGGCGACCGGCTCGCGTGTGCCGCGCGACCTGCAGGTCCCCGGGCGCCAGCTCGACGGTGTGCATTTCGCGATGGACTACTTGTATGGGCGCAACCGCTTCGTTGCGCGCGAGCTCGGACCGGTCCCGACCGTTGCGGAGCACCCGGCTATCCAGTCCCCGCCCACCCCGATCACCGCCGCCGGCAAGCACGTCGTGGTCATCGGAGGCGGCGACACCGGTGCGGACTGCGTCGGCAACGCGCTGCGCGAGCAGGCCGCCTCGATCGTGCAGCTCGAGCTGCTGCCCGAGCCGCCGGCTCACCGCCCGGACGAGCGCACGCCGTGGCCGCAATGGCCGCTGAAGTACCGTCTCAGCTACGCGATGGAGGAGGCCCTGCGGGGCGGTGTCGGCGAGCAGGACTACTCGGTCACGACCACCCACCTATCCGGCGAGGGCACAGTCGCGGCACTGCACATCGCCCAAGCAGATCCCGCACCGCCATTCGCACCGATTCCCGGCAGCGAGCGCGAGCTGCCGGCGGATCTCGTGCTGCTGGCGATGGGCTTCCTGGGACCCGAACAGGAGCTGCTCGACCAGCTGGGCGTAGAACGCGATCAGCGCAGCAACGTCAAGGCGACCGCGCCATACACCACCTCGGTGGAGGGCGTGTTCGCGGCCGGTGACGCACGCCGCGGACAGTCGCTGATCGTGTGGGCGATCAACGAGGGCCGCCAATGCGCGCGCATGGTCGACCGCTTCCTTCAGCAGCGCCGCACGGAGGGTTCCACGGCAACGGACGCGCTCGCCGATCGCGCCGACGCGGACGATGGACCCGAGGGCCCGCCACTGCACGTCGGCCCCGGCATCGCCGCCGAATAGCCCGCCCTGGGCTCGATATCCGGCTAGACCGGGCAGCGACACACGAGAAACTTGACGGGGCTGTCATCTTTTCTTTACACTGCTTGCCGATGAGTGCAGAGCCCAACGGTGGTCAGGTGAGCTCCAGCGGCACGCTGCCGCGAGTGTGCGTCATCGGCGCGGGCTCCTCGGGAATCACCGCGATCAAGGCGCTCAAGGGAGACGGAATCCCCTTCGATTGTTTCGAGGCCTCCGATGAGCTCGGCGGAAACTGGGTGTTCGGCAACCGCAACGGCATGTC
This sequence comes from Solirubrobacteraceae bacterium, assembly GCA_036561505.1. Lineage (GTDB taxonomy): Bacteria > Actinomycetota > Thermoleophilia > Solirubrobacterales > Solirubrobacteraceae > Palsa-744. The sequence goes on from DATBPE010000211.1 coordinate 13,547, forward strand.
CGCCGCCTACAGGGACCTGTTCATCAACGTCTCGCGAGAGCGGATGGCCTACTCGGACTACCCGATGCCAAGCACCTGTCCGGACTTTCCCCACCACACCCACATCAAGCAGTACTTCAACAACTACGTAGACCACTTCGATCTGCGCGAACAGATCACCTTCAACACCAGTGTGGAGCATGCTCAGCAACGAACCGACGGTGTGTGGGAAGTAAAGCTCGACAACGGCCAGACGCGCATCTATGACGCGCTGCTCGTCGCCAACGGCCATCACTGGGACGCTCGCTGGCCCGAACCGGCGTTCCCCGGGTCAGAGACCTTTCAAGGGACCCAGATGCACGCCCACTCCTACCTCGACAGTTCGGTCCTGGCCGAGAAGGACGTCGTCGTGCTCGGCATGGGCAACTCCGCGATGGACATCGCCGTCGAGTCCTCCTACGTCGCCGCCAACACCTACCTGGCGGCTCGCCGCGGCGCATGGATCATCCCCAAGTATCTCTTCGGCAAGCCCGTCGATCAGTTCCGTAACGATCCGCGGGTTCCGTTCAAGGTGCGTCAGCGGATCATGCAGCGGATCATCAAGACCCTCCAGGGTCCTCCCGAGCGCTACGGACTGCCCAAGCCCGACCACAAATTCGGCGAGGCCCACCCAACCGTCTCGGGGCGCATACTCGACCGCATCGCCCACGGAACGATCACGCCAAAGGGAAACATCGCCGCGCTCGACGGCGAGCGTGTTCGTTTCACCGACGGCTCTGAGGTCCACGCAGACGTGGTCATCTATTGCACCGGCTACAAGATCACCTTCCCGTTCTTTGACGAGAACCTCCTGTCCGCGCCCGAGAACCACATCGAGCTGTTCCGGCGCGTCTTTCACCCGAACATCCCCGGGCTGTACTTCATCGGCCTAGTACAGCCGCTCGGTGCGATCATGCCAATCGCCGAGGCCCAGGGAGCCTGGGTCGCCGATCACCTGCGCGGCGAGTACGCGCTGCCATCGCAAGCCGAGGTGCGCCGCGACATCGCCTCCGAAAAGGACGCGATGGAAAAACGCTACGTCGCCTCCAAGCGCCACACAATCCAGGTCGATTTCGAGGACTACATGCGCCGGCTAGAGGTCGAGCGTCTCGCCGGCGCCCGTCGAGCTCGAGAGCACGGCTTTCGGCTGCCCGTGGCGGCCCGTGCGCCAGAGCACGCCGTGCTCACCGGGTCGTGAGCGCCGGCACAGTCGGACGTCGGGAGCGCACCAAGGCGGCCAACCGCGCCGCGATCCTGGCCGCGGCCAGCGAGGCGTTCGCCGCCCGCGGTTACGGCGAAACGGCGGTACGTGACATCGTGCGAGGCACCGATCTCGCCGCCGGGACCTTCTACAACTACTTCCCCGACAAGGAGTCGGTCTTTCGCGCGCTCGTACAGGAGAGCGCCAGCGCTATCGTCCTGCGCGCCGCTCAGGCCAGGCGCTCGGCGAGCACGCTGAGCGAGTTCATCGAGTCGGGCTTTCGCGCCTACTTCCAGTTCGTAAGCCAGGACGCCGCCACGCTCGCGCTGATGCGCCGCAACGCCGGCGCGATACGCAGCTTCTTTGACGAGCCGGCGATCGGAGCCGGCACCGAGGAGCTGCGCCGGGACCTCGACGCCGCGATAGCAAGCGGGCTGGCGCCGGCTCACGACACCGACTACATGTCCGCCGCGATGGTCGGGGCGGGAGTCGAGCTGGCCCTGAGGATGGTCGAGCGTGAGCCGCCAGACGTCGAGGGGGCCACCCAAATGGCGAGCAACCTGTTTCTCGGAGCTCTTAACAACCTGGTGGCGGGTCCCGCCGCCCAGCAGTCATAGACTTCTAAAGGATGCCCACGTTCTGCCGCCACAACCGCTTCTTGGAGCGCTGCCCGATCTGCAGCAAGACGCTGCCCGAGAACTCCCCGGCGCGCGCCCAACCCAAACGCTCCCGCTCGGAGGGCACCAGCGGATCCACACGAACCGAACGGCGAGCAGGTCAGTCACGCCGTCCCGAGCGGATGCGCGTGGCGCGCGAGAGCCGCTCGGTTGACGACGGCTACCGCTCCGAGCTTGCTCCCGGCCTGCGCGCGTCCTCCGACGCGGCGCTGCTGGCGCAGGAGATCGGCTTTGCCTGCGGGCGCCTGCAGGCGCTGCACGATGAGCCCCCCGACTTCTACGCGGAGATTCGCGCGCAGAGCGACCTCGAGCAGGCGACCTGGTCCTCTTTTTTGGCGGTCTACCTGTCTCCGCTACAGGGCGATGAGCCCTTCCGTACGATCCGCCAAGTACTGGCAGACGCCGGGGACTGGCACAGTGCCAAGCAGATAGATCTCAGTCAGCTACAGCTGGGCCCGCGCACCTCCCACGAGCCGCCGCGCGGCACCCAGACACTCGAGGCATACCGCCGCATGGCCCACAACGCCGGGTCGCAACAGAGCGCCTTCAGCGGCGAGCCGAGCTGGAGCCCACAGCGGCGCTTCCAAAGGATCTTCGAGCGTCTGGCGCTACCGGGATTCGGCCGATCCGGGCGCTACGAGCTGCTCGTGACGCTCGGCGAACTCGGCCTGTATGAGCTGCGCGCCGAGGAGCTGTATCTGATCAGCGCCGGACGCTCGGATGACGATCAGACGGCGCTAGGCGCCAAGCGGATCTTCGGGATCGGCGACGCGGCGAACCTCGAGCGTCGTGTGCTCGGGCTCGCGCAGGAGATCGGGATAGCGGTGGGAGCACTCGATTTGGCGCTTGCCAATTGGGCCACAGGCGAACGCGCCACGCTCGGGTTTGCCCCAGACACCTGTGACCCGGATGCCCTGCGCTCGGCGGAAATGGCTCTGGGACTATGAATCCTCCGGCCGGTAGCGCGGCAGTGGCGGGATGGCGCACAACATGGCCCAGCTTGGAAAAGTGCTGTCCACCCGGAGACCTAAAGTCTCATCATCCGATCAGATCTTCGAGCGTCAGGGAGCCGCAGTGCCGCTCTGCTTCATTGAACCGCAGAATGCCATTCGAGTCATCGCCGAGTCTGTCGGTCGTGAGGCTCGCCGGCAGCTGGTCGGCGAGGTCGTACGGGCCTGGGTGGACGACATACCGGAGCAGGAGCTCTCGGTTCACTACGCCAAGGCGATCGCCGATCTGGACCAGGACGATCTGCATCTGCTGGCCGCATGGCACGCTTCACTGGAGGTGGGCCAACCGATCGCGAACACCGACTTTCTGGTCCGGGTGTTTCCAAGTCTCGGCGAGAACCGCCGCGAGGCGCTGAAGATCGCGGCCGGCTTCCGCGGCGAGGAGGCCTTCCAGGCGGGGGTCGCCGAGGACCAGGCGCTGGACACCGTGCTGCCGTGTCTTTCACGGGAGCGGGCGGTCGAGCTGGCCGACGAGTGCATACAGCTGTATCTGTGGGACCGGCTGGGCTGCCACAACTAAACGCCTCGATCTGACCGCCAGCCCGGGGCGGACAGCTCAGATCAGTGCTTCGCCTGCCTCAGCCTGCTCGTCAGTCTGCGTAGGACCAGGCGGCGGATCGGCCCGCGTGTCGGTGGCGCCAACAGCAGCGCGCCGAGCAGATCGGTGATGAAGCCGGGGGCGATCAGAAGCGCTCCGCCGGCGATCACCAGGGCGCCGTCGAGCACCTGACGTGCGGGAAGTTCTCCCGCGCTCAATGACTGGCGCGCCGCACGCCACACGGCTCTGCCCTGCGAGCGCATCAGCTGGGCGCCGATCAGGGCGTCCACGATCAACAGCGCAAGCGTCGCCAGCACGCCGATCGCTTTGCCGACCTCGATCACCACATAGATCTCGAGCAGCGGAACACCGATCAACGCCACGAACAGAATCACGAAGAACATCCCCTCATAGCCTAGGAGGATCTCCCGCCCGGCGGGCGGGACGGTAGACTCAGAGGCATGCCACCGACCGCCGATGACGTGATGGACGCCCTCGCGAACGTGATCGATCCCGAGCTGGGACTGGACTTCGTGGAGCTGGGGCTGATCTACGGTGTGGAGGTCGATGGGCCGGCTGTGCACGTGACCTTCACGCTGACGACACCCGGATGCCCGATCGGGCCGCAGGTGAGCGAGCAGATCGACGAATTCGTCGGTGAACTCGACGGCGTGCAGAACGTCACCAGCGAGATGGTGTTCATCCCGCCGTGGTCCCCGGAGAAGATGTCCGAGGACGCCAAGTTCGCGCTCGGCTACTGAATCGCTAGACCGCGCGAGCGCCAGCGAATCTACGCTGGCTTGAGCGTCGGGCTTGCATGCGTGCCCCGGCCGTTGTCTGCGGCCAGACGCTCCGAGTTGGCCTGTCGAGCGAGCGTGAGCAGATGCTCGAGCTCCGCGGAGATGCTCTGGGCGATCAGATCGATGTCCGGCAGGGCGTCGAAATCTCCCAGCAGACCGAAGTTCATCTGGCCGTTGTAGGACATGATCGCGATCGCCAGCGCGTGGTGCTGAGGCAAAAAGGCAACCGGATAGGCCTGCAGCATCTCGCGACCGAGGACATACAGCGGGAGCTGCGGTCCGGGGACGTTGGTCACGATCAGGTTGAACAGGCGCGTGGAGAAGTTCAGCCTCGATGCCTGCGCGAGGATCGTCGGAGGAGCGAAGTTCTGCACGCCGGCGATGACCTCCGCCCCGAGCGCCTGCTTTGACTCCTTCAAACCGTCCATCGCTCCCTTGACAAAACGCAGCCGCGCTACCGGGTCGGCGATGTAGACGGGCAGCGGACCGCGCATCGCCACGATCCGGTTACCGAGCTGGTGGTGCTCGTCCTGGGCTCTGACGGAGACCGGCACCAGCGCCCGCATCTCAACGCCCTCGGTGCGGATCCCGCGGGAAATCAAGAAGGCGCGCAGCGCTCCGGTCACCGCGGCCAGCACGACGTCGTTGACGGTGCCACCGAAGGTGTTCTTGATCAGCTTGAAGTCATCCAGCTGACTGGCCACGCCAACAAACCGCCGGTGCGGGCCGATGTCGACGTTCAGCGGAGTGGACGGCGCCGGATTCAGACCGGCCCAAACGATCTCGCCGATGCCCTCCGCGCCCTCGCGGGCGCGCGCCAGAGCCCGATCGGGGTGAGCGATCACCCCCACAGCCCCGTTGGCGAGCTTCACACCGGCACGCATCGTTCCCCGCAGCCCCTCGAGCAAGAGCTCGGCGGTACCCGGTTCGTGGTGGGGCTGCCAGGGGCGCCCGGAGTGCGCCACCGGTTGGGGTTCTGGGGAGAAATCGAACAGCACCGTCGCGAGGTCCACGCCTGCGATCCCGTCGATCAGGGCGTGGTGGGTCTTTGAGATCAGCGCGAAACGATCGTCCTCCAGGCCCTCGATCAGCCACATCTCCCACAGCGGCTTTGAGCGGTCGAGCGCTTGGGAGAAGATCCTGGCGGTGAGGCCGCGCAGCTGCTCCCAGTCGCCCGGCATCGGCAGCGCCGTGTGACGCACGTGGTAGGCCAGGTTGAAGCTCGGGTCATCGATCCACACCGGGCGGCCGCTGTCGATGATCGTGTGGGCGAGCTTGTGGCGGTAGCGCGGCACCAGATGCAGCCGCTGGCGGATCTGCTCCAGGAAATCATCGATCGACGGGGCCGGCCCTTCCAGGATCGTCAATCCCCCGACATGCATGTGTGAATCGGGGGACTCCTGATGCAGAAAGGACGCGTCGATGGGAGTCAGACGATCGAGGTGTCGCTGAGTCATTGGCTTCAAGCCTACCCGGACTAGCCTCCAGTTCACAGGGCGGCTCTACAATTGGTTTCAGTGACACTGAAGCCCGCCACCCCGAACACGATCGAGAAGCTCGTTCTGGCCGCTCCGCGCGGCTATTGCGCCGGAGTGGACCGCGCGGTGCAAACGGTCGAGCGCGCACTGGACCTGCACGGCCCGCCGGTGTATGTGCGCAAGGAGATCGTGCACAACAGACACGTGGTGGAGTCCCTGCGCGAGCGTGGCGCGATCTTCGTCGACGAGCACACCGAGGTGCCCAAGGGCGCCGTGTGTGTGTTCTCCGCGCACGGCGTCGCCCCCAGCGTGCACGCTGGTGCGGCGGAGCGGAACCTGCGCACGATCGACGCGACCTGTCCGCTGGTGACCAAGGTGCACCGCGAGGCCGTTCGCTTCGCCGAGCAGGGTTACACGATCGTGCTCGTCGGCCACGAGGGTCACGAGGAGGTCGAAGGCACGATCGGCGAGGCACCCGAGCGGATCGTCCTGGTGCAAAACGAACAGGACGTCGAAGAGCTCGAGGTGTCCGATCCCGAGCGTGTCGCCTACATCACCCAAACGACGCTGTCGGTCGATGAGACGAGCTCGATCATCGCGCGTCTGCGCAAGCGCTTCCCGGAGATCGTCAGTCCCCGCACCGATGACATTTGCTACGCCACCACCAACCGCCAGACCGCGGTCAAGCAGATGGCCGGCGCCTGTGACCTGGTGCTGGTAATCGGATCGCGCAACTCCTCCAACTCGCTGCGCCTGGTCGAGGTGGCACACGACTGTGGCACCGAGGCATACCTGATCGACAACCAGCACGAGGTGCGAGAGGAGTGGCTTGTGGACAAGCGCGTGGTCGGCATCACCTCCGGGGCCAGCGCTCCCGAGGCGCTGGTCGGCGATCTGATCGATTTCTTTCGCGCCCGCGGAGTCCAGGAGGTGGCCGAGCACCAAGCCGTGCACGAGGATGTTCGGTTCATGCTGCCCAAGCAGATCCGAGAGGCACGGATCACCGAGATCCCCGTCTAGCAGCAATGCCAACAAGCGGAGTCTTCAAAGCGGCTGAGGCCCCGCGGCGATGCGCACGCTGATCCTCTCCGATACGCATCTGGGTGGTCGCTCCGGGTCTGATGTGCTTCGCCGGGCGGAGGTGCGCGCCACACTGTGGGAGGCGCTGGAGGGGATCGAGCGTCTGGTGCTGCTGGGCGACGTGCTGGAGCTGCGCCACG
>DATBPE010000212.1:0-7635 GCA_036561505.1 Solirubrobacteraceae bacterium
TGGATGCTGATCCACCCACCCCTGGTGGCGACCGTACTCGGTGGCGTGAATCGTGACCGCCAGCGGGCAGCGGAAGCGGTTCGCGAGATGATCTCCGGCTACCGCGACCAGCCAGTCGTGACCGGCCAACAGATCGAAGTCGTAGCGGTCACCGAGCTCCACCCCAGCGGCAAGCATGTCAGCGTTCATGTGCTCGATCCAGGTGACGAATTCGCCGAGATCCTCCGGCCGGCGCGACTCGCGAACCCGATGAACGATCACACCGCCGCTGTTCTGTGGCTCGTTGACACGCTCATCCCCGCGTGTCAGTACGTGAACCTCCATACCGAGCCCGACCAATGCCTCGGAGAGCTTGCGAACGTGGCGCGCCAAACCGCCCTCCACCACCGGCGGATACTCCCATGAGAGGATCAGGACGCGGTCAGCCACTGCATGCACCCTATCTGCCCGGCCAACCAGGGGAGCACCGGCGCCCTGCAGAGCTCGCTCGAGTCGACGCAACGGCCGCCAGTCTCGGGAGGGTCTCAGCCGGATCACCGGCCCTTGTCCCGATCGCTAGGCTTGCCCGGAAGGGAACTGGATGGCAACGCATGAACCCGATGGGCCCACGATGGTCCCGAGCGAGCAGCGCCCGTGCGTGGAGGTAACGCCCGGCGAGGCACGCTACCTGCTTACGATCTTCGACCTAGCGCACAAGGGAATTGGGCTCTCCCAAGCGGTACTGGCCCGGACCCTGGGAGTCTCGAACCCAACCGCGCTACAGATGGTGCGTCGTCTGCGCCAGCTCGGCTTGGTTCAGCAGCAGGGCCTGAAGCTCACCTCTGCCGGCACCAGTGCCGCGCTCGGACTCGGTCGTCGTCGTAACGCGGCGCGCGTGCTGGCACTGGAGGTGCTCGGGCTCGAGGAGAGTGAGGCTGATCTGGAAGCCAGTCGTCTGGCGCCCGCTGTCTCCTCGACCCTCGCGCGCCGTCTGCTGCGCTGGCAGCGCTCACACAAGACCTGAACGAGCTCTGCGATGGCGAGAGGCCTATCGCCCAGGTGAGACTATCGGCGAACTCGGCGCGCCGTGCGTGACACGCTCTCACGGCGGCGATGATAGGAGAGCGCCTGCGTGAGAAACGCCAGGGCCGCGAGCAGCAGGATCGTCGCGGCGAGCATCGCCGTTGCGCTCTGGTGATAGGCCGCGGGAGTGTAGGCGCCGGTGTGCGCAATCGTCCCGTTGTGGCCGTTGGGAAGAATCGTGACGGCCAGTCCCTGCGACGCGGCCGAGCTCGAGGATGCCATCGACTGACCGTAGTCCTCGCTGCGGACAGCATCGGCCCCCAACAATGCCCGGCGGCCGAGCGCTTGCGTAGCCCCGTACGCGGCGGCGGTGATCGACCGCGTGAGAGTTTTGTGGCTGCTGAGCGTGGGAGAAAGACGCCGCGGCTGAGTCTGCGTCACGATGCGCGTGACCGACACGCCACTCACACACAGGAGCAGAGCTAGATGAGAGCGATCCAAATAGTCAATGACCGCGGTCCCGACGAGGCGCTCACGCTGGCTGACCTCCCCGAGCCGGAGGCGTCGCACATGCTGACGCCGGGTTCCGGCGTCGTGGTCGACGTCCACGTCGCCGGGGTGTCCTTCCCGGAGCTGCTGCAGACGCGAGGCGAATACCAGATGAAGCCGCCGTTGCCGTTCGTGCCGGGCAGTGAGGTCGGCGGCGTGGTGCGCAAGGCGCCCGCGGGCGCCTCGGTAGAGCCGGGGGACCGCGTGGCGGCCTTCTGCGCGCTCGGCGGCTGGGCTGAGACGACGGTCGCCCCGGAGTACTTCACTTTCAAGCTCGACCCGGAGCTCGACTTTGCGCAGGGCGCTGCGCTCGTGCTCAACTACCACACGGCCTACTTCTCGCTCAAGCTGCGCGGCCGCCTGAAGGAGGGCGAGACCGTCCTCGTGCACGGCGCGGCGGGCGGCGTTGGCACGGCGTCGATCCAGATCGCCAAGGGCCTCGGCGCGCGCACGATCGCACTCGTCTCCAGCGAGCAGAAGGGCGCCGTCGCGCGCGAGGCGGGGGCCGACGAGGTCGTGCAGCTGAGCGACAGCTGGAAGGACGAGGTGCTCGACCTGTCAAGCGGCGGCGTGGACATGGTGCTCGACCCGGTGGGAGGCGATCGCTTCACCGACAGCCTGCGCTCGCTGCGCGAGGACGGGCGCCTGGTCGTGGTCGGCTTCACCGGCGGGGCGATCCCCGAGGTCAAGGTGAACCGGCTGCTGCTCAAGAACATCGAGGTGATCGGTGCGGGCTGGGGCGCCTACGTGATCGGTAAGCCCGACTTCAACCGCCAGGTCGGTGCCGCCGTGAACGAGTTGATCGACGGCGGCTTCGTGCGGCCGATCATCGGTCAGCGCTTCCCTCTGGAGCGCGCTGCGGAGGCCCTGCACACGCTCGACGAGCGTAGAGCCACCGGCAAGGTTGTGCTCGATGTGCGCAGCGGACAGGCGGGCTGAGTCATGGATTTCCAGCTATCGCCCCGCAGCAGCGATCTGCTCGAGCGCCTCAGCGCCTTCCAGGAGCGCGAGGTGACTCCGCGCGAGGAGCCTTACATGCGCGAGTTGCTCTCGCGCCAGGACCCATGGGTCGTGTTGCCGGTAATCGAGGAGCTGAAGGCGATCGCTAAGAAGGAAAGCCTGTGGAACCTGTTCCTGCCGGACGGTGAGAGGGGCGCGGGCCTCTCGAATGTCGAGTATGCACCGCTTGCGGAGCGTATGGGCCGTTCCCTGATCACGGCCGAGGTGTGCAACTGCAACGCTCCGGACACCGGCAACATGGAGGTGTTGTGGCACTTCGGCTCTGAGGAGCAGAAGCAGCGCTGGCTCGAGCCGCTGCTTGCCGGGGAGATTCGCTCGGCGTTCTGTATGACCGAGCCTGATGTGGCATCTTCCGACGCCACCAACATGCAGGCCACCGCTGTGCTCGACGGCGATGAGGTCGTGGTCAACGGGCGCAAGTGGTGGAGCACGGGAGTCGGGCATCCCAACTGCGAGGCGATCATTTTTATGGGCCTCACCGACCGCGACGCCGACCGCTACCACCAGCATTCGATGGTGCTCGTGCCGATGAAAGCGCCAGGAGTGAAGGTCGAGCGGATGCTCGAGGCGATGGGTTTCCTGGATGCGCCAGGCGGTCACGGCGAAGTGTCGTTCACCGACGTGCGCCTGCCAGCAAGCGCGATCATCGGCGGGCCAGGCCAGGCGTTCGCGATCGCCCAAGCACGGCTCGGTCCGGGCCGGATCCACCACTGCATGCGCTTGATTGGGCTCGCCGAGCTAGCGCTGGAATTGGGTTGCAAGCGAGCAAGCGAGCGTGTGGCGTTCGGCAAGCCAATCGCCAACCTCGGCGGCAACCGCGAACGGATCGCCGACGCCCGCATCGCGATCGACCAGGCGCGGCTGCACGTGCTGCACGCCGCTTGGCTGGTGGATCAGAAGGCACCGGAGGCGCTCGGTGCCGTGTCGCAGATCAAGGTGGCGGTACCGAACATGGCCCAATCGGTGGTGGACATGTCGATGCAACTCCACGGTGGCGGTGGCCTGTCAAACGACGTGCCGCTCGCAGGCGCGTGGACCGCCGCACGCGCACTGCGCTTGGCCGATGGCCCCGACGAGGTTCATCGCGGCGTGATCGCACGCCTGGAGCTCGCGCGCTACGGCAAGGGGAAGTGGTCGTGAGCATCCGCCTAGGGTCAACCTGCGACGACAACGCGAAATGGTCGTACTAGACGACGGGCGGACTGTTCGCGAGGAGGACTCCTTCGACGTGATCGCGGCAGCGGACTGGCTGCACGAGAACGCCCCCCAAATCCGCGATAACAACCTTGATGGGATACCTCGCGTGCGGCAGTTCGCCGGGGGCGCCTCGAATCTCACATATCTGCTCGCGTATGGTGAGCGCGAACTGATCCTGCGCCGCCCTCCACACGGCACCAAGGCGGCTTCCGCCCACGACATGCGCCGCGAGTACCGCATCCAAGAGGCGCTCGCGCCCGTGTACCCATATGTGCCAAAAATGGTGGCCCTCTGCACCGACGAGACGGTCATCGGAAGTCACTTCTATGTGATGGAGAGGATCAAGGGCACGATCTTGCGGGAGAGAATCCCGCCGTCGCTGGGTCTCGACGAGAACTCCATCCGGCAACTGTGCATCTCCGCGATCGAGCGCCTCGTGCAGCTACACCAGGCTGACCCCGCGCAGGCGGGGTTGGCCGACATCGGCAAGGGACCGGGCTACATACGCCGTCAGGTGGAGGGCTGGTCGGAGCGCTACAAGGCAGCCCACACGTGGAACGTGCCGAGCTTCGCGCGCGTAATGGCGTGGCTGGACGAGCGCCAACCGGAGGATCGCGAACAGAGGATCGTGCACAACGACTTCCGCTTCGACAACCTAGTGCTCGCGCCTGGAGACCCGCAACGAATCCTCGGAGTGCTCGATTGGGAGCTCGCCACCGTCGGCGACCCCTTGATGGATCTCGGTGGAGCGCTTGCCTACTGGGTGCAGGCCGATGACGAGCGCATCATGCGTGCCCTGCGTCGCCAGCCAACCGACGCGCTGGGGATGCTCACCCGCCGCGAGGTGGTCGAGCACTACAGCCAGCGAATGGGCCTGCACGTCGAGGACTGGGTCTTCTACGAAGTGTTCGGCCTGTTCAGACTCGCCACGATCATCCAGCAGATCTACCGCCGCTATCACCTGCGCGACACCCGCAACCGTGCCTTTCGTCACTACTGGCTGGCGGTGCACTACCTGAACCGTCGCTGCCTGAGGATCCTGCACTGTCACGCTTGAACCGGCGCTGGATCCCCAGCGCGCCGTCGCCGGATCCTGGCGCTATTGCTCGTGATCCTCGCTGTCGCGCTCTCCACGCAGCCATCCGGCCAACTGCTGGCCAGCAGAATTGACCGACTCCCCGGCGTCGCGGAAGGCGTCCCTGATGCGCTCAGAGTAGAAGGACACCGCCTCGCCACCGTCGGCTCGGGGGTCGACGGGGTCGCCGAGTCGCGCGTACTCGCCATTGCCGGCGATGCGGTCGAACTCACCCGAGCGCACCCAGGCCATCAGCTCGTGGGTGCGCTTGACGGTGAGCGGGTGGGTGGCGCCGAGATCGAGCATCAACCGGGTCAGCTTCTCGAGGCCTCCCTCCTTCTCGGTGTAGTCCATGCCCTGTCGCATGAAGGCGTCGAGGTCGAGCTCCTCGACCATCGCCCCGCCGGCCAGTGACATCAAGGTGCGGCAGACGACCAGCGGGTCGCGGGTGACGAGCGCGGCAGCCCGGTCGGCGCTCAGCTCGGTGGCCCTGCCCCACTCCATCAGCGCGGTGCGCACCGGCGCGAGCGGCAATGGCAGACGGGCGGTGCGCGTCAGCAGCACGAGGATCGCCAGCGCCGTGCGGTAGAGCATGTGGTCGGAGAGGATGTGGGCGGCCTCGTGAGCGAAGACGGCGCGTCGCTGGGGCGCGTCGAGAATCTGCACCAGCTCCGACTGAACCACGACCATCGGGTGCTGGGCGCCGATGGCCATCGCGTTGGGCATCGAGAACTGCGTCAGGTAGAGGTCGGGCACCTCCGCCATGTCGAGCGTCGCGTAGGCGATCGAGTGCTCGCGCCAGACGTCGCCCAGCTGATCTTCGGAGAGCCTGACGGAGGACCCCAGGTAGCTCTGGCGCAGGGCACGCTCGTACAGCTCGATGACCTTGCGCACGACGGTGTCGAGGTAAGGCACGGAGGCGAGCGCGCCGGTGGCGGCGCGATCCGCTGGATGCTGGAACGCTCGGGGCGAGATGTCCTTCAGCTGGTAGCCGCCAACCGGATAATTGGCGGTCGTGTCGTTCATCGAGCAAGCGTAGCGCTCAACGTCCGGCGCTCGCGCCGCCGGGTCTGGCCCTCGACTCAGATTGCAGTGTTATAGAGTCGCGTCTGTGAGCCGTGGACAAGCCGTCAACTCGCTTGCTGGACTGAGGATTCTGATCGGAGTTTCCTCCTGGGCCGCACCACGCTCAACCGGGCGGCTGTTCGGCCTGGACGCGCAGGCAAACCCACAGGCGCCCTATCTGACCAGGCTGTTCGGTGTACGTGACGTGGCACTCGGTTACGGCGCCCTGAGCACTCAGGGGCAGGCGCGGCGGGTCTGGCTCATGACGGGACTAGTGTGCGATCTGGCTGACGCGGCCGCGGGTGTGGCCGGTGGCCGCGACGGATATCTGCCGGCAGTGAGTAGCGTCTTGGTGAGCGCAACTGCGCTGTCGGCTGCCGCTCTCGGAGCGGTTGCACTCAAAGACGAGTAGCCCACCCGGCTAGCTGTAGTTCCCAGGAGCGCTCCTCAGGCGCTCTGATCGACTACCTGACTGTCCGCCTTGTGGTGCAGCGACTGCTCGGCTGGCATGCCGAATGCTCCTGCATACGTCTATCGCGACTCCAATCGTTCACGCACCGAGGCCGTTCAGACGAGAGAGATACCAGGGGGCAAACGCAAAACCGGACCGACGGAGGTCGATTGTCCTGAGCTCACGCGGGAAATCAATTCGGCTGGCCATGCCAGCTACCGAAGGTGGATCGCGCGAGCATGCACCTCGCCCGGCGAGTGCGATGCGGCGGGTCCTCCTCGGTGTGGCAGGGCTCGGGCCACTGCTACTACTTGGCTTCTGGCTGCAGCCGCATCTGGCTCGCTCGAGCGTTCAGACCGCGCGGGTGGCGATGGCCAGCCACGTGGGTTGGCCATCGATCAACGGCATGCTGCTGATGAACGCGGGCGATGAGAACCGTCCGCTTGATGGACGGCCGGGCCATGGGCCATTCGACGGCACCGATCCCAGCTACTCCTGCAACGGACTGAACCAGTTCACCCGATGCCTACGCGGAGGTCCCGAACCGTTGCACTTCGGCCCACCCCAGGGACCGCACCTGCGCTGCAGAGGAGCAGAGGAATCATGCTGGCGTCAGGTTGTGCCGGTGAACGTCGGCCACAACGAGCTGCTTGGGGGCCACGGCAACGACACGATCTATGCCGGGCCTGAGGGCGATGTGATCTGGGGCGACTACAAGCCTTCGGGCCAGCCGGAAAGTCAGGTCGATCACCTCTATGGCGGTCCCGGCAACGATTGGCTGTACTCGAGCCACGGCACCAACTACATATGGACCGGTGCCGGCGAAGATCACATCCTGCTGGTGTATGGCCACGGGGTCGTGCACTGCGATGGGCCGGGCCACAAGATCCTGGTAATGCGCAAGCTGCCGGTCAACCGCCACTACCAGCTGATCGGCTGCGCCCACACGACGATCGTTCCCTACGCGGCCTAGCGCCGCGGCCAGATACAGCGTGCGCGCCCTGATGTCGGGGGCGGCGCCGTGTCCAGTTGGCCACGGCTGATTTTGGACTAAAGGCCAAAGGCAGGGATGAGGTGATCGGTAAATATGCTCACCATGAACTACTCAGCCCCCAATCCGATCGCTCGGGCTCCAAGGCGGTTTCTCCTCCTGCCAGAGGAGCCCAAGCATACGCTGCGCGAGGTGTCGGGGATTCGTCGCTACCGTCTCAGTAGCGTGGGTCGACCGGCTGCCGTGCCACCAGCCAAGAGGACACGGTCCTAGGACAGAGTTTCC
>DATBPE010000213.1:0-41110 GCA_036561505.1 Solirubrobacteraceae bacterium
TTGTGACCCCGATCGACCGCGAGGACATTCTCGAGCTCACCTCCGCGCTGGACGACATAGTCGATTTCATCGAGGAGATCGCCGACTATCTCGGCCTCTACAAGATCGACGCGCCGATGGAGCAGGCCCAACGACTGGCCGAAATCCTGCTGCAAGCCACCCGCCAGATCGATCAGGCGATCCCACTGGTGCGCAGCTTCCGTGACATCAGCGCACAGACGGTGGAGACCCACCGGCTAGAGAACGAGGGCGATCGCGTCGTGCGGGAGGCCGTCGCGGCCCTGTTCGAGGGCAACGCCGATCCGATGGTCGTGATCCGCTGGAAGGACATCTTTGAGCGTCTGGAGAACGCGATCGACGCGACCGAGAAGACGGCCTTCATCCTCGAGGGCATCGTCATCAAGAACGCCTAGACCGGATGCAAGGAAACATAGTTCTCGTGATCGTGATCGGGACCGCGATCGCGTTTGATTTCACCAACGGCTTTCACGACACCGCCAATGTCGTAGCGACCGTGATTTCCACTCGCGCTGTGCCGCCACGGGTCGCGATTGCGTTCGCCGCTCTCTTGAATTTCGTTGGCGCTTTCATCTCGCTGAAGGTCGCCACGACCGTCGGCCAGGGGTTTGTGGCCAGCACCCAGGTGAGCATGACGATCGTGTTCGCAGGCCTGATCGGCGCGATCGCATGGAATCTGGCCACCTGGTACCTCGGCCTACCGTCCAGCTCCTCGCACGCCTTGATCGGCGGGCTGGTGGGGGCAATGATCGCCGCACACGGGGTGAGCGCAATCAACGGCGACGGTCTGCTCGGCAAGCTCATCATCCCCGCGGTGATCGCCCCGGTGCTGGCGTTCGTCACCGCGGCCGGCGCCATAACGATCATCTACCGAATCGTGGGCCGCCTGCGACCCGGGGCGGTCAACCGCTACTTCCGTTTGGGGGAGCTCGTTTCGGGCGGGCTGCTGGCGCTCTCGCACGGCACCAATGACGCCCAGAAGACGATGGGCATCATGACCCTGGCGCTGATCGCTCATCACAACCTGCCCTCGACTGGCTTTCACGTACCGGTGTGGGTCGTTGTCTCGGCGGGCAGCGCGATCGCGCTTGGCACCTTCAGCGGCGGCTGGCGAATCATCCGAACGATGGGTACGCGCATCATCAAGATGGACACCGCCCAGGGATTCGCCGCCCAAAGCGCGGGCGCCGCTGTGATCCTGGCCGCTTCCGGCGCCGGTTATCCGCTGTCCACCACGCACGTGATCTCCGGGGGCGTGATGGGCGCCGGAGCCGCAAAGCGCCTGTCGGCCGTACGCTGGGGTGTCGCGGGCAACATCGTGTTCGCTTGGATGCTGACACTGCCCGCGGCAGCCCTGATCGGTGCGCTGACCTACGGACTGGCGCGGGCGTTCGGCGCCGGCGCGCTCGGACCGCTGGTGATCTCGGCGTCGCTTTTGATTCTGCTGGGCGCGGTCTTCATTCGCGGTCTGCGCAAGCGGCCGCGAGCCGGCCAGGACCCGCTTGTGGCTGGAGCGCCACAATGAGCGCAACGGTGCTCGACCTGGGCAAGATCGCCGGTGTGGTGGTGGTTTCTTTGGGTGCTGGGATCTCGGTCAGCGCCCTCTTCGCGATGGCGGTGTGGGGAGCCACACGTGCCGGTGAACAGGGTCGTGGCGAGCGTTCACGTCTGCTGGCATACGCAGGACTTGCGCTAGCCGGGATAGCCGGGTCGCTTGGGGCGGCCCTCTACGGTGTGATTCTGCTGGCCCAGAAGTAGGGCGGCGATCGCGGCTGATCGGCCTGGCTCGGCAAAGTGGGAAATGGTTCTGCGGCCAGACGCGCTTGCGTCGCTCGCACTCAACAGTCAAGCAGCGGCTCGCCCCAGCACTCTGAGAAGGCGAACTGCTCGACCGGGTTACGGGAGAGCTTCTTGGGCCACGGGTCGCTTCGGCGACCAACGCCGATGTGTGCCGCCAGGGCGATGTCATCCGGGATCTCCAGCAGGCCCTTGACTTGCGCCTCGGCGGGCACGAGTAGCGTCGTGAGCGCCGCCCCGAGTCCCTCGGCCCGCAGGCCGAGCAGGAGGTTCTGAACGAACGGATAGACAGACGCCCCGCCGA
Source organism: Solirubrobacteraceae bacterium (assembly GCA_036561505.1). Classification (GTDB taxonomy): domain Bacteria; phylum Actinomycetota; class Thermoleophilia; order Solirubrobacterales; family Solirubrobacteraceae; genus Palsa-744. Next base: position 2,120 of record DATBPE010000213.1, read on the forward strand.
CGATGCTCTGCCGTGGCAGCGCCTGGTCTGTCACCGCGAGGTCGGCGAGCCGCACTCCGACAAGCAGGTGCAAAGGCACCTGATCGAGTCCCTGCGCGTACTCGTCGGCCAGGCGCAGCATTCTTGTGCGGGGATCTTCAGGCTCGGCATCGGCCAGCGTGCGCGCGGCGCCCGTTTGCTCCAGATAGGCGCGCCAGTGCGGCAGGTAGAGGTCGCGTAGAGCGCGCCGGCGATCGGGGTCCTGTACGGCGATCACCCGCCAGCCTTGGCGGTTTCCGCCGCTGGGGGCGAAGCGAGCGTTTTCAAGGACACGTATCAGCACCGCTCGCGGAACTGGCTCGGGATCGAACCGGCGAGTGGTCGGGGCGCAGCGCATGCACTCGAATACGTCCACGACCCAGACGGTACATGTTCGGTCTGACTGGCGATACCGGCGAGACCCAGCGAGCTTCACGCACTCCCGTGTGTCGAGCCCTCGGCGCTCGCGTGGCTGTAGTCGACCTTCCGCAGAACCCGTGCGGGAGCGCCCGCCGCCACCGAAAACGGCTCGATGTCGCTGGTGACGACGCTGTTGGCACCAATCACACAACGCTCCCCGATGGTGACACCGCTGGTCACGACCACGCCCACGCCCAGCCAGCAGTTATCGCCGATCCGTGTCGGTCCCTTGGAGACGAAGCCCTGCCACGGGACTGGGAGCGTTGGATCGTCGTAGCGATGCGAGGCGTCAGAGATGAAACAGCCGTTGGCGAGCATGCAGTGGTCCCCGATTTCCACGAGCTCGTGCGCGGCGATCATCACACCCATGTTCAGGAAGCTGCCAGAACCGATCTTTACCCGTGCCTGGCCCGGCGCTGTGATCCACACACCGGGCTCCAGCAGCGCTCCCTGGCCGATCTGAAGGCGCCCCTGCTCGAGGGCTTCGAGGACGTTGCCGTGCACCGGCCAGCGCAGAAACGCTTCGCGACGCATCAGCTGCCAGTGGATACGGGCCCGGTTCCATGGCAGTGAGTTGCGCTCATACCAGCGCCACTTGCTCAACCACACCCGTCCCCGGCGCGTGGCCCGGATCACGCGGCTACCTTGGTTCTCCGCTTGCTGGCGGCCCGTGATCTGGTGGCCTTGTGTGCTTTGGGAGCACCGAGGATCTCGCTCAAGAAGCGGCCGGTGTGCGAGTCGGTATTAGCCGCCACCTGCTCAGGGGTGCCGGCGGCGATCACCAGGCCGCCCTCCTCTCCCCCCTCCGGGCCCATGTCGATCAGACGGTCGGCGCACTTGATCACATCGAGGTTGTGCTCGATCACCACGACGCTGTTGCCGGCCTCCACCAGTCGCTGCAGTACCTCTAGCAGCCGTTGCACGTCGGCGAAGTGAAGGCCAGTGGTGGGCTCGTCGAGGATGTAAAGGGTGCGTCCGGTCGCGATCTTGGAGAGCTCGGTGGCTAGCTTCACACGCTGTGCCTCCCCTCCGGAGAGCGTGGTGGCGGGCTGACCGAGGCGCACATAGCCCAACCCGACGGCGTGCAGCGTCTCCAGGCGCCGTCGCACCTTGGGGATGTGGGCGAAGAACTCGAGCGCCCCCTCGACCGGCATGTCGAGAACGTCGGCGATGCTCTTGCCCTTGAAGCGCACTTCCAGCGTCTCGCGGTTGTAGCGCTTGCCGTGACACTGCTCGCACGGCACATACACGTCGGGCAGGAAGTGCATCTCGATCTTGATCTGGCCATCCCCGCGGCAGATCTCACAGCGCCCGCCCTTTACGTTGAAGGAGAAACGGCCTGGCTTGTAGCCACGGGCACGCGCCTCCTGGGTCTTTGAGAAGAGGTCACGGATCACATCGAACAGCCCGGTGTAGGTGGCGGGATTTGAGCGCGGTGTGCGCCCGATCGGCGACTGATCCACCGCGATGATCTTGTCCAGCTGCTCCAAACCGTGGATCGCGCGATGGGCGCCCGGGCGTTGACGCGTGCGGTGCAGACGATTTGACAGCGCCTTCAGCAGCACCTCGTTGACGAGCGTCGACTTGCCCGAGCCGGACACTCCGGTCACGCAGGTCAGCGTCCCGAGCGGCAGCTGCACATCGATGTCGCGCAGATTGTGCTGGGTGGCGCCGGACACCTCGATGTAGCCGGTCGGTGTGCGCCTGCTGGCAGGCACTTCGACGGTTCGCGTGCCCGCCAGGAACTGGCCGGTGAGTGACCCCTTCACGCGCTGCACCTGGGCGGCGGTGCCTTGCGCGACGATCTTCCCGCCGTGCTCGCCGGCCCCCGGTCCGAGGTCCACCAGATGATCGGCTGATCGCATAGTCTGCTCGTCGTGCTCGACCACGATCACGGTGTTGCCCAGGTCACGCAGTCGTTCCAGGGTGGCGATCAGCTTGGAGTTATCGCGTTGGTGTAGGCCGATCGAGGGCTCATCGAGGATGTAGAGAACACCGACCAACGATGATCCGATCTGGGTCGCCAGGCGGATGCGCTGCGCCTCTCCCCCGGACAGGGTCGAGGCCGCGCGGTCCATAGAGAGGTAGCCGATGCCGACGTTCTCGAGGAACTGCAAGCGCTCTGAGATCTCGCGCAGGATCAGCCGCGCGACGTGACGGTCGGTCTCAGAGAGCTCGACCTGCTCGAGCCACTGAAGCGCCCGGCGTGCTGAGAGAGCGCAGAACTGATCGATCGGGGTGCCGGCGACCAGGACCGCACGGGACTCGGCTCGCAGTCGCGCTCCGGCGCACACCGGACAGGCGCGCAGCGACATGTACTGCTCGATCTTCTCGCGCGCATGGTCGGAGTCGGTCTCGCGGTAGCGGCGCTCGAGGTTTGCGACGACCCCCTCGAAGCGTGTGGCGTAGGTGCGCTGGCGCCCGTAGCGGTTGCGGTAGTCGATCTGAAGGGGCTCCTCCCCGGTCCCGTACAGGAACAGGCCGCGCTCGTCGGCGTCCAGGTCTTCCCATGGCGCACTCAGGTCGAGGCCGTACTGCTTGGCGATCGCCTGGGCGAGTTGCTCGTAGTAGCTGGAAGTAGCGCCGCTCCAGGGCATGATCGCCCCGTCGGCGATCGATAGCGAGGGGTCCGGTACAACCATTTCCGGGTCGATCTCCATTTGTGAGCCGAGCCCGTGACAGCGCTCACATGCGCCATGCGGCGAGTTGAACGAGAAGATTCGCGGCTCGAGCTCCACCAGCGACGGCCCGTGCTCGGGGCAGGCGAACTTCTCCGAGAAGGTGAACAGACTGCCCGGGTCCGGAACCACACCGGGAGTGATCTGCGCTGCCGGCGAACGAGCGCCGAGGGCACCTGAGGAGTGCTCGCGCTGCTCATCTTCACCGCGTCCCACTATCTCTATCTCCACCAGACCTTCAGCCAGGCCAACAGCCGTCTCGATCGAGTCGGCCAGGCGCTTGCGCACGTCGTGACGCATCGCCAGGCGATCCACGACCACGGCTATGTCGTGCTTGTAGCGCTTGTCGAGCACGATCGACTCCTCGAGCATGCGTACCCGCCCATCGATCTTCACGCGCGCGAAGCCGTCCGCCCGCAGATCCTCGAGCATCTTGCCGTACTCGCCCTTGCGCCCCCGCACCACCGGTGAGAGGACCATGAACCGTGTGCCCTCGCCGAGCTCCATCACCTGGTCGATGATCTGCTCGGCTGACTGTCCAACGATCGGCCGGCCGCAGATCGGGCAGTGGGGCTTACCCACCCGTGACCACAACAGTCGCAGGTAGTCATAGATCTCCGTGACCGTTCCAACGGTGGAGCGCGGGTTACGTGAGGTGGTCTTCTGATCGATCGAGATCGCCGGTGAGAGCCCCTCGATCGAGTCCACGTCGGGCTTGTCCATCTGCCCTAGGAACTGGCGCGCGTAGGCTGAGAGCGACTCCACGTAGCGCCGCTGCCCCTCGGCGTAGATCGTGTCGAACGCCAGTGAGGACTTCCCCGACCCGGACAGACCGGTGATTACGACCAGCGCGTCACGCGGCAGCGAAAGAGAGATGTCCTTCAGGTTGTGCTCGCGTGCGCCGGAGACGACGATCCGATTGCTGACGGCCATGTAACCTCATATTAGGAGGGCGAACAGACGTTCGTTATTTTCGCGTTCCGCGCTCTTGTGGGCTGGCGCGCGAGGGCGAAGCGTAGAGCAGTACCGGCGCCGAGGGGACCTACGCTCACTGACAGATCGTGTAAGTTCATATTTGCAAGCACTAGGTTCACGCGCCCGTAGCTCAGTGGTCAACGGCAACGTTTATCGGTGCCAAAGAGCAGCGGTCTTTCAAACCGCAGGCCGCGGGTTCGATTCCCGCCGGGCGCACTCAAAAACTGGCACCGCAGAGCCGTTTAGAGCGAGCATGGCCCCAAGACGAGAGCTTGTATTTCTCTAGCGTGCCGCTCGACGGGCGAAGGTCACCATCACATCCCCTGAGGGTGGCTGTCACGTCCGCGATCCTGCTGGTAGGTGCCCTACAGGACCACGCAGCGCCATGATGTCCTGGACCCAAATGTCATCTGCGCCGGAACGGTAGATCAGGAGCAAGCGCTGGGTAGATCGACAGCAGCTGTGGGCATATCGGCTCTTTAGATGGCCACATTAGGGTCAAATCTTTCAGGAGGGGCTGTTACCGGCTGGCGGGAATGATGTTCGGTGGGGCTTGTTTTGAGAGCAAGAGGATCGAGGCAGCAGTGGCATCTGGGTCGGTCAGGCCACCCGAATCAAGGGTACGTCGGTCACCGCCGACGCCGGATGGTTCCGGGGAAGAGAAAAAAAGAAAATCGATCGTCGGCTCGATCATCGAGCTCGTCGTCATCATCGCCGTTGCGCTGGGTCTCGCGCTCGCTCTTCAACAGTGGATAGTCAAGCCGTATGACGTCCCGAGCGGTTCGATGGAACCCACTCTGCAGATCGGCCAGCACTATCTAGTCAACCGTCTCGGCATGGAGATCAACGGCCCTCACGTCGGTGAGATAGCCGTGTTCCACCCCCCGGCAGACGCCGAGGCGAGCGTGTGCGGACCGATCCCTCATGTCAGCACCCCGGGTGCTGCTGCCTGCTCACAGCCGGTGCCGCACGAGGCCAGCAACGATTTCGTCAAGCGAATCGTCGCCGGGCCCGGCGACGAAATGTACATAAAGGAAGGCCACGTCTTTCGCAGAGCCGCCGGTAAAAGCTCGTTCGTGGCCGAGAAGGACTCCTACATCAAACCTTGCGAAGATCCCTCCGAGCTGGACTGCAACTATCCCAAGCCGATCAAGGTTCCTCCAGGTCACTGGTTCATGATGGGCGACAATCGCGGAGGATCGGACGACAGCCGCTACTGGGGACCGGTGCCCACAGGATGGATCATTGGAGGAGCCATCGCAACCTACTGGCCCCCCGACAGAATCGGGACTCTCTAGCGGCTCACGGGTGCCAAGACGATCATCAAGATATGGGGCTGCTTTTGCTGGTTGGCGGTCGCTGTGCGCCGCCGGCGCGAAGCTGCGCCACTGGGGATCAGGCCTCAGATCTGCTCGTGGCTTGGTGCAGTAGGCGTACCTCGATTGCGTCGGCGGCGCTACCGGGCCCGCCGGTGGCGGCGTATGCGACGGCGATGCGTTGTGCTCCCTCGATGTGGGTCATGGCTTCTTTGACCTTGACCCGCAGACGGTCCGGGCGCAGGCGACTGGCGAGCAGTCGTGTTCCGGCTTTTGCGACTTCGACGCGTCGGGCAACCTCGAGTTGATCGCGTCCGAACGGCACCGCGCATACAGGCACACCGTGCGCGAGTGCCTTCTGCGTTGAGCCCATGCCTCCATGGGTGACAGCGCAGGCGGCACGCTCGAGCACGACCCCGTGCGGTATGAAGCGCTCCACCCGCGCATTCGCCGGCGCGTGGAACTGAGCTGGATCGTTGGCGGGCAGAGTCGCTACCACCGTGACCGGCTCATCCGCCAGCGCTTGCAGTGCGACCTGCACGAGCCGCCCGTCGTTCTGGAACTCCGAGGAGGTGTTTACGAGCACGATCGGCTGGGTGATCTGCTCGAGCCATGCTGGGGGCTCGGAGGGCGGGTCCCACGCGCACGGACCAACCATGATCACGTTCTCGGGCCAGTCACGCCGCGGATACTCGAATGGCTCAGCGGTCATATAGAGCAGCAGCGGCGCACGATTGAACCACTCCTCCAAGCCAGCCACAGGCGCTAGCCCGATCCGCTCGCGAATGCCATTCAGCGCAGGGCGCATCTGCCTTTCCGCCGCACCGAACACGAGCGGGCGCGCGATCCTGTCGCGCGTGCGACCGAGCGGCCCGCGAGCGGGCGCGAACCCGGGACCGTAGGGCGGCGCGTCCCGCGAGCGCAACGGAAGCGGATAGGGACAAAACGCTGCCCACGGTCCACCCCAAGCCTCCGCGGCCATGAGGCTCCCCCAGCAGTTGAAGTCGACCAGCACCACGTCGGGCTCTGTATCGACTATGGCCTGGGTCAGGTCGGGCGCGTCGTGCTCGGCGCGCGCCCCGAAGACCTGGACGTTCAGGCGCAGGGACTCCCGCGGGCTATCCGTGCGCCAGTCCTGATGCTCGATCGTCTCTATCCGGGGATTGATCGCCGCCGCGTCAAATCCACGCGCCCGCATGAGCTGCACCTGAGAGCAGAGCGTACGCAGCAGGATCTGATGCCCGCGGCCGTGGAGCTCGTCGAGGATCGGTGTGAGTGGGAAGAGATGGCTTCGCCCTGGCGATGTGTAAGCGAGGATGCGCGCCATCAAGAAGCATCCAAGATTGGGGCCAAAAGCTCAAGGATCGCAAGCTCGGCTTGACGACGGCTGAGCGCCGCGTCGCGACGCAGCAGCTTCCACGTGTAGAGGTCGCAAATCGCAACCAACTGGGCAAGGCGGCGCTCTCGCTGTACACCGGTCCGGTGTGTCAACGCCACAGCAAACACCCGCGTGCACCAGTCACGATGCAGCGCACGGCCGCGATCGACGATCACAGCCAAGCCAGGAACGCGTTGCTCCTCGGCCAGCACCCGGAGCATGCGATCACCGGTCGCCTCGTAGCTATTCACCAGAACGTGAACGGCCGCCGCAACATCCCCTACGGGCGCCCGTTCGCGCTCTCGGCGCACTCTCTCCGTCTCGCGATCCACCGCGGCGGCGAACAAGCCCTCCTTGCCGCCGAAGCGACGAATCACCGTACGCACCGTCACGCCGGCGCGGCGGGCCACCTCGTCCAGCGAGAGCTGCTCGCCCTCCCGCTCCCAGAAAACCTCGACGGTCGCATCGAGGATCTGCTCGGCCGTAGCCGCTGCGGCCGCCGCCCGAGCCTGCATACGGTAACGGCGCGGCGCCGAGGCAGTTTCCAACTCCATGTCACTAAGCATGACATAAAACGTGGACGTTCGCTCATCACATCGCCGAGAGCACGAAGCTCGTCAACGATGACCCGAAGTTCAGGCCAGGTGTCGCGGATCTCCCGGTAGTACTTTCGATGCCCTCGCGTCCCCGGGAGCCCATCGGATCGGCGATACTCGCGGTCATGACAGATGCGTATCCTCGGTCTTGAGCTGAGCTCTGATGGCTAGTTGCTCGGCGTGCTTGGCTGACAATCCCGCTGAGGCGCGCTTTTGCATGGACTGCGGCGTAGCACTCGCGCGACGCTGTAGTTCGTGCGGCATCCAGGCGCCGCCCGAGGCACGCTTCTGCATGGCCTGCGGCGCGCAGCTGGACGGCTCCGAATGGGCGACTGAGACCGCTGGCAGGAGCGCCGGGGGCAGTGTCCTCGGCGACAGCAGCGTTGCCGCCCCTACGCAGACGCTCGATGAGCGTCGCACGGTGACGGTGCTATTCGCCGACCTGTCCGGCTACACGGCTGTAGCAGAGAAGCTCGACCCCGAGTCGGTCAAGCGCCTGCTCGAGCGGATCCTAAAACGTCTCGGTGAGGAGGTCGCGAAGTACGGCGGATATATCGACAAGTTCATCGGCGACAACGTGATGGCGATGTTCGGCGCGCCCGTCGCCCACGGCGATGACGCGGAGCGTGCGGTGCGCGCAGGTCTGGGGATGCAGGCCGCGATGGGCGAGGTCAATGAGCCGCTGGCCCAGCAGCACGGCGTCACATTCGAGCTGTGCGTCGGGATCAATACCGGCGAGGTGCTCGCTGGTCACGATCCTGATGGCAGCTACACCGTCATCGGGGACAGCGTGAACGTCGCCGCCCGGCTCCAGGCAGCCGCACGGCCGGGCAGCGTGACCGTCGGCGAGAGCACCTATCGCACGACCAGCGGGGCGATCGTCTACCGCCCACTGGATGAGCCCCTGACGCTCAAGGGCAAGGCCGCGCCGGTGCGCGCCTGGGAGGCGCTCGCGGCCGACGGGCAGCAAGTGCCAACCGAGCCCGTTGTGCGGCCGGGGCGCGCCCGGCTGGTCGGTCGCACCGCCGAGCTCGCTCAGCTGCGCGATCTACTCGATCGGGTCGAGCGCAAGCGTGGTCCCCATCTCACGACCGTGATCGGGGAGGCCGGAGTCGGAAAGTCGCGGTTGCTGCGCCAGTTCGAGGAAGACCTGCCACTGCGCGGCACGCGGCCGTTGGTGCGCCATGGGCGCTGCCTGCCGTACGGGTCGAGCACCGTCTATTGGCCGCTGGGCGAGGTCATCCGCGCCGAGTGCGAGATCCTCGACGGCGATCCCCCAGCGGTCGCGTGGCAGAAGCTCTCGGCTCGTCTCAGCGGCCTACTGGACGACTCCGACCCACGGAGCAGCAGATCCTCGGCGTCCAAGGTAGCCGTGATCGGCCGCGTGCTCGGTATCGAGACTCCCAACGATCCGGCTCTCCCCGAGCAGGAGGACGCCCAGCGCGTTCGTGAAGTCTTCTTCGCCGCGGTGCGCTCCTGTGTGGAAGGGTTGGCACACCAGAGGCCGCTGATCCTGGTCTGGGAGGACATCCACTGGGCTGACGAGGGGATGCTCGATCTGATCGAGCACCTCCTCCAATGGGTGCGAGCCCCTGTGCTTCAGGTCTGTCTCGCGCGAGAAACGCTGTTGGAGCGCCGGGTCGGCTGGGGAGGCGTGCGTCGGGATACTACGACGCTGTTTCTCGAGCCGCTCGGGGAGACCGAGACACGCGAGCTGATCTCCACGCTGCTCGATATCGAGGGGGACAACGAGAGCGTAGTCGCGGCTGTCGCCGCGCGCGCGGAGGGCAACCCTCTCTTCGCGGAGGAGATGGTGCGCCGCCTGTCCGAGGAGGAAGACTCCAGCGCCGCTGAGCTGCCGGCCACCGTGCAGGCCCTACTCGCGGCAAGGCTGGATTCGCTCGAGCCATTCCAGCGTCGTCTGCTGGCGCACGCCGCGGTCATAGGCCGGACGTTCTGGGAGGGCGCTCTCGCGCCGGTCGTGGAGGCCGAAGGTGGCGATCTGCCGGAGGCCCTGCGGATCTTGCGCGAGAAGGACATCATTGTCGCCGGAGAGGGCAGCGCACTCGCCGGGGAGCCCGAGCTGGCTTTCAAGCACGCGCTGATCCGTGACGCGGCATACGAAATGCTGCCCAAGGCGGTGCGCGCACAGAAGCACTTCGAGATCGCGGGCTTCATCGAGGCTCGAGCGGGCGAACGAGTCGATGAGGTCGTCGCGCTGCTCGCCGAGCACTACGCAAGAGCAGCGCAACTGGGGGCGGAGCTGAGCCTGGCGGCAGCTGAGCTCGAGCCGTATCGGGTCAAGGCGCTTAGCCATCTCGAGGCTGCCGGTGACGCCGCGATGGCCTTCTACTCAAACGAGGAAGCGTTCTCGAACTACGTGACCGCCTGCGAGCATGCGGGCAGCGAGAACGCTGTGACTGCCCGCATCCTCCAGAAGCAGGGTGATGTCGCGCTGCGACTGGGTCGCGTCGACGTCGCGATCGACGTCTGGGAGCGGGCGCTGGAGTATCACCGTGGCCATCAGGATCTCGAGCAGGTTGCCGAGCTTCACCGCAAGATCGGCGCTGGGCTCGCACACAAGGGTGAGCGCAAGCAGGCGATCGAGCACCATCAGCGCGGTATCAACCTGATCAAGGACGGCGAGCCATCGTTGACCCTGGTGCGCCTCTATGAGGAGGCGGCGTGGTTGTACATGCAGACGGGCGACAACATGCTTGCGATTTACGCATCGGAGAAGGCACTGCGCCTCGCCGAGCGCCTCGGCGAGGTTCGCGCCGCCAGTCGCGCACACGGCATCTTTGGCCGTGTTTTCGGTCGCATCGGCGACACCGTCAAGGCACTGGAGAACCTAGAACGCGCCGTTGAGCTCGCTCGTGGCTCCGACGCCCACGAGACCGTCCTCGCCTTGATGGCGCTCGGCCACCATTTGGAGAGCTCAGACGGCAACTACGCGGACGCCGCCAGCGCCTACCGTGAGGCGCTCACGCTCGCGCAGCAGGTCGGTGACGTGCCAGCCGAGATCGAGCTGCACGCGGCGGTCGCCCAGCTTGCGCTCTACGCCGCAGACTGGGAGGAGGTGAGGCGTTCCAGCGACGCAAGCGCCGAGCTGTCCGAGCGCGAGGGTCTGATCGGCAAGCTCTGCCTGCCCTACGCGCTGCGCGGGCGGATCCATTGGCGCAACGGCGAGTGGCAGGACTCCGAGAGTTCCTACAGGCGCGCCCACGAGCTCGCAGAGCAGATTGGCTGGTCGGAGGTCTGCTTCGACGCGCTCTACGGGCTATCGAGCACCTTGTGCGATCGAGGTGACCTTCCAGGCGCCGAGACGGCCCTCTCCCAGGCGCTTGAAGTTTGTGAGCGTGCCGGCCTGATAGTGCAGTCGATCCAGGCCAACTCGGCGCGCGCACTGCTGCACAGCCTCGCCGGTCGTCAGGAGAAGGGACGTCAGGCTGCTCAGAGGGCGGCCGAGCAGGCCGCGCGCGTGCACTATCCAGTGGGTGAGGCAGCCGCGATCGAAGCCGCCGGTGTAGTCGGTCCGCTTCCCGGAGCGCTCGCCGATTTGCAACGGGCCCGCGAGGGTTGGCAGGACCTGAATCGTCCGCTGGAGGCCGCGCGCTGCGAGCTGCTTCTCGGGCAGAGACTGCTCGAGCACGATCACCCGGCCGGCGTGGCCTCGCTTCAGCGGGCCGCAACCGAGTATGACCAGCTCGGTGTCGCTCACCTGGTAGCACGCGCCAACGAGCTGGCCGGCTCGAGTGCCGCCGACCAGCAGTAGAGCCTTTCCAGCGAGACCACCTAGCGCCACCGACGGCGCTAGCTGCGGGTTCGTTGCGGGCATCGCCTACACCCAGCCCGACAGCCTCGAGAGCCTCCGATGGGTCCACATAGCTGCGGAAGTGAACGATCTTGCCGTCACGGAACGTATACACATAGGCCATAGGCGAACCGAACTCGATGCCGTTGTATCGCATCTGCATTTGCGCTCGGTGGATCGAAACGACACGGTCGCCGGCGTCGAGGATCCGCTCCAACTCGACAATCAGCCACTCACACGGCTCGACCCAGCGTTCCGCTGCCCGGATTACACCGTCGAGCCCGCGATAGGACTCACCAACGTGGTCGGGCGGGTTCCCATCCTCGTAGACGACATCCGGATCGAAAAGATCGGCGACGACCTCCGACGAGAGAATGCCCTCCCAGGGCCGTGACTGTCCCTGCAATGTCCGCCCATTCCACGACTCCAGATAACCCCGAAGGTTCTCCACGTTCTCCTGCGACATCGCCCTATCCGTTCGACTCGGTAGGCCGCTCGGCGCCAGTACGGCCTTGCCGGCGTCACCGGCAGGCCGTCCACCTCACGATCATGCCGTCGTTGAAGAGGAAGATATGTGCGTCGCGCTGAAGGTTTATGTCGGCACCGTCCGTTGACCAGGTCAACGATCTCCACGGGCCTGGCCTGACGCTCAGCGTACGAGCCGATCCTGTGCGGCGACGTCTCTAAGGCGGCGCAAGGCCATCTATCCCTCGATCGCGGCGTAGACCTCGTCGAGCAGTTTCGCACGGTCGGGCAGCTGAAAGTTTTGGAGTAGATAGTGCTCGGTGTCCTCGCGTGTTTCACCGTTGAGAGCCATATTTAGAGCCACCAGGCGGGCGCCGTCGAGGTCGGCGCTCTCGGCTGTCTGCGCGATCTCTTCCTCCGGCTCGAAGGATTCTTCTCCGGCTTGCGGTAGCGCCTCTTCGTGGCTGAGCTGATCGATGATCGGCGTTCGGTGTGGCTGAGGTGGGGCAGCCGCGGAGGTATGGGAGGCCTGACCCGACGCCGCGTCGTACAGAGCCCTCATGTTGGCCTCGATCGAGTCCAGGTCAGATGACAGGCGATCGGTGCCACCACGCAGGCGCTCGACGAGCGCCCCCGTCTCGCCGTCCATCGACTCCACCCGTGCGATCAGGACAGCCGTGGACTGCGATACCGCCTGCACATGGGCCTGGGCTTGGGCGATCGCCTGCTCGCGGGTCCTGGCAGCGTCACCGTTGGCCTGCTCTCGCACAGCGTAGGCGTCTTCGGTGGCTTGACGCTCGATGTCCGCGGCGGTGGCCTCAGCCGCCTCGAGGATGCTCTTGACCTGGGAGCCGGCACTCGAGGCGAGCGAATGCCCACCACGATCAGCGGCAACCCTCATGAGTTCCTGCACTTCTGAAGCCAGGGTCCGCAGGTGCGCATCGACCGCGGCGGGGTCATATCCCCGCCTGGCTATGGGAAAGTCACGCTTCTCGATGCTTTGACGGTCCAGCTGCAACTGACACTCTCCTGATACGCGGATCCTCGTTTTCCGCGACGGGACTGAAGCCTAGCGAACGCCGATGCGGATAAAGCCCGTTGCCGGCGATGGTGCTTCTATGCGGGCTCGCCCGCCGGAGTCTCGACTCGGTTTCGCTCCCTGATCTCCCTGCGTAGCTCGCGGATCTCGTCGCGCAGATGCGCTGCGTACTCGAAGCGCAGATCCTCAGCAGCGGCCGCCATCTCCTCCTCGAGCTCGACCGCGAGCCGTTCGAGCTCGTGTTCGGCGAGCTGCCCGCCGCTTCGCTCTTTGCGTCTGGAGCGCCGGCTGCGCGGAACCTTCGACTCAGATTGCAGGAACTCGGCTATGTCGGAGATGCCCTTCACGATCGTCGCGGCGGTGATCCCGTGCTCGATGTTGTAAGCCACCTGGATCTCGCGACGGCGGTCGGTCTCGGAGATCGCGGCGCGCATCGCCTTGGTCTCTTTGTCGGCATACATCAGCACCGTTCCATTCATGTTGCGCGCGGCGCGGCCGATCGTCTGGATCAGGGAGGTCTCTCCGCGCAAGAAGCCCTCCTTGTCGGCATCGAGGATCGCCACCAGCGAGACCTCCGGCAGATCCAGGCCCTCGCGCAGCAGGTTGACCCCGACGAGCACGTCGTACTCGCCCAGACGCAGATCGCGGATGATCTGGATGCGCTCGAGCGTGTCGATCTCCGAGTGCAGGTAGCGCACCTTGAATCCCATCTCCAGCAGGTACTGGGAGAGATCCTCTGACATCTTCTTGGTGAGCGTCGTGACCAGCACTCGCTCGTTGACCTCCACCCGCTGGCGGATCTCGTTCATCAGGTCGTCGATCTGGTTGCGCGTGGCCCGCACATTCACCTCGGGGTCGACGACACCGGTGGGTCTGACGATCTGCTCCACGATCCGCTGTGAGCGTGTGCGCTCGTATTCGCCGGGTGTCGCGGAGACGAACACCAGCTGCGGGGTGATCGACAGGAACTCCTCGAAGGTCTGGGGGCGGTTGTCCATCGCGCTCGGCAGCCGGAAGCCGTAGTCCACGAGCGTCTGCTTGCGTGAGCGGTCCCCCTCATACATCCCCCCCGTCTGCGGCACGGTCTGATGAGACTCGTCGATGAAGCACACAAAATCCTTGGGGAAATAATCGATCAGGCAGTACGGGCGCTCGCCCGGCTTGCGTCCATCGAGGATGCGTGAGTAGTTCTCGATGCCCGAGCAGAAGCCCACCTCGCGCAGCATCTCCATGTCGTACTGGGTGCGTTGGCGCAGCCTATGGCTCTCCAGTGGCTTGCCTTCTGACTCCAGCTGCTCGCAGCGTTCGTTCAGTTCGGCGCCGATCTGCGCGACGGCCGACTCGATCGTGCCCTCCTTGACGTTGTAGTGAGTGGCCGGCCAGATCGCGACGTGCTCGAGGTTGTCCTCGATCAGCTCGCCGGTGAGTGGATCGAAGTGCTGTAGGCGCTCGACTTCATCGCCGAACATCTGCGCCCTGAACGCGGTCTGCGCGTAGGCGGGGAATACCTCCAGTGTCTCCCCGCGCACGCGAAAAGTGCCGCGTGAGAGCGCCGTGTCGTTGCGTGTGTATTGAATCGAGACGAGCTTGCGCAGCAGCTTGTCGCGGTCGATTTCCTCGCCCCTTCTCAAGATCTGCATGTTCATCTCGTACACCTCGGGCGAACCCAGCCCGTAGATGCATGACACCGACGCGACCACGATCACGTCGCGGCGGGCGAACACTGCGGCTGTCGCCGCGTGGCGCAACCGGTCGACCTCCTGGTTGATGGCCGAGTCCTTCTCGATGTACAGATCCCTGCTCGGGACATAGGCCTCGGGCTGGTAGTAGTCGTAGTAGGAGACGAAGTACTCCACGGCGTTGTCCGGGAAGAACGTGCGGAACTCGTTGCACAGCTGCGCCGCGAGCGTCTTGTTGTGGGCGATCACCAACGCTGGCTTCTGGACCTCCTGAATCACGCCCGCCATCGTCATCGTCTTGCCCGTTCCGGTCGCTCCCAGCAGCGTCTGGAAACGCTCCCCGGTCTGCACGCCCTCGGCCAACGCGGCGATCGCCGAGGGTTGATCGGCGGTCGGGGTGAACGTGCTATCGAGACGGAACGGGGGCATACTCGCTGCCCATCACGTTAGCGACAGCGGCCGCTGCCACCACCCCACGTCACGCCAATCGCCCAGCTTGTGACCGACCTCTCTGAAGATCCCCACGGGCTGGAAGCCCAGCGACTGGTGCAGCGCCACCGACCGCGGATTGGGTAGTGCGATGCCGGCGACAGCCACGTGAAAGCCGCGTGCGCCGGCGTCGCTCAGCGCCTTTTCGTATAGCTCGCGCCCGAGCCCCATTCCAACCGATCGCGGATCCAGGTAGATGGAAGTTTCCAGGGTGAACCGGTATGCCGGCTTGGACTTGAAGGCGAAGGTGAGGGCATACCCGTGAAGCGTCCCATCGGCTTCGCTGAGCAGCCACGGGTGGCCCTCCCGCTCGGCCGCACGCAGCTTCACACGCCACTCCTCGGGGCTCGGGGCGCTCGTGTCGAAGGTGATGTAGGTGTGCTCTACGTAGTGGGCGTAGATCGCCGCTATCCCGTCCAGATCCTGCTCACCCACCGCACGTACCAGCCGCGAGTGCTTCGGCTCGGCGCTCATCGATCGCGGCCGGCCGGCTAGTCCAGGCCGAGTTGGCGCGGATAGACGCTGCGGTACGCCCGTTGGGCGAGCAACACCCGCTGTACGTAGGCACGGGTCTCCGGGAACGGGATCGCACCGATGGTCAACTGCTGGCCCTCGGCGTGGTCTTTGGCGATCCACTTATCGACATTGGCAAGCCCCGCGTTATAGGCCGCCACGGCCTGCATCTCGTTGCCCTGATAGTGATCGAGCAGATAGCGCAGGTAGTAGCTGCCGTAGGCGACGTTGATCGCCGGCGTCGCCAGATCTCTGGTCGTGAAGCTCACTCCTCCGGACATCCCAGCCAGGAAGTGGGCCGTGGATGGCAGGATCTGCATCAACCCCTCGGCGCCGGCTGGGGAACGGCGCGGATCGAACTTGGTCTCGGCGTATATCACCGCGGCGATCAGCGCCGGGTCCAGATGCTTCTCAGCGGCCTGCTGACGGATCACGTTCACGTCGCGCAGCGGCAGAGTCGCCTGCTGTACGACGTGTGAGAGACTCGAAAGGACAACCCCGAGCGCTAGCGCACAGAGCACGAACGCCAGTAGACCCGTAAGTCCCTTACGCTGCGGGTGAGCGCCGCGGGGTGTGGAGGAGCGGGTGTTGCCACGGGAGCTGCGCGCCCGCGCGAGAGAGTGTGATGGGCCGGCGTTCACCTCATTAGCTTCTCACGTGCGGGCGACATGTCCGGCCGGTTGGGCTCACGGGGCATGGTCACCCAGGTCGCAGAGGATCGCCTCGAGGCGCTCTTGCAGTTCGCTTTCATCGCCGTCGTTGGTGACGGTGTATGTGGCCCGCTCGGCCTTCTCTGACTGCGCCAGCTGGCGTGCGTCGCGCTCGCTTGCCAGGGCGTGCCCGCGTCCCGCGGCACGCTCGCGGCGCAGCTGCTCCTCGGCGACGACGGCGATCGTCGCGTCATAGATCCCTTCCAGCCCCGCCTCGAACAGCAGCGGCACCTCGACCACCGCCGCCCTGGGAGCGGGCCTGGTGGCGCGCACCTCGCTCAGCCATTGTGTGACCCGCTCCGCGACCAGCGGCCACAACAGGCCCTCGAGCCATTCCCGCTCTTCACGGTTGGCGAACACGCGCTCAGCGAGTGCCGCGCGATCGACGACTCCGTCTGGAACGACCCCGGGCCCCCAGCGTTCCAGCACCGCCTCGCGAAGGCCAACGTCGTGTGCGTAGAGCTCGTGCACCACCGCGTCGCTGGAGATGACGGCGGCTCCTAGCCGCTGCAGTGCCTCAAGCGCCGTGGACTTGCCTGCGCCCATGCCTCCGGTGAGTCCTACAAACGCAACCACCGGCTCGAGATTGGGTCTTCGCTCGAGCCCTAGGCCTCGTCGGGCGCCTGTGGCACGGCGGAGTCCACCTCATCGGCCTCGGCGGCGTCCGCCTGCGGCTCGGTCGCTGCATCCGCCTCAGCGGGCGTCTCCTCGACGGCGACCGGCTCGACCGGCGCCTCGGGCTCCGCGACGGCGGCCTCGGGAGCCACCTCAGGCTCGGCGACCGGCGCCTCTGCGGCGGGCGCCTCGGCCGTCTCGACGGCTGCAGCGTCCTCAAAGTCGGCTGGCTCCTCGGCGGGTGACTCACCGGTGAAGGCGGAGTACTCGCTCATGGCCGAGTCGATCTGCTCTTCGTCTTCTAGCGCAGGGGTCTCTTCGCCCTCGCGTACCAGCGGAAGGATCTGGTCCTCCACGCGCTTGGCCGACAGCGAAAGCCGTCTGCGCTCGGAGTCGATCTCGAGGATCTTCACGCGGATCGCGTCACCGGGATGAACCACCTCGCGCGGGCTTTCCACGTGATAGGCGGCGAGCTCGGAGATGTGCACGAGGCCCTCTACGCCGTCGAGGATCTCAACAAACGCCCCGAACGTGACGACCTTGGTGACCTTGCCCGCGAGCTCGTCGCCGATGTTGTAGGTCTCCACTATGCGCTGCCAGGGGTCTTCCTGGGTCTGCTTGAGGCCGAGCGAGATGCGCTGACGATCACGGTCGATGTCGAGCACCTTGACCTTGACGGTGTCGCCGATGTTCAGGATCTCCGACGGGTGATTGACGTGTGACCAGGAGAGCTCGGAGATGTGGATTAGCCCGTCGATCCCGTCGAGGTCCACGAAAGCGCCGAAGTCGACGATGTTGGAGATCTGGCCCTCCACCTCCAGTCCTGGCTGCAGGCGGTCGAGGATCTGCTGACGAACCTCCTTGCGCTCCTCCTCCAGAACCGCGCGGCGGGACAGCACCACGTTGTTGCGTGAGCGGTTGAGCTCGATCACCTTCGTCTCGATCTTCGTGCCCATGTACTCGTCGAGGTTCGGCACCCGGCGGATGTCGACCAGTGAGGCGGGCAGAAAGCCGCGCACGCCGAGGTCGATGATCAGTCCGCCCTTGACGACCTCGATTACGGTCCCCTCGACCGGCTGACCGGACTCGGCCGCGGTCTCGATGCGCCGCCACGCCTTCTCGAAGCGGGCGCGCTTCTTAGACATGATCAGGCGACCGTCCTGGTCCTCCTTGGTCATGACGATCGCGTCGACCTCCTCGCCGAGGGAGACCTCCTCGTGCGGGTCTACCGACTTGCGGATCGACAGCTCGTTGGCCGGGATGACGCCCTCGGACTTGTAGCCGATGTCGACCAGCACCTCGTCCTTGTCTATCCGGACGACGTGGCCGGTGACGACCTCGCCCTCCTCGAAAGGCTGCAAGGTCGCGTCGTAATTGGGGATTAGCCGGCCGTCGAGCTCCAGCAGTAGCCCGTTTGATCCCTCGACCACACGGGCGTCGGGGTTCTCAGTCAGGGTTTGCACGAGCGAAGCGTAGCGCAGAGAGAGCCGGGACCCTCGGTGCCTCGCGCGCACCTATCATTGGCGGGGAATGCCGGTTCGAGCGACCAAGCGTGGCAGCGAGCGCACCCGCCTAGAGCGCGACTGCGATGTTTTGATCTGCGGCGCGAGCTTCGCGGGGCTTGCGGTCGCCCGCGAGCTTGCGGGCTCCGGAGCACGAGTACTGATGATCGATCGCTACGAGATCGGCGAGCGTCAGACGTCCGCTTGCGGGATACCGACGTGCTGGCTGGATGCACTGGAGCTGGGTGGATCGTTGTGTCAGACCTTCGACGAGCTGACCGTGCACACCCCATTTCGCAGCGCCCGCTGGAAGCTGCCGTGGTCGTTTTCGACTTTTGACTACCGCGAGTTCTGCGCTCTGCTGCGCGAACAATCCGATGTCGAGTTCGAGACCGCCACGGTCCTCGGTCGGGAGGGTCACGTCGTGCGGACCGATCGCGGCGATCTGCGTGCGCCGCTGGTGGTGGACGCACTCGGCTGGCGCCGTGTGCTCTCCAACGGGACCACGATCCAACCCCCCAACGCCAAGCTGTCGCGGGGTCTGGAGGTGCATCCCCGGGGCGCTGGGGATGAGATGGAACTGTGGATCGATCCGCGCTACATCCGCGCGGGCTATGCCTGGAACTTTCCGGCGGGTGACGAGCTGCGGGTGGGTGTCGGATCCTTCTTGCCCACCCATCACGTCAAGGAGCCCACGGTGCGCCTTGCCCGCGACCTGCAGATACCGGCAAGCGGCTATCAGGGCAACTGGATCCCGCACGAGCTGCGCCCGGCCGTGGAGGAGGAGATCTTCTTCGTCGGGGACTCCGCCGGGCACTGCCTGCCGTTGACCGCCGAGGGCATCAGAACAGCTCTGTATTTCGGCATCGCCTGCGGGCGTGAGCTGCGGGCGGTGATCGACTCCCAAAGCACGATCGATCTGGCGCTTGGACGCTACGGAGCGTTCTCCCAAGCACACGCGTGGAAGTACCGTTGGCTGTTGCGCACGCAGCACGCCGTCGGCCGGATGACACCGAGCCGTGCGCTCACCGCGCTCGCGCGGGCACTCGAGCATCCGCGTTTCAACGAGTGGGCCTTCGAGCGCTACCTGCGCGTAGCGCCGCCTTCGTTCGCCGCCCGGCGCGCCTGGCGTCCCGCGTCCGGTGCTCAAACGCGGGCGGCCACGCTGGCCTGAGTCTTACCCGCGCTGCTCCCAAGCGCCCGGTGTGATCTCCAGGTAGCCCATGTCGACGCGCATCACGTCCATCGCCCACTCGAACAGGGCACGGCCGGCTCCGTAGCGGGCCGCGAGCGTCCGCTCGGCGGTGAGCTCCTGCTCCTCGCCGACGAGCTTCGCGCGCGCTTGGATCGGTGCTCCCAGCGGCTTGCCTCGCACCGTGCAGGGTGCGATCAGCAGCCGTGGATCGTTGCGCAGCCGCTTGACCTTGCCGGCCGTGCGCTCGGTGCGCACATACAGGCGCCCGCCGGCCTCGGCCGCCCAGACGGGTGTCGGGACCGGTGTCCCGTCACGCCGGTAGGTCACAAGCAGCGAGCGCTTGCAGGCGCTGATCTGATCGATCGACCCGTCGCAGGGCCGCTCGGCGATCTCGCGCGCGCCCGCGGGTGCCGTGCGCGCCGCCAGCCGCGCACCGAAGATGGCCGCCGGCAGGCGGCGCCCAGGGACGGGACGGGCGCGGGGGCGTGCGTGGGGCTGTGTGCTCAAGGTGAAGCGCAATCTTGACGCGGTGCTGCTCGCGGTGGCGTTAGGCGACCTTTCGCAGACGGGGGCGCACGGCGCCCGCGCTCTCCAGCGCAAGCCGGCTGGCCTCGATCGCGCTGGCCCAGGAGACCTCTGAGAGTAGGCCCGGCGCGGCGACCATGTCGCCGGCGAGGAACACGCCGTCGCCGCGATCGACCGCTGGGCGGTCGCGCCAGGTGCTCCCAGGCATGTCCAGTGCCCCGGTGCGTGCGTCCATAACTTGGCGCCGACGCCAAGTCTCGCGCTCGCGCCAACCCGGCAGCGAGGCGTCCATCAGCCGCTGCAGACGCGCCTGGGCCTGCTCAGTGCTCTCTCCGGGACGAATCGGCATCTGCGCTTGCACCAACTCCTCGCCCTTGGGCGCCAGCGAGGAGTCGGCGGCGCTGAAGCGCTCGATCCAGCCGGCCTCGTCCATGTCAGACACGACAAACGGGTCGCCGCGGCGGTGGGACAGACCGACGTCCAGGCAGAGCGTGTGCCCGCTCATCCAGCTCACAGAGTCCTCACCCAGTAGGCGACGCGCCTCACTAAGCTCGGTCGCGAGGATCACCGGCGTCTGCGGCAGCTCCTGCACACTGTGGCCCGTCTGCACCTCGACTCCCAGCTCGCGCGCACGCGTCTCCAACGACGCCACCAGCGAGCTCCATCCGCCGATCGCGTAACGCGCCTTCGGCGGCGGGCTGAGCAGGGTCCTGACCGTGCGAGACCACACGAACGCCGCCGACAGCTCCCCGGGGTCGTGGTGGAAGGTGTATACGCCGGCCGCCGCCGAGAGCATCGCCGCGGTGCGCTCGTCGGTGTGACTCGTGGCCCAGGTGCGGAAGTCAAGCTCAGCGGGAGCCTCACGACCGCACAATCGCAGCACCGAGGGGATCGCCGCCAGCGGCGGTGTGCGTCTGATCTCGCCCTCCCAGCGCAGCTTGACCCCCGCCAGCGGCAGCCCGCCATAGCGAGGCAGCAGTTTCCGTTCGGCCAACCACCGCCAGAACGGCCCGTCCTTGTAGAGGACGTGGGGCCCGAGGTTGGCCTTATACGGGCCATCGCTGCTGCGCCCCCTCCCGCCCAGCTCCTTGCGGGCCTCGAGCAGGGCCACCTCGGCGGCGCCCTCGGCGCAGGTGATCGCCGCTGTCAGTCCCGCGAGTCCTCCGCCTACAATGGTGATCTTGGTGGGCCGGCTCATGACTGTCATCTCCTGGGTCGCTGTCCGGGAATGACTTTACGGCGTGACTGGCCCGCTATACAGTTCCAGTTATCTCGCAATATTCAGGACCAGTTGTTGGTTTGGAGATGCTCCTCGAGATCGATCGCTCGAGCGAGCTTCCCCTGCACGAGCAACTCGAGCGGCTGCTGCGCGAGCACATCCGTGCCGGGCGATTGCCGGCAGGCGCACCGCTGCCGTCAACCAGGGGACTGGCGGCGGAGATGGGCCTCTCACGCGGTGTGATCACCGAGGCCTACAGCCAGCTCGCCGCCGAGGGCTATCTGGAGACACGCCAGGGCGCTGCGGTGCGCGTCGCCAGGACGGTGCGCTCCTCCATCCAACGTGCGCCAGCCCGGTCGCTTTTGCCGAGCTTTCCCTATCACTTTCACCCCGGGCTGCCCGACCTCGCCGGCTTTCCCCGCGACCGCTGGCTTCGCTCCCTGCGCGCGGCCTGGCGTGAGGCTCCGCTGGACGCGGTCGGTTATGGGGATCCGCGCGGGGACCCCGGGCTGCGGGAAGCACTGGCCGGCTATCTCGGCCGTGTGCGGGGCGCCGACGCCGATCCGGAGCACATGCTCATCTCAACCGGCTTCATGCAGGGCTTCTCGCTGCTCTGCCGTTGGCTTCGCGGCAACGGGGTCGAGCAGATCGCAGTGGAGGACCCCGGCTGGCACGTGCATCGGCTGATCGCCGAGCAGGCGGGCCTGCAGCCAGTTCCGGTGGGCGTCGACGAGCACGGACTGCGTGTCGGCGAGCTCGCCCGCTCAGACCTCCGTGCGGTGGTGATAACACCCGCACATCAGTTCCCCACCGGTGTGGTGCTCAGCCGCGAGCGTCGGGCGGCGTTGATCGACTGGGCCGAGGACGGCGAGCGGCTGATCGTCGAGGACGACTTCGACGCGGAGTTCCGCTACGACCGTGTCGCCGTCGGGGCGCTCCAGGGTCTGGCGCCCGAGCGGGTGCTGTACATCGGATCGGCGAGCAAGCGGCTCGCACCCGGCATGCGCCTGGGTTGGCTTTTGCTTCCCTCGTGGCTGGCGTGGCAGCTGATCGCGAGCAAGGCGATCGAGGACGGCGGCTCGGAGCTCGTGGGACAGCTGGCGCTGCGTGACTTCATCGAGCGCGGTGAGCTCGACCGCCACACCCGCCGCATGCGTCTTCGTTATCAGCAGCGCCGCGAAACGCTGCTTGAAGCGCTCGCACGGTGGCTGCCCCAAGCAAAAACGAGCGGTGCCGGCGCTGGGCTGTTCGAGTTGATCGAGCTGCCGCAGCACATCGACGAGGCGGCGCTACTCGCCGCCGCGGCTGAGCGCGGAGTCGGTATGGAGGGCCTTTCCTGGCATCGCTTCGCCCACGGCGGGCGACCCGGTGTGCTGCTCGGCTACGGCAACCTGTCCGAGCCGGCGATCGAACAGGGTGTGCGCCTGCTCGCCGAGGCACTCGCCGATGTCAGTGCCCCTGCCGATCTGAACCACGCGCCGAAGGCCAACTCGCCGCATGTCCCCGCCCAGGCGGCGGATTCCCAAGCGCAGGTCGACCTGACGGGCACTGGCCCTGCGCCGCCTCGCCCCAACTGGACCTCCACAACGCCGTGCTGAGGCCATATCGTGCGGTTGTGAGCGGCGCTTCAGAGCATCAAGGAAACGTGCAGCCGCGCCCAGCGAAGCATTCGGTCGTGGTCGTCGGGATCGTCTCCTACGCCGCGATCGAGCTGGCTCTGGCCCTACTGATGGCGTTCGCGCCACGCACGTTCTTCTCCGAAGCGCTGGGTGGCTTCGGTGCCTACAACCCGCACTACATACGTGACGTGGCTAGCTTTCAGGCGGCGATCGGTGTGGCGCTGTTGGTGGCTGTGGGCCGTCCTGGCTGGCGAGTGCCCGTACTGGCTCTGACCACGATCCAGTTTGGACTGCACAGCATCAACCACCTGATCGACATCGGCGGCGCGAATCCGGCGTGGACGGGCTATTTCGACTTCGGCTCGCTCGCCGCCTCGACCGTGCTGTTGGCTTGGCTGTGGCGCACGGCGGCGCTGGAAGGAAGGCCATGAGGGTGTTCGTGGCCGGAGCGACGGGCGTGATCGGACGCCGGCTAGTTCCGATGCTGCTCGCCGCGGGCCATCAGGTCACGGGCATGACCCGCTCCTCGCAGCGTGCGCAGGCACTGCGTGATCAGGGCGCCGAGTCCGTAATCGCCGACGCGCTCGATCAGGCGGCCGTGCGCGACGCGGTCCTCGCCGCCGAGCCCGAGGCGGTCATCCACCAGCTGACCTCGATTCCACAGAGGGTAAATCCACGCAAGATCGGGCGGGACTTCCTGCTCAACGACAGGCTGCGCAGCGAGGGCACGCGCATCCTCGTCGGCGCCGCACGGGAGGCGGGCGCGCAACGGATCATCGCCCAGAGCGTTGCGTTCATCTATGCGCCGGGTCCCGCCGGGACGCTCCACACCGAGGCCGACCGGCTGCTGCTCGACGACGCGCCCAGCTCGTTCAGGCGCACCGCGCGGGCGTTGAACGACCTCGAGAGCACCGTATTGGACGCCGACGGGACGGTGCTGCGCTACGGCTACTTCTACGGTCCCGGGACCTGGCTTTCACCGCAGGGCTCAGTGCTCGCCGATGTGCGGCGGCGCCGGCTTCCGATCGTCGGTGACGGTGGCGGGACGTGGTCGTTCATCCACATCGACGACGCGGCGCGGGCTACCACGCAAGCTCTCGGACACGACGGTCCGGGCGTCTACAACATCGTCGATGACGATCCCGCGCTCGTGCGTGACTGGATCCCGTTTCTGGCTGAGGTGGTGGGCGCAGCGAAACCCCGGCGCGTACCGATGTTCCTGGCGCGTCTGGCCGGCGGCGAGTACGCGGTCACGACGATGACCCGTGCTCAAGGCGCCTCCAACACACTGGCCCGAGAAAAGCTCGGCTGGCAGCCACAGCACTCCAGTTGGCGTGAGGGCTTTCGCGCGGCGCTCGGGTGAGCGCTACTTGCGAACCACGAGCGCCACGCCGAGCACCAGCAGCACCAGCCCGATCATTCGCTGCGCACCGATCGGCTGGCGCGCGACTCCCAACAGGCCGAAGCGATCGATCACGACCGATATGACGAGCTGGCCGGTGATCACCGCGGCTGTGAGGCCGCTCGCGCCGAGCGTCCTGACGGTCAGGATCGCCACGGTCACATAGATCGCGCCGAGCAGCCCCCCGATCAGCGCCCACCACGGTGCGGCGGTGACTTTCGTGTAGGCAGCGAACCCGCCGTTGGCGAACGCCGCGACGGCCAGCAGCACAACCGTTCCGAGCACGAACGAGAGACTCGCCGCTTGCACGCTGCCCACGGCGCGACCGAGACGCGAATTGATCGGCGCCTGCATTCCCACGAGCGTCCCGGCGAGCGCCGCCACCAACACCGCAACCGTCCGGCTCACTTGGCCTCCAGCCAGTTCTGGCCAACACCCACGTCCACAGCCAGCGGCGGATCGTGCTCCCACACGCCGCACATCTCCCGCTCGATCAGCTCGCGCGCACGAGTGACCTCCCCGGGCGGGCCCTCGAACAGCAACTCGTCGTGGATCGTGAGAATCAGGCGTGTACTCATGCGCGCCGTCTGCAGAGCCCGGTGGCAACGAACCATCGCGAGCTTGATCATGTCGGCGGCGGTCCCCTGAATGACCGTGTTGACCGCCAAGCGCTGCCCCAGTGAGCGCATCTGGTAGTTGCGGGCGCGTAGCTCCGGGATCTGGCGGCGGCGGCCCCACAGGGTGGTGACGTGGCCCTCCCGCTCGGCCTGCTCGATCGTGTCTTTCATGAATTGGGCTACCCGGGAGAAACGCTCCAGATAGGCGTCGATGAACTCCTTGGCCTCCTCGCGTGGGATGTTCAGACGGTCGGCGAGCCCAAAGTCCGAGAGGCCGTAGACGATCCCGTAGTTGATCATCTTCGACTTCGAGCGCATCCCCGGGTCGATCTCCTGCGGTGCGACGCCGAAGATCTTCGAGGCGGTCGCGGTGTGGACGTCTTCGGAGCGTATGAAGATCTCCTTGAGCACAGGCTCATCGGCGACGTGGGCGAGTACCCGCAGCTCGATCTGGGAGTAGTCCGCGGAGATCAACGTCATGCCCTCCTCGGCCTCGAAGCAGCCCCGGATCTCGCGTCCGAGCGGCGTGCGGATCGGGACGTTCTGCATGTTCGGGTTGGTACTCGACAGCCTGCCGGTCTGCGCGACGGCCTGCAGGAACGTCGTGTGGATGCGCGAGCCGTGATCGACGAGCTCGGGCAGCACGTCCAGGTATGTCTTGATCAGCGTCGAAAGCTCTCGCCAGCGCTCGATCTTCGGCACGATCTCGTGCTCTGAGCGGATCGCCTGCAGCACGCGGGCGTCGGTGGAGAACCCGGTCTTGCCGCGCCGCTTGCGCGAGAGGCCGAGCTTCTCGAACAGGATCTCTGAGAGCTGTTGAGGCGAGGCGATCAGGAACTCCTCCCCCGCCAGGGCGAATATCTCCCGTTCAAGCGCGGCGGTCTCGAGGCGCACCCGCTTGGTTATCTCCTGCAGGCGGGGAACGTTCAGCCGCACCCCGGCGAGCTCCATGTCGCGCAGGACGGCCACCAGCGGCAGCTCGATGTCGCTCATCAAGCTCTGCAGTCCCCGCTCGGAGATCTGCTGGCGTTGCCAGGTGGCAAGCGCCCCGACGAGCAGCGCCTGCGCGCCGGCGGCATCCTCCACCGAGCTCGCCAGTCCCCGCTCCTCACACAGCTCCGCTAGCGGATAGCCGCGTCTGGCTGGCTCCAGTAGGTAGGCACCGATCAGCGTGTCGTGGGCGAGGCTGCTGGGCACCACCCCCAGCGACTTGGCGTCGTGCGCCACAACCGCGCGATCGCTGAGGGCTTCCACCAGCTCCGAGCCCTGCTGACAGTCCCCGACGAGCACCGCGGCGGCAGTGGCCGCAGCAAAGCGCCACGCCGGCCCCTCCGCGAACAGCGCGCCGTCTGGCACCTCGGTCTGAATCACAGCCACGCTCAACTCGCCGGCGGGCAGACGCTGCACGTCGGTGAGTGTTCCGTTGCGCACCGACGCGGTGATCAGCGTCTCCGAAGGGCCCGTGGGCGCCGCCAACTCACCGTCGTCGAAGGTCTCTTCCAGGCGGCGCAACGGGTCGCGCAGCTCGTACTCGCGGAACACCTCGCGCAACCTGGAACGGTCGGGGGCCACGCTCACCTCGGCGGCCGCGTCGAAGTCGATCTCGATGTCGCGCTGCACGGTCGCCAGACGCTTTGACAGCCGCGCGTCCTCGGCGTGCTCGGTCAGGTTCTGCTTGCGCTTGGCCCCTCCCACCTCAGCGATGTTGGAGAGCACACCCTCGAGCGATCCGAAACGCTGCAGCAACTCGCTGGCGGTCTTCTCACCGATTCCCGGAATCCCCGGGATGTTGTCGGAGGTGTCGCCCTTCAGGCCGTAGAAGTCGGGGATCAGCTCGGGTGGAATTCCGTAGCGGTCGATCACTGCCTGGTGGTCGTATACCTTGGTCTCGGTGATCCCACGGGAGGTCGCCATCACCCGCACTAGCCCCTGCTCGTCGACCAGCTGGAAGGCGTCGCGGTCACCGGTGACGATCATCACCGGTATCTGCGCGTGGCGTGTGCGCTCGGCGAGCGAGGCGATCAGATCGTCCGCCTCGTAGCCGCCGATTTTCACATTGCGGTAGCCGAAGGCCTCCACCAGCGGTTCCATCGCCGGCCACTGGGTCTTCAGCAAATCCGGCCGTGATCGGCGGGTGGCCTTGTATTCCGGGAACATCTCGGTGCGCCCGGAGGTTCCGGCGTCCCATGCCACCACCGTCGGGCAGACGCCGTACTCGCTGACGATCTTCACGAGCATCGAGGCGAACCCGAAGATGGCGTTGGTCGGCACCCCTGTCGAGGTGGAGATCGACTCCGGCAGCGCATAGAACGCCCGGTAGACGAGGCTCGGACCGTCGATCAGGAACAAGCGGCGCTCGCTCATCGCCCGGCGCTGACTGTCTCGGACCGTGTTTGGTCGAATCCCATCAAGCGCACTCTATGACGAGCTGGGGAGCCTTGAGTCCTCGCGCGGCCAGCCACCGAGCATGTACCGCCCGCCCGCCGTCTGCGCACACACGGAATCGTGCCCGCCGGCGTGCCGTGCGGCCCGCACACCGGCCGGGCGTATTGGCGGAACCCTCCAAGCGGCGTGCGATGGTGGGGGTGGACCCGACGCGCGTCACATAAGATCAGCGGCCGGTCCCCGATCAGGAGCATACGTGTGAGCATCACCCCCTCAGCCCAGTATCGACTAACGATCCGCATCGAACTCGGCGACAGCCATGGAGCGCTGGCGACGCTCACCAGCGCGATCACCGCCGCGGGTGGTGTGGTCGCCGCCGTCGATCTGGTCGAGGCCGGGTCTGAGGCGACCGTTCGCGACATCGTCGTAGACGCCTCCGGGGAGGAGCACTGGGAGGAGATCCTCGGCGCGATCAACGCGATCGACGAGGTCAGGGTCATCGACACCTCCGATCGCACCCTGCAGCTGCACGTCGGCGGCAAGATCGAACAGCACAACAAGCACCCGCTCAAGACCCGGGACGACCTCTCGATGACCTACACCCCCGGCGTGGCCCGCGTCTGCCTGGCGATCGCCGAGGACCCCGACAGGGCCTTTCAGTACACGATCAAGCGCAACACCGTCGCGGTCGTATCCGACGGGACGGCGGTGCTCGGACTCGGCGACATCGGCCCCGCCGCGGCGATGCCGGTGATGGAGGGCAAGTGCTGCCTGTTCAAGGAGTTCGGTGGCGTGGATGCCTTCCCGATCTGCCTGGACACCAAGGATCCCGAGGAAATCGTGCAGGCGGTGAAGCTGATCGCCCCGGCGTTCGGAGGTATCAACCTCGAGGACATCTCCGCCCCGCGCTGCTTTGAAATCGAGGACCGTCTCGTGGCGGAGCTTCCGATCCCTGTCTTCCACGACGACCAGCACGGAACCGCGGTGGTCGTGATGGCCGCGTTGTTGAACGCCGTCAAGCTGACCGGCCGCCAGCTGGCCGATCTGAGGGTGCTGATCATCGGTCTGGGCGCGGCCGGTATCGCCGTCACCAAGATCCTGCTGGAGGCCGGTGTCAGGGACATCGTCGGCGCGGATTCGCGCGGCGCGCTGCACACCGAGCGCGAGGACTACCAGCACCAGACAATGAACCCGGTCAAGCGCTGGTTCGCCGAGGTCACCAACCCCGAATGCCGTGACGGGGCGCCGGCTGAGGTGATCGACGGCGCGGATTTGCTGATCGGCCTGTCCGGGGCACGGGCGCTGCCAGCGCACGCCCTTGGGCGCATGAACGAGGACGCGATGGTGTTCGCGATGGCCAACCCGACGCCGGAGGTCAGCCCCGAGGAGGCCACTCCCTACGTTCGGATCATGGCCACCGGCCGCTCGGACTACCCCAACCAGATCAACAACGTGCTCTGCTTCCCGGGAATCTTCCGCGGCGCATTGGACGTGCGCGCCCCGCGCATCACCGAGGAGATGAAGATGGCCGCCGCCCGCGCCATCGCGGAGATCGTCACCGAGGAGGAGCTGCGCGAGGACTACATCATTCCGTCGGTGTTCAATCGGGATGTGGCGCCGGCGGTCGCGGCCGCGGTCGCCGAACAGGCGCGCAGCAGCGGCATGGCGCTGGCCGGCCAAGAGGTGGGTTTCGCGCACGGCGAGACGCTCACCAGCGGCTCCTGGTCACAGGCCGGCGATCAGCGCGCACACGCACCCAACTGAGGAGTGCCGTGCGCGTCACCCTCACCGGCGCGACAGGCCTGATCGGAGGCGCCCTGATCGCACGCCTGCGCGAGCGCGGCGCGCAGATCACCGTCCTGACCCGTGATCCGCGGCGGTTGGCAGAGCAGCCCGGGGTGCAGGCGCTCGCGTGGGACCCAAGCGCCCGGCCAGCCCCGGTAGAGGCCCTGGCTGGGCGGGATGCCGTCATCCACCTCGCCGGGGAGCCTGTCGCGCAGCGCTGGAGCCCGCGGGCAAAGACCGCTATTCGCGCTAGCCGTGTGAGCGCCACGGGAAATCTGGTCGCGGGCCTGAACGACTGTCCCGCGCCGCAGCGACCGGCGGTGCTCGTGAGCTCCTCCGCGATCGGCTACTACGGCGCCCACGGCGAGCAGCCGCTGGATGAGGATTCGCCGCCCGGTAGCGACTTCCTGGCGGAGGTGTGCGTCGCTTGGGAGGCCGGTGCGCAGCAGGCCTCCCAGCTCGGGATGCGGGTCGTGAAGGTGCGCACAGGCGTCGTGCTCGACAGCGCCGGCGGCGCCCTCGCCAAGATGCTCACACCGTTTCGCCTGGGTGTAGGCGGCCCGGTCGGGGACGGGCGCCAGTACATCTCCTGGATCCACATCGAGGACCTGGCGGGAATCATGCTGAGCGCAGCCCAGGAGCAGAAGTGGTCGGGGCCGATCAACGCCACCGCCCCAGCACCCGCCACCAACCGCGACTTCTCAAAGGCGCTCGGACGCGCGCTTCACCGTCCCGCGCTGCTGCCGGTCCCGGCCGCGGCGATGCGCCTCATCTACGGCGAGATGGCGCAGATCATCACTACCGGTGCGCGTGTGCTTCCCGCGCGGGCGCTGGTGCTCGGCTACCGCTTCGCCTACCCAGAGCTCGACGGGGCGCTGCGCGACGCGCTGGGTTGAGCGTCCTCGGCGCTCAGGAGACTTCCAGCGCCCGGTAAAACACCGGCTGGCCGCCGAGTACCCGATCGAAGCCGTAACGGGTGAGGCTGATCTGCCCGCTCGCCGCCACCGAGTAGCGTCCCAGCACCGATTCGCGGCCACGGATCGAGAAGAACTTACTGATCACGGCCGCGCGACTGTTGCCGTTTGTCCCGGCCGCGCGGATCGCCCACAGCACGACGCTCATCGCCTCATACCCATACAGCGCATAGGCCTGCGGCTGGTATCCGAACTGCAGGCGAAATGCCCGCAACAGGCGCTGCGCGGCCGGCGGATACTGCGCGGCGGGCAACACCGGTGTGCCCAGCAGCGTGTTTTGGGCGGCCGGGCCGATCTGGGAGGTGAAGCTGGAGTTGACCAGCGCCGAGGACCCATACAGCCGCAGACCCTTATCGGCCTCGTACAGCGCCCGCCACAATTCCACGGTGCCGGTCGTTGGTGAGCCGCTGAAGAACACGGCTTGGGCCTGGGCTTCGGTGATTCTTTGCGCGACGCTCGCGAAGTTCGTGCCGTTTTTGATGTTGACCGTGTCGCTGGCCAGAACTTCGATTCCGGCGGCGCGTGCGTCAGCCGCGAGGATTTCGGCGAGCGGCACGTGGAAGGGGTTTTCGTCGCTTAGTACATACAGTCTGTGGACACCCCGAGCGCGCATCATTTGTACCTGGGCGCGGGCTTGTATGGAGTCTCCCGGGATCAGGCTGCCGAAGGTTCGCTTGGCGCTCGGGTAGAAACGTTCCGGCTCGTCCTGGCCGGCGTCGAGCGAGGAAGTCAGACCGATGTAGGGGCTCCCGGGGCTCACCTGCAGGATTCCGGCGGCGTTGATCAGCGGCAGCGACACGGCGGTGTCGTCGGAGTCATAGTCCCCCAAATAGGCGATCGTGCTGGCGTCTTGCGCGGCGATCCTGGCGTTCGTTTCAGCTTTTCCGGGGCTCTGCTGTCCGTTGGCCGGTTCGGCGTCGTCGAGTGAGACATAGCTGATCTTGAACGGTCCGATGCGACCCTTGGACCGAGCCAGCGCGAGCTTCTCGCCGTCCACGATCTGCTGAGAGATAGCCGCCGAGGAGCCCTGCAGCGGCAGGCTCGAGTACACCGTCAGCTGGCTGCCGATCGTGGACAGGCTGCCGCTGCCGACGCCACCACAGCCCGCGAGGGCGAGCGTGAGCACGACGGCGACGGGGTAAAGACAGCCCCCGCGGGCTCTTCTAGCTGCGGCGACCCGGGAGATAACCGGAGAGGATCTTGAGTGAAGCACCGACGAGGATGATCGCGGCGGCGAGCATGAACGCGTCGAAGCCCTTGGCGCCCATCGCCCAGAGCACTATCCAAACGACCAGCCCGCTGGTCACTGTGAGGATCAGTCCCATTGCCCGCGCAATCCTAGCGATCCGTGAACAATCCCGACGCCAGTTCGCTGAGCGTCGCCCCGACGGCCCCCGCCGGGTCAGTCTGTTCGCCGGCGGCGCGCACCAGCCTGGTTCCGATGATTACTCCATCGGCGCCCGCCTGCGATGCGCGGCGCACGTGCTCGGGCGTAGAGATACCGAAGCCGAGCGCGACGGGCACCTCGGTTGCGGCCTTGGCCCTGGCGAGCAGGCCCGCGAGGTGCTCGGAGCTACTTTCGCGCTCGCCGGTGGTGCCGACTACCGAGACCACGTACAGAAAGCCGCTGGCGCGCGCGCCGATCGCAGCGAGGCGCTCCGGTGGTGTCGTCGGCGCGATCAAGGGAACGAGCGCGAGACCCCGCTGCTGGCAGGCCTCCAGCACCTCCTCGGTCTCCCCCAGCGGCAGATCGGGGACGATCAGTCCGCTCGCCCCGCTGCGCGCGAGACGATCCAGAAACGCGTCCACGCCTGGGGCGAGGACCATGTTGGCGTAGCACATCAGCACCACCGGGACGCTCGCCGCGAGCGACTCGGCGACTCGCAGCACCCCTGAGAGGTTCGCTCCGGCTGCGAGTGCCCTGGTGCCAGCCTCGTGGATCACCGGCCCGTCCGCGAGCGGATCGGAGTAGGGCACGCCGAGCTCGATCACGTCGGCGCCGGCGGCGATGCAGGCGTGGCCGATCAGCCGCGACGCCTCGATCGACGGATAGCCGCCCATCACATAGGGCATCAGCGCGGCGCTCCCGCGAGCGTTGGCGAAGGCGTCGCCGATACGATCGATGCCGGTGCGCTCCTGTGTGCTCACTGGCGGGCGAGTACCTCGGCGAGATCCTTGTCGCCACGACCGGACAGGCACACCAAGTCGAGCTCGCTGCTGTCCCGCTCGAGCGCCCAGGCGAGCGCGTGGGCGCTCTCTAGCGCCGGGATGATCCCCTCCAGCTCGGTCACCAGTCGAAATGCGCCCAGCGCCTGCTCGTCGGTGACCGCGACGTAGCGCGCGCGGCCGCTGTCGCGTAGGTGCGCGTGCTCGGGCCCGGCGCCGGGATAGTCGAGGCCGGCGGAGATCGAGTGTGCCTGCAGGATCTGGCCCTCCTCGTCCTGCATGATCGCCGAGAGCGACCCGTGCAGCACCCCGGGACGCGCACCGACCGTGAGCGGAGCGCCGTGGCGGGGGGTGTCGATTCCCTCCCCGCCCGCCTCCACGCCGATCAGCTCGACCTGCTCATCGGGGATGAACGCCGCGAAGATGCCCATCGAGTTGGATCCGCCGCCGACGCAGGCGATCACGCGCTCCGGCAGGCGGCCCTCGCGCTCCATGATCTGCGCGCGTGCCTCCTCGCCGATCACCCGCTGCAGATCGCGCACGATCACCGGGTACGGGGCCGGGCCGACGACCGAACCGATCACGTAGTGGGTGTCCCCCACGTTTTCCACCCAGTCGCGGATCGCCGCGGAGGTCGCCTCCTTCAGTGTCTGGGCGCCTGCATCGACGGGCCTGACCTCGGCGCCCAGCAGTTCCATCCGCTGCACGTTTGGGCGCTGGCGATGGGTGTCCTGGAGGCCCATGTAGATCACGCACCGAAGGTCCAGCAGCGCGCAGGCGGTCGCTGTCGCGACACCGTGCTGCCCGGCGCCGGTCTCGGCGATGATGCGGCTCTTGCCCATCCGCTTGGCCAGTAGCACCTGACCGAGGGCGTTGTTGAGCTTGTGTGAGCCGGTGTGGTTGAGATCCTCGCGCTTGAGGTAGATCGTGCGCGCGGTCCTCTCCGAGAGCCGCCTGGCGCGGTACAGCGGCGTTGGGCGCCCAACGTAGTCGCGCAACAGCAGCTCTAGCTCGGAGCGGTAGGAGGGATCCTCGCGTGCCTGTATCCAGGCCGCTTCGAGTTCGGTGAGCGCCGGCATCAGCGTCTCTGGTACATACTGGCCGCCGTAGCGGCCGAAGCGATGCTCGATGGTGGGCGGGGTGGCGTGCTCGGTCACGCCGTCGAGCTTACCGGTGTCCCGTTTTGCTCTACCGCCGCGAACAGGGCGGCGAGTCTGGCCGGATCCTTGTGTCCCGGTGAGGACTCGGTGCCGCTGGCGCTGTCCAGGGCGAACGGGTGCACGGCCTCGATCGCCGCCTGCGCGTTCTCTGAGTCGATGCCGCCGCTGAGGATCAGCGGGATCTTCGACCGCCGTGCGGCGAGCAGCCCCCAGTCGAATGTCTCACCGGTGCCGCCGCGCATGCCCTGGCGCGCCACGGCCTGCGAGCGTGCGTCGAGCAGGTGAAAGTCGACATGGAAGCGCTCCAGGTCCTGTACGTCGGCCTGGCCGGACACCTGAGCCGCCTTGATCACTCGCGCTCCGGTGCGACGTGCCACCTCCGAGCAGAACGCCGGTCCCTCGTCGCCGTGCAGCTGCAGCAGGTTGAGCTCCAGGTCCTCGGCGGTCTTTACGACTCTTTCCATCGGTGCGTTGACGAACACCCCACACAGCGCCACCTTGCGGCGCAGCGACGCGGCGATCAGTTGCGCCTGCTCAGGCGAGCAGGCGCGTGGGCTTCGCTCGTAGAAGATCATCCCGATCGCCCAGGCGCCCAGCTCGACGGCCAGCTCGGCGTCGGCGGGGCGGGTTATCCCACAGATCTTGATCTTGGGGGCGGCGGCGCTCACCCCTCTACGGTATCGCCGCCAGAAGCGATTGGCTGTTCGCTCTAGCCTTCTTGGTTTTCCTGCTTGGGCGCTGAGTTGGGGCGCTGGGCGAGCTTCACCTTGATGCTCTTGTGTTCGTTGTAGCCGCCGCCGTTGGCGTTCGCGCGTAGAAGTTCGATGGTGACGGTGTCGCCGGACTTCTTGGCCCCGATGTCGCTGGCGAGTTCGTCTGAGCTCTTGATCTGTTTGCCTTCGACCCCGACGATTATGTCTCCGCCGAGCTCGATCGGTGTGCCGTTTACGGTGGCTGATATGTCGCCGCCGCGGATACCGGCTTTGTCGGCCGGGGTGCCGGACTGCACCGACTGCACGAGCGCCCCGTTCTTGACGGGCACTCCCAGGCCCGAAAGCGAGCCGTCGATCGTCAGCGAGGTGAGGCCGAGATAGGCGCCGCGGACGGTGCCGCCTTTCTCCAGCTGAGGCAACTCGGACTTAGCTGTGTTGATCGGGATCGAGAACCCGATGCCGACGCTGCCGCCGCCGGAGCCACCCGTCTCGATCTGCGAGTTGATCCCGATCACTTCCCCGGCGGCGTTCAGAAGCGGCCCGCCGGAGTTGCCCGGGTTGATCGGCGCGTCGGTCTGCAGCACGTTGTTGATCGCGAAGCCGTTGGGCGCTGTGATCTGACGCTGAAGCGCCGAGATCACACCGGTCGTGAGTGTCCGTTCCAAGTTGAACGGGTTGCCGATCGCGAGCACCGGGTCGCCGACTTCGACCTTGCTGGAGTTGCCGAGCGTCAGCGGATGCAGATTGAGACCTTCGGTGGGGATCTTCAGGATCGCCAGGTCGTTGGAGGGGTCCTTGCCGATCACCTGTGCGTCGACGGTCTTGCCGTGTTCGAAGCTGACGGTCACCTTGACCTCGTTCTCGATCACGTGGTAGTTGGTCAGCACCGTGCCGTTTGAGTCGATCAGGATGCCTGAGCCGGTGGCCGTACCGCGCTGTTCGCTTTCACCGCCAAAACCGAACCCGAACGGCGATTCGCTCTGCCTGACGATTGTCGAGGTCACGTAGGCCACGCCGGGCGCGTCGCGTACATAGATCGCGTGGGGGGTCAGCCCGCCGGCCCTGTCGGAGGCGTTGGATGGCGCGACCGGCGCGGACTGGATCTCGGTGACGGTCTTCTGGGAGGAGCCGAGGCCGCTGGTGGCGGCGATCACGGCCACAACGACGCCGCCGCCGAGCAGGGCGGAGAGGAATGGGATTGCGAATAGACGTTTCATCTGTTCAAGAGGATGATCTGTCGCGATCAAGCGGATCTAAAGCGAAGCATCTAATCCGCTAAATCTTGTCAGTGAGGCACTTGCGACGCTGGGGCATCCTAGCGGCTCTCAGTCCACTCCCGTGCCGGTGCGCGACACCTGCGCTCACACGCCGCGCAAAGCTTCAAGCGCGCCGCGCGGGTCATCGGCGCGCATCAGCGCCTCGCCGACGAGTACGCCGGCAAGCCCCTGCTTTGCCAGGTCCTCGAGCTGCTCGTGGGTAGATATCCCCGACTCCGAGACGACGCTCACCCCCGCCGGTATGTGTCTCATCAGTCGTTCGGTGCGTCCAACGTCCACGCTGAAGTCACGCAGGTCACGGTTGTTGATCCCGATCAGCTCAGCCCCCAGATCCAGCGCCCGATCGAGCTCCTCGCGGTCGTGTACCTCGACCAGCACATCCAGCTCGAGGTTGCGGGCGTGCCGGTGCAGGGAGGCGAGCGTGGGTTGGTCGAGCGCCGCGGCTATTAGCAGCACGGCGTCCGCTCCGGCGGCGAGCGCCTCGTGCAGCTGGTATGGGTCGAGGATGAAGTCCTTTCGCAGCAGCGGCAGATCGCAGGCCGCCCGGGCGCGGCGCAGGTCCTCGAGGCTTCCTTCGAAGTGCGGGCCGTCGGTCAGGATCGAGATTGCGCTAGCCCCGCCCTGGGTGTAGGCGTCGAGGATCCCGGGGAGATCTGGACGCTCGCGCAACGTGCCGGCCGAAGGAGAGCGGCGCTTGAACTCTGCGATCACGCCGATCCCGGGACGCCCTAGCGCGTCGTGGAAGTGCCTACGCGAGCCGCCGTCTGGCTCTCTGTCGATGCCGGGCCCGCCACCCAGGGGTTGCTCGCGCTTGCGACGCTCGACCTCCAGGCGCGTCTGCTCGAGGATGCGATCGAGCACGGTTCCCGTCTTTGCGCTCATCCGGTGGCCTCTACCGGCGCATGGTGCAGGCTGGCCCGCACATAGCGCTCGAGCGCCTCGGCGGCCCGCCCGTCCGCCAGTGCCTCGCGCGCTGCCTCGACGCCCTCGGCGATCGTCTCTGAGCGTCCGGCGACGTAGATCGCAGCGCCAGCGTTGATCACAGCAAGTCCCTCGCCCGCCGCGCGATCTGCACCCGCGGCGCCGCGGAGGATCGCGCGCGTGAGCAGCGCGTTCTGCTCGGGTGTGCCGCCGTTTGGCTCCTCTGCGCCGGCCGGCGGCTGGACACCGACGTCGCTGGGCTCGAGCAGATAGCGGGTGATCTCCTCGCCGTTTACCTCGACCACTTTCGTGGGCGCGTTGGCTGAAATCTCATCCAAACCGTCCTCGCTGGCGACGACGAGCGCTCGATCGACCCCCAGTTGCGCCAGCGCGCCGGCGATCGTGTCAAGAAAGCGCGGCTCGGAGACCCCGATCAGCTGGCGACGGGCACCGGCCGGGTTGGTGAGCGGTCCCAGCAGGTTGAAGATCGTGCGCACCGCGAGCTCGCGCCTGACCGGTATGACAAAGCGGGTCGCCTGATGGTGCGCCGGCGCGAACATGAATCCGAAACCGGCCTCGTCGATGCAGCCCGCCACCGCCTCCGGCCCGAGGTCGATGCGGGCGCCAAGGGCCTCGAGCAGGTCTGCCGAACCCGAGCGGCTGGTGGCCGAGCGATTGCCGTGCTTGGCCACCGCACAGCCGGCGCCGGCCGCGATCAGCGCGGCGGTGGTAGAGACGTTGAACGTGCTGCGCCCACCACCAGTCCCAGCCGTGTCAAGCAAGTCTTCGCGATCGGTCGGCACGTGTGCGGCTAGCGCCCGCATCGTGCGCGCCAATCCGGCGAGCTCTCCCACCGTCTCACCCTTGGTCCTCAGCGCGACCAGGAAGCCTGCGATCTGAGTCTCTGAGACCTCTCCATGCATGATCTCGGCGAGGACTTCCGCGCTTTGGTCGGTGCTCAGATCGCGCCCAGAGCAGAGCGTGTCGATAGCGGTAGTGAGGATCTCGTTGGACATTTAGCTCAGGAAGTTCTCCAACAGCCGCTTGCCCTCCTCTGTGAGCACCGACTCGGGGTGAAACTGCACGCCCTCCGCCGGCAGCTCACGGTGGCGCAGCGCCATCAGCACCCCGTCGCCGTGCGCGGAGGCCTCCAGGCAGTCAGGCAGCTCGTTCTCGACCACCAGCGAGTGATAGCGCCCCACGGTGAGGGGGGTCGGCAGGCCCTGGAAGAGCGTGCGCCCGTCATGCTCGATGACGGTCGCCTTGCCGTGCACCGGGGGGTGCAGCACGACACGCCCGCCGAACGCCTGCGCCAGTGCCTGGTGGCCAAGGCAAACGCCGAGCGTCGGGACGCCCGCCTCGGGCATCCGCCTGACGACCTCGAGCGTAATGCCCGCATCGTCGGGTGTGCACGGTCCCGGGGAGACCACACAACGCTCGTAGCCTCTGGCGAGAAGCTCATCGACGGTGGCACGGTCGTTGCGCACCACCTCGACCTGCGCCCCGAGCTCCCCCAGGTACTGCACGAGGTTGTAGGT
This sequence comes from Solirubrobacteraceae bacterium, assembly GCA_036561505.1. Taxonomy (GTDB): domain Bacteria; phylum Actinomycetota; class Thermoleophilia; order Solirubrobacterales; family Solirubrobacteraceae; genus Palsa-744. The sequence continues at coordinate 39,823 of DATBPE010000213.1, forward strand.
GAAGGAGTCGTAGTTGTCGATCATCAGCAGCTTCATGGCCACTCCGGCTGTTCGATCGCCAGCTCGATCGCGCCCAGCACCGCGCGGGACTTCGCGCGGGACTCCTCGTACTCGTAGTCTGCCTTGGCGTCGGCGACGGTTCCGCCGCCGGCCTGGATGTGCGCGACGCCGTCCTTGACCACGACCGTGCGGATGTGGATCGCCGTGTCCAGATCCCCCATGTAGGAGAGGTATCCGATCGCCCCGCCGTAGCCGCCGCGCTTGACCGGCTCGAGCTCGTCGATGATCTGCATCGCCCGCACCTTCGGCGCGCCCGACAGCGTCCCGGCGGGAAGCACCGAGCGCAGCGCGTCCATCGCGCTGACCTCCTCGCGCAGACGCCCCGCGACCGAGGAGACGATGTGCATCACGTGGCTGTAGGTCTCCACCGCCATGAAGGTCTCCACCTCCACCGAGCCGGCCTGGCAGACCCGTCCCAGGTCGTTGCGGCCGAGATCGACGAGCATCACGTGCTCGGCGCGCTCCTTGGGGTCCTCCAGCAGCTCCGCGGCGATACGCTCGTCCTCGGTGACGTCGGCGCCGCGTGGGCGGGTCCCCGCGATCGGCCGTGTCGAGGCGCGCCTGCCGGTTACGGTGAGCAGCGGCTCGGGGCTCGCTCCGGCGACCTGGAAATCCCCGAAGTCAAGGAAGTACATGTAGGGACTCGGGTTGACGGTACGCAGACCCCGGTATATCGAGAACGCCTCGACGGGCACCGGCGCCGACCAGCGTTGAGAGGGAACGACCTGGAAGGCGTCGCCGGCGAAGATGTAGCGAACGATCCGATTCACCATGCCTTCAAATTGCTCGCGTCCCATGTTCGAGCGGAAGTCCGGCATCTCCCGTTCGCCGCCGGCCACGGACGCGCTGGGTACCGGGCCATCGAGCGCCGCACGAACTTCGGTGATCGTCAGCCGCGCGGCTTGGTAGGCCTCCTCGACGTCGACCCGGTCATCCAGGTGGGCGTTGGCGAGGATCGTGAGGGTGTGCTTGAGGTGGTCGAAGATGACAAGGACGTCTGAGAGCATCAGCGCCATGTCGGGCAGTCCGACGGGGTCCGGTGGCGGATCGCCGAGCGGCTCGACGGTGCGCGCCAGGTCATAGCCGAAGAAGCCGACCGCTCCACCGGCGAACGGTGGAAGCTCCCCGAGCGGCGCTTGGCGAAAACGCGCGACGTGCTCGGCGGCGAGCGCATAGGGGTCACCGCCATCGGCGAGCGACCAGCGCAGCACCGACCGTGGACGCACAC
>DATBPE010000214.1:0-56566 GCA_036561505.1 Solirubrobacteraceae bacterium
GATCCGGCGAAGCTTCAGATGGCCGAGGCGCTGCGTGCCTACGAGCCCGAGCACCTGGACCCCGACCAGGGCCTGGGCAGAGTCAAGCGCACCGGCGAGGCGTTGCTGTTTGCGCAGGTACCCGATCAGATGCTGGCGGCCGCGGCGGTCGACGAGGAGCACCTGCGGCTGCTGCGCACCGTCGGGATTCACTCGGTGCTGATCGTGCCGATGACCCTCCACGGCCGGGTGATGGGAACGCTGACGCTCGTAAACGCCGAGTCCGGACGCACCTTTGATCAGGGCGATCTGGAGTTCGCCGGGCAGATCGCCGAGCGCGCGGCGCTGGCGGTGGAGAACGCGAGGCTCTACACCGAGCGCTCCGCGGTCGCCATGACGCTCCAGCACAGCCTGCTGCCCGAAGCGCTGCCGCACATCCCGGGGTGGGAAATCGCAGCGCTCTATCGCCCCAGCGGTCACGGCAGCGAAGTCGGCGGGGACTTCTATGACTTCTGGGAGACCGGGGGAGACTGGCTGATGATGATCGGCGACGTGACCGGCAAGGGCGTGGGTGCCGCCGCCGTCACCTCGCTGGTGCGCCACACCGCGCGGGCGGCCTCCGATTTCGATCAGAGCCCGGCGCGCATCCTGAAGCGGATCGACGGCGCGTTGCTGCGTGGGCCCTCACTGTCGGTCTGTACCGCGCTGTGCCTGCGCCTGTCCGCCGGGCGCGTTGTGATCTGCGCCGGCGGGCATCTGCTGCCACTGTGCTGCGGGCACGGGCAGGTGCGTGAACTCGGCAGCCACGGGACCCTGCTGGGAGCCTTCCCCGATGTCGATCGCTCAGAGACACAGTTCGAGTTGGCGGCAGGCGAGACGCTCGTGGCCTTCACCGACGGCGTCACCGACACCCTCGGCGCCGACGGCGAGCGCTTCGGCAGCGAGCGCCTGCAGGCGATCCTCGCCGAGTCCCAGAACGACACGCCGATGGCGATCCGCCAACGCCTGGTGGAAGCGCTTGAAGAGTTCCAGGTCGGCTCCCAGGCAGACGACACGGCGGTGGTCGTCATGCGCTATACAGGAGCGCCAGAGGACTCCTCGAACATCAAAGATCAACTCGACAGCGCTCAGCAGGGGAGCCTCTTGCATGGTCAGAGCAACACAGTTTGAGATCGAATGCGACTTCCAGGAGCAGACCGGGCGCCTGGCGGCAAGCGGTGAACTGGACATGGTCAGCGCCCCGGTACTGGAGAAGCAGGCGCTCGAGCTACTCGAGCGCGGCGCCAGTGAGCTGATCATCGATCTGCGCGGCTTGACCTTCGTCGACTCCTCGGGGTTGCGCCTGTTCATCGCGCTCAATCAGCGGGCCACCGCGGACGACTGGAAGCTCGCCCTGATCCGCCCACCGGAGCCGGCGCTGACGGTCTTTCGAATCACCCGAGCCGAGGAGAACCTGCCCTTCGTCGATCACCCTCGGACACCGTGAGCGTGCCGGCGTGCACGAGGCCCCGACAGAACATGCGCGCGTCAAGGACAGCCTCGAGCTAGAGCTCGAGCGGGGCAACCAGGCGCCAGCCGTCGCGCGCGCCGCCCTCCGCGGTCTGTGTCACGAGCGCGGACTGTCCCCGTCGCTCCGCCACACGCTGGCGCTGCTCACCTCGGAGGTCGTGAGCAACGCGGTACTGCACAGCGATGGACCGGCCGAAGCCCCGATTCTCCTGCAGGCCAGCATCGACTCGGGCCGCGTCCGTGTCGCGGTCAGCGACGCCGGAGAAGGCTTCATCGAAAAGCCACGCGACCGCGACCGTTGCGGTGGCGGATACGGTCTGTATCTCCTGCAGAAGGCGGCGAGCAGCTGGGGGGTCGAGAGCCGCGGCGGCACCCAGGTGTGGTTTGAGCTCTCAGGCGAGATCTAGCACCGTCGGGTTCGCCTGGGGGCGTAGCGGCCGAGCGTTTGATCACTGCGCCCCGCGCAAAGGCAGCCTCTCGCTCACGCCGGCCAGCTGGAAGAGCCGCATGACCGGCGTCTGCACACCGGTGATCTGTAGTTCCCGTCCCGGGCGCTGGCAGCTGTGGCTGCACATGAGGATCTCGCGCAGGCCGGTCGAGTCCATGAACGTCAGCCCGCCCAGGTCGAGCGCCAGCTCGGTGAATCCCAGCACATCGATTTCTCTGAACATCTGCGCGAACTCAGCGCTGGTCGCGAGCGTCAGCTCACCCGCCAGAACCAGCGTGTGGCGAGCACCCTCGGTGCGGTGATCGAGCGTCAGCTCCCCGGGTCTCACGTGCGCTGCCTCGCGGCGGGTGCTGGAGCGGGCAGGTGCGTGGCCTTCGGGCGCTGTGGCCCGGGAGAGCGTCCGATCTGAGCGGCGAGCTCGCGCCCGGCGAGCGTCACAGAGCAGCTTGGGCAGTGCAGGTAGGGCATTGCTTTCCTCGGCACACGGTCTTTAGATGTGTGCGAGGGGTAGCCCTTGACTAGCTGCTCTCGCCAGCGTGCCTCCCCATCGCTCCAACGGTCCCACGCTCACTCCTCGAGCGCCCAAACCACCGCTGATGATAGCGCTGTGTCACGAGCGCCAAGCCGCCAGAGAGCTCGCCCCGGGCTGTCGCGTCGATGCTCCGCCGCGGAGCTTCGCGCCGCAGCGGCCGTTTCGCTAATTGCCGTCGAGCGCCCGCGCGATCCCCGAGGGTCTTCTAAAAGGCGCGCTCTGTCTCATCGCTCGTTCTGTTGGCCGTGCTCATCTGAGCGAAGCTCGCTGCTGTGTTCGTGATCGCCCGCGGTCTGCTCGCTCGAGTCAACGGGCTCTTCCGGGCGGCCGCGATCGTGCAGGATGGCGTGCGCGGACTGCTGATCAGCGTGCGAGGCGTGTTCGATCAGTTCGCGCTGAGTCTGCTCGAAGCCCTCACTCTCCCCGCCGCCGGCCTCGGTGACGGGGCGCTGCGCCTGATCGACCTGCTCATCCGCGCGGCCACCGATCTCGGCGGCTTCCCTGGCCGCCTGGTCGGTCTGTTCCCGCTCAAAGGGCTGCTCCTCGCTCATCCTCTGCTCCTATCGCTCCCAGATGGCCGCGGCCGTCAGTGCTTCGCCGTGGCTTTCGCCCTTGCCGTGGCTTTCGCTCTCGGTTTCCTGCTGGCTGGCGCCACGGGTTTGGCGCCCGCGCGCCGAGAGTTGGATTTGACGGTGGCGCCCGCACGTCTTTCTGAGGTGGGTATCTCCGCTCTGGCCACGGCGCTCATCAGAGCGGGTATCTCCTTCTCCAGGAACGTCCGCATCCGCTCCTCCTCGCGACGGATCGAACGGGCCAGGCGCTGGGTGTCCTTGTCGCCCAAGGCCTCGGCGAGCGCCTCGATGGCGGTGTAGGTGGCGATCTCTTCCGCCTCGCTGGCGTACTCGGTCTTGGCGTTCTTGAGCTGCTTCTCATCCGCTCCGGTGCCCCGTAGAAGGTGCAACGGTCCCTGCGCCAGGGCGACAGCTTTTTGGGCCCCATCGACCACGATCTGGGCGGCCTCGGCGATCGGCTCGGGGCCGGGTGCGGAGACGGTCTCCGCGACACCCCCCAGCTGTTTGATGCGCTGCTTGACCTCCCGCGCGTGGCGCTTGGTCTCCGACAGGTGCTCCTTCAGACGCTTCTTGTAAGAAGGCCGCGTGGTCATCGCGACATGCGCCTGCAGTGCGGTCTCCAGGCGCTTCTCCGTGCCGTAGGCCTCGTTGAGGTACTGGATCAACTTGGCGTTTGCGGCGGTTGGCTCGCTCATCGCTTTCCTCTCCACTTTCGGTTTGGTTCTGCCCGCTGTGCCTCGCTATCTAAGTGCCCGTAGCTCAGACGCTCAAACATGTGCTTGTCCACCGCAAACGCGGGCTCTCGAGTCGGTAACTCTCGCCGCGCCCGCGCGAAGCTGATCGACCAGTAGACCGAAACGCTCGGCCAAATGGCACCGCAGGGCGCTCACGGCCCGATGCTCCTCACCCGCACGGCGTTCAAATTCGGGCTCGGATCGACCCTCGGTCCAGCGATGCATATTTCGTGCTCGCGAGGGTAGAGCTATCTTGACGCGAACGTATACGCCCGGATGGCTCCGGTGGGCTTGCTAGCGGCGAGTGAAATCTCGCTCTTTTCTCGACTTGCTAGATACCGGATCGCCCCACTAGATCTGCCTGCCAATCGGCGGCCAGGGAAGGCAAACCAGAGATGATCGGTGCTTGCCGTTTGAATGCTCTGCAGTCGAGGATCACCGACTCGAGCCTCCCCTCGTGACCGGCGCGCTCTGCAACGTCCGCGTCGAGGTCGCCAACCGTCCGGAGAGCGTCGTGCTCGTGCGAGAGGTTCTGCGCGGGTTGAGCGAGTCCGTTGGCCTGCGGGAGAGCGACTTCGACGACCTGCGCACCGCGGTCACCGAGGCGTGCAACAACGTCGTGCTGCATGCCTACGACGGGGGCGAGGGTCCCCTGCGGGTCGAGTTCTACGTTCTGGCGAGCGCGATCGAAGTGCTCGTGCGCGACCTCGGGAGGGGGATCAGGCCTCGGATCGAAGTCAAGGAGGGCCTCCCGCAGATCGGCTTGCAGATCATCCACGCGCTCGCTCGACGTGTCCAATTCGAGGACTGTGACGGCCACGGGACCGAGCTGCGCATGGAGTTCGGGATACGCCCCAAGCGCCCGCTGCGGATGGTTTCAGGGAACTCTCAAACCCCTCCCGCCCTGGAGGCTCCCGGCGGGATGATCATCACCCTCGCGCCCGCGGACTTGGCACGGACGGTGCTTCCGCGACTGCTGAGCACGCTTGCGGCCCAGGCCCACTTCTCGACCGACCGGATCGCGGACGTGCGATTGCTGGCCGACGCGCTAGCGGCCCGTGTTCCGAGGTCGCTTCTGGATGACCGTCTGAGCATCCTTCCCACCGTCCAGCCACGCGAGATGGAGCTGCGGGTGGGGCCTCTGCGTGACAGCGGCTCGCAGCGGATCCTGCGCGACAGCGCGATCGAGGGGTTGGGCCCGGTGATCGAGCCGCTCATCGACGAACACGCGGAACTACAGGCCGGCGGCGCCAGAGTGCTCTCCCTGCGGCTGCTCGACCGACGGTAGGTGCTCTGCCGCGCAGCCAATTCACTTTCGCCGCCGCGGCCATGGAGCAAGCCCGGCCTCAGGCGCCGGTCGACGGGTCGATTACGGCTGAGACCTTGGAAATGCGATCGGCTGGGAAGGCGCCGCAGCGGGCGTGCTCGAGCAGGATGTCCTCGTCGGGGGCGACGTAGACACAGTAGATCTTGTCGTCTGTGACATAGCTCGTGAGCCAGCGGATCTCGGGACCGAGCTCGCCGATCACGTGGTTTGACTTCGTTGAGATCTCTTGAAGCTGCTCGGGGCTGAGGTTCCCGGCCCCAGGAAGCTCGCGCTCGATCACGTACTTGGGCATTGTCTGCTCCTATCGGATTCTAAGCTAACATACTGACGGTAGACATCATGCATACTCATAGTACGAATGTCAAGAGCAAGAAGGTGCAGCAGGGTGCCACGACACGCCAGGCGCTGCTCGACGCCGCGCGCACGCTGTTCGGCGAGCGCGGCTACGCCGCTACCTCCATCGACGATGTCGCGCAAGCCGCGAAGGTCACCAAGGGTGCGCTCTACCATCACTACAACGGCAAGCAGGAGCTGTTCGGGGCGGTCTATGAACAGGTCAAGCGCGAGGTCTCCGAACGCGCCGCGACGGCGTTCTTGGAGCCCGACCCGTGGAAGGATCTGTACGCAGGATGCTGCGCGATGCTCGACGCCCACCTCGACGCACCGGTGCAGCGAATTCTGCTCCACGACGCCCAAGCTGTACTCGACGCAGACACGATCCGCCGCGTGGAAAACCGTTACGGGGCGGTCGTGCTGCGCGGCGCACTGCGCCGCTCGATCCGCGCCGGCGTCATCCGAGCGCTGCCGCTGAAGGCTCTGGCGGTGATGCTCACCGGCGCGATCATCGAAGGATGCATGGCCATCGCTGACAGCGAGGACCCGATCAGTGCGCGAGCAGACGTAGGCAACGTACTGATCAGCCTGCTGGAAGGACTACGACCACAAGCTGGGGCAAACGCCGAGGAAATCCCGACAGTCAAACGCCCAGGACGAGACGATCGTCGCCGAAAACCCTTGAGCTAAAGGCAACCCGGAGGCGCCCTGTTTGCTCCTGCCGGAGTTCCCGCACGGTCGTTTGACCGCCCGGCTCACACGGGGTTAGACTGCTTTTGCTGGCGCGTTTCACGGCGCGCTCTCAAACGATTTCCAGCGGCGCGCCTTTGTGCGTGCTCGGCGATCCGGCACGACGCGTCCTCGCACATGTCAGCTGAACCTATGCGCTGATGGCAGTCAGCGCATCCGGTGAGTGCCATGGCAATACATCAGGGAACCACCGCAGACTTGATCTAGAGACAGCGCCGCGAAAAGCGCCTCGCGCGCCTTTACGAGAGACATCTCTCCCTCGCGGCGGGGAGGCCCGCGCGCCGGCAAACCGGGGCCGCGTGGGCGCACGCGCGAACAGCTCTATCAAGAGGCCCCTAGCCTCACAGTGGAGGGCCGCTCAAAGATCAGTGAGGCTCGGCTGCGCCGCGCCGCCGACGCCGCCGGGGGCTAGGTGCTGGCGAGTGCCCGCCAGGCGCGCCGGATGCTTGTTATCGCCAGTGCGCCACACGCCGTCATCGCGCCCATTTGCACAAATAGCGAGATGCTCGTGCTTGTCCCCGCAAGCGCTCCGTCGGGTGCGCCGGCGAGCGTCGGGGCGTCGATCGCCAGGGCCACCGCGTAGAGGGCGCTAGCCGCCGCGATCACCAGCATCGCTGCGCTCAGGAGCGTCGCGAGCGAGAGAGCCCACAGCAGCCACCGGCGCGCGAGGGAGATCGCGAACAGGGCCTTGCGGGCCGCCACCACGCAGACCCCGCCGCAGAGCAGCCCGATCGATCCCCACGCGATGAACGCGCCGCGATCGATCGGGCTGGCGTGATCAGAGTGGACGGAGTGGGCGAGTGCGATCAAAAGCCCGGTTGTGCCCGCGAACACGCTCACCGCCAGGAACGCGACGCCGAGGAGCAGTCTCAGTCGCCCGCGCTCGCGGCGAGCTCGATGGAGGGCGATCGTGGCCGCCGGCAGCGCACCGGCAACGAGGGCGACTGACGCGAGTACCGCGAACACCTGGATCGTCGTGTGGGTGGCGCCGAGTAGGGGATGGGTGTTTCCGGCAAGCGCGAACGGGTGGTCCTCGGTCGTCTTGTAGAAGCCGAAGCCGGCGGCGGCGAACGCCACCCAGCAGGCCAGCACCCCGCTCAGGCTCAGGCGCACGCGAGTGGCAGTGTCCAGGATCTCAGCCGATCCGCTGAGGGGACGCAGGTGCGCGGCCAGTGCCCCTCGGAGAAGATCGAGCAGCGTCATTCCCCGCGGCGGTTCTTCGGCGAGCAGGGCCTTCATCTCCGCTGCGTAGCGACGTCGAAAGCCCAGCGGGTAGAGCGCCAGCACCAGGCCGGCCAAGCGAGCGTTCATCCAAGCGCTCCTGCCGCACGCAGACGATCGAGGCCCGTGCGGGCGAGCAGCTGCACGCTGCGCAAATGCTCGGCGAGCGCGTCGCTGCCCGCGGCTGTCAGACGGTAGGGACGCCGGCGATCCTCGGCTGGCAGGCCCTCGATCAGACCCTTGCTCTCCAGTCGTGCCAAAGCTCCATAGAGCGTGCCCGGCCCGAGGCGCACCCCCGCCAGCGCCTGCACGTCCTGGGTGATCGCATAGCCGTGCTTCGGTCCCTCGGCGAGGCTCGTCAGCACGAGCAGCCCCGGGTCCGTAGATCGCTCTCCGATGTATCGCATAACGTAATAGTAGCAATGGCCCCTCACGCCCGTCAACCGCAGCGATTCCACCGGCGACGCCTTCAGCGAGCGCTCGATCTCGATTGGCGCTCGAGCAACAGCGCGAACGTCGGGCAGGCCTGGACGGCGCGTCTGGCGTGCTCGAGCAGCTCCGGCTGCAGTGGGGCGTTATCGATCAGCGGATAGCCCCACTCGTCCAGGGCGATCCGCTCGGGCAAGAGCTCCGCGCACATGCCGTGCGCCTCGCAGGCGATCGGGTTTACCCGCAGGCGGTAGCTCACGCGCTTGGCGCCCAGTCAATGCTGGCGCCCCTCGGCTCTGCTCGCCAGATCATCTCGGCCGCACCGGCTTTCCGGCCGTTGAGCGCCCGTGCTCTGCAAAATTGTCTGAGCTCCTAGGCAGCGCCAGGAATGCTGGGTCACGGCAACCGTCGCAGGGGCCGTGACGGGCGTGGTCCGCGAACTCGCCGCCGAAGGCGAGCATCGCGCTCGAGATCATCCTGGCGGCGCCGTCGGGATGCCCGCAGGCGCCGCGGCCACGCACCAGCGCAGTCAGCCGCTCGATGCGCTGCTCACAGCCGCGCTGTGCCCCGCCGGCGGCTATCTCCTTGACCGCGGCGGCGAGCGCGTGCAGACCGTGCACGCAGGGGCCGCATTGACCGGCGCTGCGATCGGCAAGCCAACGGGCAAGCCGTGCGGTTTCAGCGACCGGGCAGGCCTCCGCGGGCAGCAGTGCCACCACCCCAGCTCCCAGCGAGGCGCCGTGTGCGCTGAGGTGCTCGTCACAGAGCACCAGATTGGCCAGGTGCTCCCCAGCGACCCAGCAGCCGCCATATCCGCCCAGCAGCACCGCGCGCGAAGGGGCTGTGGCACCGCCGGCCGCGGCGATCAGCGACTGAAGCGAGGTGCCGTAGGCGATCTCGTAAACCCCGGGGTGGGCCACCGGACCGGAGAGCGTCAATAGCGTCGATCCCGGTTGGGATGCTGTCCCCAGCTCGCGAAACCAGCTCGGGCCGTGACGAGCGATGAGCGCGAGCTGGGCGAGCGTCTCGGCGTTGTTGACGAGCGTGGGACGGCGGGCGACTCCCCGCTGGAAGACCATCGGCGGGGTGAACGACGGGATCGCCGTGGCGCCGTTTACGTGATTCACGAGCGCGGACTCCTGCCCGGCCAGGTAGTGGGCCGGGACCCCCACCAGCCGTGTGCGTGCGCTGCGCCGTCGCGGCGCTCCACGCTGGGCGATCGCCTCGGCGACACTCGAGACACTCGCCCGCGCCGACTCGCAGACGCCGACGATCACTTCGTCGGCGCCGAGCGCCTCGGCGGCGAGGATGGCGCCGTCGAGCACCAGATGCGGCACGGTCTGCATCAGCGTGCGGTCCTTCAGGCTCGCCGGCTCGCCCTCCGCGGCGTTGACGAGCACCACCGGGCGTCCTCGGGAGGCGGCGACCGCACGCATCTTCACGGCCGTGGGAAAGCCCGCGCCTCCCTGCCCGTGCAGCCCGGCCTCCTCGATCTGCCCGATCAGCGGCGGCTGCTCGCGCCGTCCGCGCCTGGACAGAGGTGGTGGACCGCCGTGCAGGGCTAGGTGTTCGGCGAGGTTCATCGCCCCGTCTGCGGGGATTCCCGCCAACAGCCGCGGCAGCCCCGAGGCTGGGCGTGGCGGCGGTGTGTCCGTGAGGGTCTGCGTCGGTGAGCTCATCGATGGCTCACCGTGCCGGTGGCGGCGTGCCGGTGAGAGAGCAGCGAGGAGGGAGTACCCGAACGCCTGGCCCATTCGGAGCCCAGCGGCCCGCCCGGCAGCCACAGCGCCAGAAAAGCCGTGAAGATGGCGCTGGCGCCCAGGGCTGCCCGGGCGCGATGCGGATAACGCCCCCAGACCGGGATCACGCGGGCGAGTACCGCCCCCAGCACGAGCGCCATGCAGGCGAGGCTGAGCACCAACAGCCAGGTGCTTTGGATGTCGCTACCGGTACCGAAGCCGTGCAGCAACGCGATCGGCCAGCTGGCGTAGCTCAGCCAGTGCACCGCGCGCCAGCTCTCATAACCCATTCGCCGTCGCAGCAGGCTGGTGATGCTCACCGCGAGCACGAGGTCGAAGGAGATCGCCCCCAGGCCGAGCCAAAACGGCCGGTAGGAGCCGGTGAACGGGACGAAGACGTCGAGCGGCGAGATCGAAGCGAAGCTGTCGAGCACCGAGGTGAGGATGTGCAACGTGAGGAACACGATCGCCAGCAGCGCCAGGTTGCGATGCAGCGCGTCGAGGATGAAGCGCGGCCAGCGCGGTGTGGAGTAGCGCCGCACATCGACCACGCCGAGTACGACGGCGGCGCTCAGCAGCAGCAACGCGACGATGCCGCTCGAGCGTGTCAGATACCAGGCCAGACTCGGTCCGGCGCTGGCCAGGAGCGGGCTCATCCGCAAACCTCTTCGGTGGCTTTCTGGGTGGGCCAGTCACCGACGCACAGCACCCCTCCGTCGTGGCCGACCAGTCGCGCCGGCAGGTCGTGCTCGGTAAGCCAGGCGGCGGCCGTGTCCGCTCTGACGATCGCTGCCGTGGCGGCGATGTTCGCATCCGCGCAGCTGGCCGCGGCGACACTGACGGTGCGCCATGCGCCGCGCGCAGAGGTGCCCGTGCGTGGGTCGATGATGTGATGCATGTCTGCTGCGCCCTGGCGCCAGCGCCGCACGGTGGTGCTGGATGTCGCCAATCCCCCCGAGCGGATCGTGACCGTCTGGCCGGGTGCGCTCAGCGGGGCGCGGTGGTCGTCTGTGACGCGCACCAGCCAGCCCTCGGCTGGAGGGTCACCGCAGGTGGCTATGTCTCCGCCGATGCTCACCAGTACGCCCCGTCCGGTGGCACGGGCGCCGGCGCGAGCGGCGCGGTCGGCCGCCCAGCCCTTGGCGCTAGCTCCGAGGTCAAGCCGTATTCCCGCTGGCACCCGGACGCGGCGGCGGCGGGTGTCCAGTGCGACCGTTCGCCAGCCGCTGTGTGGACGTGCCACGATCGCCTGCGCCGGGCGCCGATCGTCTGTGAGTGTGGGGCGCCCGCGGTCGTGCTCGGCACAGCGCTCCAACAGCCGCCAATCGCGGTCGTAACCGGCCAGCTCCAGATATCGGCCGATCGTCGGGTCCACGGCGCCGTCGGTCAGCTCGGCGCCGCGCAGCGCGAGGCCCAGCGCCTGTGTGAAGAGATGACTTATCTCTACCGGCCGGCCCGCGTTCGCGTTGACCCGCGAGAGCTCGGAGTCCTCGCGGAAGCGGCTACATGCCTGATCGATCTGCTCCAGCTCGCGCTGGGCCTGCTCGCGCGCGGGCTGCAGCGCGCGCTGCTCGGTCGTACGCAGCACCACCGTCGTGCCAAACGCCTCCCAGCTCGCGCCGGGGAGCTGATCGCGGTGAGTCCCTCGCGGGCGCGTATCAGGACCCTCCCGAGACTACCGGCGGCGATTCTCGGACCGGTTCGGGTTCGGGGGCCGGTTCGGGCGCGGGTTCGGGTGCGGATTCGTGAGTCGGTTCGGGTGTCGGCGCGGATTCGTGGGTCGGTTCGGCTGGCGGAGTTGGTTCGGGCGGCGGCGTGGCTTCTTCGGGCGCGGCCTGTTGCGCACTTGTCGTTTCTGGTGCGGCCTTGGGGGCTTCAGCGGGCGGACGAAGCGGGCTGGGAGCGCTCTTTGAGGACGTGCTTTTCGAGCTGCTCTGGTGATGGGTGCCTCGGTGATGCACTGGCCCTCTGGCCTTGTGGGCCGCGATAGTTTTGCCCGGGAAGGCGTGGGCCACGACATCCGCGAGTACCCCGGTGAGCGTCACACTGCCAGCTATCAGCAGGCGGTTGATGCGTGTGAGCTTCGACAGCGCGGCGTCGCGTGTGTGAGTCGTTCGCGTGTGATGTGAGCGAAAACGCATGGTCAGTGATGGTGAAACGAGGAAGCGTGAAGCCAGGGACCGAACTGGGGGATGAGCAGAATCGCCAGCACGACACCCCCCACGAGCACGCCAGCGAGTGACAGGACGCGCCCCGACCGACCTGTCACATCACCTGTGAGGCGAGCCGCGGGTGAGTAATCCCCCCGCAGCGCACGCGGCAGTTCGAGCAGATGCCCGAGCACATGAAGCACAAAGAACGCGCTCCACACGATGAAGCTCACTTTGTGAATCGGCAGCAGCGTGTCGCGCGAGGACGGTCCCACGAACAGCAGCGCCACGCCGCTGGCGAACACGATAACGGTGCTCACCACCACCATCGGCGCGATCATGCGCAACACCATCGGCGGCGGTCCCTTGCGGCGATACACGGGGTTGTGTGTGTAGTAGCGCACGAATCGGTAGCCGGTGCTCGCCAGCTTCAACAGCACTGGTGGGATCAGCAGCAGCCCTACGAACAAATGCACTGATAGCAGGGGACGAAGGCGCAGCAGCGTGATCCCGATCACCGCCAACAGCGCGATCAGCACCGCGCCGGTCGCAGCCGTCAGTCGCTCGTTGCCCTCAGACCCGCCCGAGCGCAGGCGTCGGGGCCGCGGCAAGGCGATTGGGAAGGCAGGCGTCTGGGATCGATGGGAGTCCACGCCACTGCAGTCTGGGGGGCCTGGCTAAGCAGCCGCTAACAACGGGATGAGAAAATTCATCGAAACCTCAGGCAGGAAAAATATGAGCTGTAGCGAGGCCTATCCTTGTGTAGATGCACAAGCTTGCCGACACAGCTCGCCGCGGAGCCTCGCAGAGCGCCTCGAGCACCGACCTCCGTCCGGGCACCCCGACCGCTGCAAACGGGCCGGCAAGCCACGGACGTGTGCTGATCATCGAGGACGAACCGGGGATCGTCGATTTCCTGCGGCGCGGCTTGCAGGCCGAGGGGTTTCTCGTGAGCTGCGCTTTGGAGGGAATCGAGGGTGAGCGTCTGGCGTTGAGCGAAAGCTTCGACGCGATCGTGCTCGACCTGATGCTCCCCGGTCGTGGCGGCCTGGAGATCCTGGCCGCGGTGCGCCGCTCAAAGCCCACAGTGCCGGTGATCGTGCTGAGCGCCCGGGGGGAGATCGACGATCGCGTGGCCGGTCTGGACGCGGGTGCCGTTGACTACCTGGTCAAGCCGTTCTCGCTGGCTGAGCTGCTGGCGCGTCTGCGCGCTCAGCTGCGCGTCTTCGCGCAGGCGTCAACCACGACGCTGAGCTCAGAAGGGATCGAGGCGAACCTGCTCACCCGCGAGGTACACCGCCATGGCAGGCCGATCGCACTGTCGAGCACCGAATTCGAGCTGCTCGCGCACCTGCTCAGACACCGGGGCAGGGTGCTCTCGCGCGAGCAGATCCTCAGCACCGTATGGGGCTATGAGCACGACCCGATGACAAACGTCGTGGATGTCTACATCGGCTATCTGCGCCGCAAGCTCGCCGCTCCGGAAGATCCCGCTCCGATCCTCACCGTGCGTGGGGTCGGCTACCGCCTGGGCTCCGGCGCCTGAGCGATGCGCCAGGCTCTGCAGCGCCTGGGAGGTGTCGGTTTGCGCTGGCGTCTGGCGGGCTGGGTGACGGTCGTGATCCTCGCCTGCACGGGCGTCGCGTTCGTTGCGGTTTACCGCGGCACCGGCACACAGGTTCGCGCGCAGATCGACCGCGAGATCGCCGGCGACGCAAGCGACTTCAATCACACGCTTGCGCTCGCGGGCGCACGCTCGCCCGCACAGCTCCTGCGCGCGGCCACACGCTACATTCGCGGCCAGCCGTTCACCGCCAGCTCCACCCTGCTGTTCGCGATCGTCCCTCACGCCGGGAAGGCCACCAACCGCCCCGAGCTGTTTCACGGCGAGCCGCCGGACAACGGCGAGAACCCCAGCGAGCAGGCCCAAGAGAACCGTCTGTCGGTGCGGCTGCTGAGCGTCGGCGACGGTTACTCCACGCTGGCGCTACCCGACGTGGGCAACCTGCGCCTGCTCAAGCGCGCGCTGAGACTGCCCGGCGCCGCCAAGCTCGAGCGGCGAGTGGTGATCGGGGTCGGGGAGCCCCTGGCCGCGGTAAGCAGCGCGCAGCGGGGTGTCGCGCGGGCGTTCATCCTCGCCGGTGTCCTGGCGCTCGCCGGAGCGCTGCTGGGAGCCTTTCTGATCGGCACCCGCATCTCGCTCCCACTGCGGCGGATGGCGGCGGTGGCCGCCAGGGTCGACGCCGGGGACCTGGCCCCGCGCATCCATCCCGCCCACGGAGCGGGCCGAGAGGTGCGTGTGCTCTCCGACGCCTTCAACCACATGCTCGACCGGCTGACCGAGGCGTTCTCCTCCCAGCGCGCGTTCCTCGCCGACGCCTCGCACGAGTTGCGCACCCCTCTGACGGTGATCCGCGGACAGCTGGAGGTGCTGGCCCGCCAAAGCGACCCTTCGGGGGAGGAGGTGCGCCGGGTGGAGGGGCTGGTGGCGTCGGAGATCGCCCGTGTCAGCCGGCTGGTGGACGATCTGCTGCTGCTGGCCAAGGCCGAGCAGGCCCAGTTCCTGCGGCTGGGGCCGATCGAGTTGCCCGCGTTCCTTGCCGAGCTCTGGCAAGCGACCACACCGCTGGCGGCGCGTGCCTTCGAGCTCGAACGGGTCCCGTCGGGAACACTGCTCGCCGACCCCGACCGGCTCGCCCAGGCGCTGCGCAACCTGCTCGCCAACGCGATCGAGCACACCGCCACCGGGGACGGGCAGATCTGTATGGGTGTGCAGGCCCTGGAGGGCCAGCGCGTGCGCTTCGTTGTGCAGGACAACGGCCCGGGCATCGCCCCCTCCGAGCGCCAGCGCGTCTTTGACCGCTTTCACCGCACCGACAGCGCACGCGACAGGGCCTCCGGTGGAACAGGCCTGGGGCTGGCGATCGTGGAGGCGATCGCCAAAGCCCACGAAGGCACCGTGACGGCCGGCGAATCACCCACCGGCGGTGCGCGGATAGAGCTCGAGCTTCCCCACTTCCACCGCGACGAGGTGAAGTTTCACTGAAACCCAGGCAATCTAAAGAGCTGCTGAGAAGTCGCTAAGAATCCTCTCATGTGCCCTGGCTCGTGGTGGCGGGCGCCCGAGAAATCAGCTAAACCGTGTGCCAGCGGCGAGCAGCCGCTTTGCGTTTAGGAGTACTTCAGACAGCCATCGCGAGTTTCCGCGCTCGATCTTCAAACGGCGCGGGTGAGACGAGTCCGCTGGCTGGCACCCACCAAGGAAGGAAGCGATGCCGCGAATTCGTCTGACAGGCGCCTGGCACACACAGCCGCTCGGCGCGAAGGTCCCTGAGATCACCGTCCTGTTCTGGGTCCTGAAGCTCCTGACAACGGGCACCGGCGAGGCGATCTCCGACTTTTTGGGCGCCGTCAGCATTCCCCTCGCGGCGGCGCTCGGCAGCTTCGGGCTGTGGTTTGCCATGCGCCTACAACTGCGCGCTGTGCGATACCGCGCGCCGATCTACTGGTCCGCGGTTATGATGGTCGCGGTTTTCGGCACGATGGCCGCCGACGGGGTCCACCGCGGGGCCGGTGCGCCCTACGCGCTGAGCACCGCGCTGTATGCCGTGATCGTGGCCGGCGTGTTCTTTCAGTGGCATCGCAGCGAGGGAACGCTCTCGATTCACAGCATCCACACGCGCCGACGCGAGCTCTACTACTGGGCGGCGGTGCTGGCTACGTTCGCGCTCGGCACCGCGGCTGGAGATCTGAGTGCGATCTCGCTGCATCTGGGCTACCTGGACTCGGCGCTGCTGTTCGCCGCGCTGATCGCCCTTCCGGCCCTGGGCTACTGGCGTTTGAAGCTGAACCCGATCCTCTGCTTCTGGGTCGCCTACGTCCTGACCCGCCCGCTGGGGGCGTCCTTGGCGGACTGGTTTGCAAAGTCCCACGCGCGCAGCGGCCTGGGCCTGGGCGATGGCACCGTGAGTGCCATAGCGCTGGTCGTGTTCGCGGCACTGGTCGCCTACGTGGCGGCCCGTAAGCGCGACATCCAGGCGCCCATGAACGACGGTGCCCACCCGCGGCTCGGCCACCTGCACGTCGGTCCTCTCCTCGAGGGCGCGAGCCTCGAGTCAAGCCTGCCCGACAGTTAGCGCCCCGGCTCCTCGTACTCGCGCAGAAAGCCCTCGAACAGACGGCGATGGCGTTCCTCGTCGTGGAGGATCGCGATCACCATGTCGTTGGTGACGGGATCGGTCTCCTCGCTGACGGCGATGATGTCGTTGTAGTGCTCGATCGCTCCGGTCTCCGCGGCGATCACGCCCTTGATCACGTGCACGATGTCGGTCTGGCGCGCCGGCGGCTGCAGATAGGACTGCTCGGCCTGGAAGTCGGTCGAGCCGGGGACGACTCCGTAGAGCTCCTTGATGCGGTTGGCGAACTGGTTGGCGTGCCCCAGCTCCTCCTGGATGTCCTCCCGCAGCGAGGCGATCACCTCCTGCGCCCGCACACCTTCGGGGTTGATCGAGTTGGCGGTGTAGCTCATCACCGTCTCGATCTCCATCCAATAGGCCTTGCACAGCATCCCGATGAGCGCCTCGCGCTCGGCCGACATGTCATCGGCGAGGATGCCGCCGCTGATCTTCATCGCTGGCATCTTTCCTCCTTGGGGTTCACGATCGGCCAAGCACATACCCCGCCATTGCTTCCGGCAATCCACCCAAGGTGGCTTTATTTGCACCCAGCGAGAAAGTCGCGCAGCAGGCCGTGTCCGCCGCTGAGCACCGGCGCGGTGTGAGCGAACAGCAGCGTGTCGAAATCCTCATCGAGCATCCTGTCGAGGTTTCTACGCTGCCCGCCGCGCACCGCCGGGGATCCTCTCCGAGCAGCCCGTCGGGCATGAACCTCAGCGACATGTTCCATCGTCCGGGCTTCCTAGCTACCCGTCCACAGCGCGCGGGATCGACGCACGGCGGCGCGTAGCCATCGCTCTGTCGTGGGGGATCACGCAGCCATCTCCTGGCGGGCGGAGCGCGTGGCTAGAGGCCGCGCACCGCCATCGGGATCCTCCGGTTTCGCTACCGAGGGATTCGCCGGGTTCTCCAGCGCAAGCTGGGAGATCAGTCCTGAGCGGGCCAGGCAACGCGGGCAGTGCGCCATCGCCATGCTCGGGGCCTGGATGCGAATCGACAGCTTGCAGCGAGGACACACTTGGTGGGGCATGACGCCTTGACTACCTCCGATCACCAGGTTGGCCAGTGCATTTCTGGCGAGGCAATTACCCGGCATGGCTTGAGGGAAACCCAACCGGCAAATGTCAGTGCCGTCACCGTCCAGCACCATGCCGCCACCACCCGGACGCTCACCGGGGCGCCCCCGGCTAGGGCTCTAGATGCTCGGTGGGTCTGGATCTGGTGGAACCGGTCCGGGGTTCGGTCTGGGCGTGGGCGGCAGCGGATCGGGTGGCGCTGGCGGGGAGGGCCCGGGTGGCGATGGCGACGGCGGGGAACTCGCGTAGCTTGATTTCGGCCCAGTCATCGGCGCCTCCTCTGGTATGTGGGCTTGCATCCAGAGCCTTACCCGAGTCGCTCGCCGCTAAACGGACGAGCCGATGCAAGCATCGTGCGCGTATGCCACCCCCACCAGGGCGCAGGCGCTTTTCGATGATCAACCGAGGGGGTAGGGGGTAGGGGGTAGGGGGTAGTGCCAGGCTCACCGACACACACAAGGAGACCAGCAATGGCAAAAGATCATGGTCCCAGCATCAAGGACGACAAGCAGTACGAAGGGCTGCGCAAGAAGGGAATGAGTAAGGAACGCGCGGCGAAGATCGCCAACACCCCCGCAGCCTCCAAGAGGGGCGGCAAGAGCTCGGCTGCCGGCAGCAAACGCCGGGCCTCAAGCCAAAGCGGGAGTAGAGCTCAGAAGGCGGCTGCTGGACGCAAGGGCGCAAGTAAGAGCGACTGAGCGAGGCGCCTGAACCGATTCTTGGAGGCCTGGCAAACACACTGCCCGCTGGCGCCCGGCGCGGCTTTGGCCGTTGCTGCGAAGTGAACTTCACTTTTCCACGGGCGGCCCCCCTGATGTCTGGCCGATCGGGATCCCGACTCTGAGGACCAGGACTAACTCGGCGCTGGAGGTCTATGTGACTGGTGGGCGCTGGAGATCCGGTGTGCGGCCTGCCGCAGGTCCCGGCGGTGGCGATCGAGCAGCTCGCCAGCGGAGGTGTCCCTGTTGGGAGCAATGAGGCTCAGCGCGCCGACGACCTCGTTTGAGCTTTCGCGGATCGGCACCGCAAGAGCGAGCAGCGGCGTGAGGCTCTGTTCACTACAGATCGCCACGCCGTCTCGCGCGATCTGCTCGAGCTCCCCCAACAGCCGCCGAACGCCGTGGTTACCCACCGGGCGATTCTGCTCGGCGATGATCAGCCGCGCCGCGTTCGCTTGGCGCTCGCGGGGCAGATGAGCGAGCAGCACCTTCCCGGCGGCGGTGCTGTAGGCCGGCAGGCGTGACCCGGCCGCGAGCGGTGAAATCCAGCTCGCGTGGCCTTCGCTGATCGCGTAGCCGCGCAGCCACCGCAGGTAGACGATCTGCAGATCGTCCAGTACCGCCAGTGCGGTGGTCAGCCTGGTTTGTCGGCGCAGCCGCCGCAGGTCTTTGTCGGCTGCGCAAGCGAGGTTGCTCGCGCCGATCGCGGACAGGCCGAGGTCGGTGACACGCAGTCCGAGCCGGTACTTTCGGTCGCTGCCCTGCTCCAGATAGCCCAGCTCCAGCAGCGTCACCGCATACCGGTGGACGGTGGAGCGGCTGAAATCCAGCCGGTCGGCCAACTCGGCGATCCCCAGCGTGGAGCGCTCCACGGTGAAGCACCCCAGGATCGCCAAACCTCGCTCGAGGGACTGCGAGAACTTGGGGTCTGAGCCCGTGCGCGAGATCTCCTTCTCCCTCGGCAGAGCGCCGTTGGCGCTCGGGCGAACCTCCTCGGCGATGGCGTTCGGTGAGCGCCCAGTTGTCTCTAGCACGTGCGGGCTACCAGTCGTGAGATCTGGCTTGGGTCGTGTTTGGCCAGCGCGAAAAGGACCTTCACGATCGCTCCTTTGTGATCGATCGACCGCAAGGCTCAAAACACCGCTCAGGACCGACCGTCACCGGCGCTGGCCCGATGTTCGATCCAGGCTCGCTCGTGCTCGCTTGCCGACCGAGCGGCAGAGAAGCCAACAAGGCCGCCCTCTGTGGACCCTCGCTTGCCGCTGCGCTGCTGCTGATCCAAGGACGGCTCCCCATTTCACGCCAGTAAGTTCGAACAGTTGACCTTAGTCTATAGGCTACTAGCCCGTAGACGGTCGCTTCCTACGCAAGTAGCGGTCACGCTCCAAGGATGGGGGCCGAGAAGCAGCCGACGGACACCGGATACCGGGCGGAGCGAGCCCAGATGCTGAGATTGCTCGGCGCGAACCTGAAGGCCGCCCGCCTGGCCGCAAACCACTCTCAGGAGAGCCTGTCGCTCGCCTGCAACCTACACCGCACCGATGTCGGGGAAATCGAGCGCGCCGCCCGTGAGCCACGGTTTTTGACGCTGCTGATCCTCGTCGACGCGCTCGGGATAACCCTCAACGATCTCGCCACGGGCATACCGGTACCCAGAGAGCGTCGCCCGCCAACACACAGCGGTCCCCAGCGCGGCGCGCGAGCGCAAAGCTCCTAAGAACGCCTGCTAGCGCCGGCGTCGCTGGCAGGCTGCACCCTCGCGCAAGCACAGCCGTGTTTGACCGCTAGATATGTGGGTAGAACCCACGCCGTGACTATTGGAACATCGATATTCCTGATCGCCGTCGGAGCGATCATGCGCTATGCGGTGACGGCCAGCGTGTCAGGGCTTTCGCTCGTCACCGCCGGGCTGATCCTGATGCTCGCCGGCATCCTCGGGCTGATCCTCTCGCTGCTCTACGCGCTGGCCTGGAAGCCATCGCGTGCGGTAGTGGCCCGTGACCGTGTCATCCAACGGCGCGGACCCGACGGACCCACCGACGTCTACTAGATCCTCCGCCGCGCAAACGGAAAGGATCAGCTCGCCACGGCGGGGCTGTTCTCCTTGGCCCAGCGCGCGATCGTCGCAGATCCGGTGAGTACGCCGCCGTCGTCCAGGATCAGCAGCGGAACCGCCCGCTGTCCGCTGAGACGCTCGATCTCCGCGCGGTCTCGCGAGCGTGCCGGCCAGGTCCAGAGCTTCAGCAGCCCGCCCTTGACCTGCTTGTGCTCGTAGTGGTGTCCGGCGTCGTCGAGCGCCTTGGCGGACTTGCCGCAGGGGTGAATCGCGGGCATCGACTTGCCGTCGCTGCAGGTGTAGAGAATCATCCGCTCATCCTAACCGCGCCGCCGGGGTCGTTGAAGTATCGGTCTGGTCGGTCGACGCCCGCGGCCACGAACACGGATAGAACCGCTCGCCGGGGGGCCGGAGGGTTGCCGGGCGCTAGGTACCCGACTGCGCGATGAACTGATCCAGCCCGCTGCGTGCCTCGCCCGCCACCTTGGCTTTGAGTATCGGCGTCCAGCCGAGCAGCAGCCCCACCGGGCCGAGCGCCTGGCGCGCCCACGCGTGGAAGGAGAACGAGTCGCGGTGCTCTGAGATCAACCTGTCCTGGAAGTGAAAGGCCGCATGGATGTCGTTGTGCACCTTGCGCCCGGTCCTGAAGGTGTAGTCGGCCAGCCAGTGCGCGCTGCCCTTCTGCTCGCCGGCGTCGTACTCGACGAGGGTTATCTTCAAATCGCTTGCCCGGGTGCACAGCATCCGCCACATCGCTCCCGGCTGTCCACCGTGCAGGTCGGTGAACACCGGGTCAGAAAAGCTGGCCTCCGGCGCGTAGCAGGCCGCCATCGAGTCCCCGTCCAGACGAGCAAATGCCTCGTAGAAGCCCTGGATCAGCTCCTCGTTTGGGTGCGCCATCTCCGCGGATGCTATACGCCCCTGTCAACCGCCCTGGCTCAGGCGCTCGCCTGCGCCGCTTGGGGGTAGCGCAAGGAACCCGGTGTGGTCAACTTCTCACCGGTCTCCAGTAGCGTCTTCAGCCCCGAGAGGATCATCGGCCAGCCGCCGTAGAGTTCGCCGTTTGAGTCCTCGCTCAGCTGGTCGTGGGTGAGGGTCAGCCGGCAGGAGTCCCCGACCGGTTCGATCTCCCAGATCACCCGTGAGGTCCCTTCGCTCTTTACCTCCTCGCTCCACAGTGCACGGAAGCTCTGGACCAGGCGCCGTGGCGGGTCGACTTCGAGATTCTCGCCCTCGCCCAGAAGCACATCGGCTGTGGGATGGCGCATCTGATAGGCCGAGCCCGGCTTCCAGTCGGAGATCTGCTGGGCGCCGAAGTTGTAGACACCGCGCATCTGCGGGTCTGTGATCGCCTCCCAGAGGCGCTCGGGTGTGGTCTTTATGTAGATCTCGAACACCTTCTCTGTAGGTCCCGCAGTCCAGGGTCGCTTGCCGGCGCTTCGCGTGTCGGTATCCATCTTTGGGTCCTCCTCGATTCTTGTCTTTAGCTCGCTGAGCGTTGCCGCCCAGGGCTCTGAGTACTTGCTCACCCACCGGTCGTGGACGAGCCGGATAGGAACGGGGTTCAGGAAGTGCAACTTCTCGCGCCCGCGCCGCCTGGTGACGAGCAGGCCGGCCTCCTCGAGCACCTTCAGGTGCTTCATCACGCCAAAACGCGTCATCGGCAGCCGCCGCTCCAGCGCGCTGAGTGTCTGCCCGTCTTCCTTGAACAGCTCGTCGAGCAGGCTCCGGCGAGTGGGGTCGGCTAGGGCCCTGAAGACCTCATCCATGCCCAAGATAATAGGTGACCTATTAGTCACCTGTCAAGGGTTCTCGTAAAACGTGTGTGTCTGATGTGTGTCCGCTTAGCTTTCGACCCGAGCCGCCCCGCTGATCATTGGCCGCGCAAACGGTTACACCCGACAGCCGGGACGATCTTCCAGGAGTCCGCGACCTCGCTACAGCTTTGGTTCTACGTCATGTACGCGATGACTAGCACTCGCTGCGGAGTGTCCGCCAAGGCGATCGAGCGAGAGATCGGCGTCGGATACAAGACTGCTCGGATACACACGTAGACCCGCTCGCAGTCGTCTACATTCGCTTGGTAACCCAAACACCGTAGGACTCGGCCACGGCATGATCCTCGTCGGCAAGCAAGGGAAAGTTCAGGTCGTACTTTTCGTGGAATTCCTGACCTTCTTGACCGAATCTGGGGAGATTCCCAGCACGGTCGTGCTGACCTTGACGTAGTCCGCCCGATGGTCGCGCACACCACAGGCCTGGGTGGTGCAACCCGGGGTATCAGCCTTCGGGTAGAAGTAGACGACCACCGGGTCGCCTGGGACGGTTGATCGCTCCGCTCAACCGGCTTGGGCTTAGGCGGCGACTTTGTCGATGTTCCGCAGGAACGACGAAGCGGACCAGATAGGCCAGAGGAATCCTCGGGTATATGTATAGTAATTCTCTGTGAGTGTCAGCGACGCCCCCGCTTCCGCTCGTGAGCGCCTGCTGGGAGCGGCGCTCTTGCGCTTCGATCGCGAGGGAGCGCTCGGTGCGACGCTCGAGGAGATCCGCGCCGACGCGGGTGTCAGCGTCGGTGCGCTCTATCACCACTTCGCCGATAAGCGGGCGCTCGCCGGCTCGCTGTATCTGAGGACGCTCGAGGGTTTCCAGGAGAGCTTTCGTGCGCTGCTCGATCGCCATCCCGACGCCGAGGAGGGCGTGCGCGGAGCCGTTGGCTATCTGATCGACTGGTGCACTGAGCATCCCGCCGAGGCGCGCCTTCTCTTTCACGGTAGGGGCGCAGCCGATCGGGCGCGGCTGCAAGAGCTCAACCGGGACTTCTTCGAGCACACCACGCGCTGGTACTCCACGCACGTGCACTACGGCGTGCTGCGGCCCCTGCCTTCTGGGCTGCTCGCGGCGCTGTGGCTCGGCCCGGCATTCGAGTACCTGCGCCAACCGGATCAGAAGATCGACCAAGTCACCCGCCAGGAGCTCACCGACGCCGCCTGGCGCAACCTCGCAAAGGAGCCCAAGTGAGCCAGAGCATGTATCGCAGCGTCATCGCCGGCGGCGAAGCGGACACCCAACAGCGGGTTCGCACAGAGCGCCACACAAACCACGCGGTGGTCTACCTCAACGAGCCCGAGCGGCTGAACCCACTGTCGGCGGCGCTCGTATCCCAGCTGAAGAGCACCCTGCACGAGCTGATCTCAGACCGTGACATCCGCGCGATCGTGCTGACCGGGGAGGGCCGCGGCTTCAGTGTCGGTGGGGATCTGCGGATGATGGACACCGCCGTGAGCTCGCTCGAGCAGCGGGCGCCACAGGGCGCGGCGGACATCTGGCGCTGGATCCGCAACGAGTTCGGCGCTGTCGCTCGCCTGATCGCGCGCTCGGACACCGCGTTCATCGCGGCGCTCAACGGGCCGGCGGCCGGCGTCGCGCTGGCATGGGCGCTCACCTGCGACATGGTGATCGCCAGCGAGGAGGCCGTCATCGTTCCCGCCTTTGGGCGTCTGGGACTGCTGCCCGAGGTCGGCACCAGTTGGGCGCTGACACGGGCGCTGGGCTACCAGGGCGCCTTCCGCTACTACCTGGCGGGGGAGCACATCGACGCTCAGCGCGCACTCGAGCTCGGCCTGGTCGGTGAAGTCGTGCCCGCACAGGATCTGCTCGGCGTCGCAAACGGTTGGTGTGAGCGCATCGCAGAACTGCCCGAACACGCGATGGAGATGACAAAGCCCTTGCTGCGCGGCGCCGCGGACGCAAGCTGGGAGAGTGCGCTCACACTCGAGGAGTTCGCCGAGCCGACCTGCTTTACGACCGGGGCCTTCGAGCAGGCCGTGCGGGGCATGCTCTCAAAGTGAACCAGGGGTCCCGGCAGCTGCCTGAAGAGCGCGACAACGCCTTGTGTTTGGGATTGAGTAGGGCGGCCGTCGGTCGGTGGCGTTCGAGAGCCGTCCATTGTGATCAAGTCGGTGTCTTGGAGTGGGACGTCTCTTCGAGCCGCGAAAGCAAGCGCGCGCCGAGGTCGTCATGGTTCTGGCAGGGGTGGGGTGTGCGGGGTTGGAGTGTGATGCGTCCGCCGCGTGCGGGTACGATGAATACGTTGCGGTGTGCGACTCGCTCTGAGCGCTGGTGGGTGGGTTCCAGGCGGGCGTGGCGCAGGATCGTCCTGAGTACGATCCGGGCCTCGGTGAGGGAGAACGCGGCGCCGATGCATCGTCTGGGTCCGCCGCCGAAGGGGATCCAACTGTAGGTGCCGGCGCGTGTGTCCAGGAACCGCTCGGGGCGGAAGGTGAGCGGGTCGGGGTAGAGCTCGGGGCGGCGGTGCACGAGTGTTATGTAGGGGACGACCATGGTGGCGCTGGGGATGGTTAGCCCGGGTAGCTCGAACGGCTCGGTTGCGAGTCGTGCGGTGAGCGGGAACGCTGGTCGCAAGCGCATCGCCTCCTTGATGACCGCGTCGAGGTATTCGTCGTCTCCGTCGAGCGCGGCGGTCTGCAGGCGCGCGAGCGCGTCGGGGTAGCGGCTGACGCGCTCGAGTATCCACGTCAGGGTGGAAGCGGTCGTGTCGTGGCCACCGAGCAGCAGGGTGCGCATCGCGTCGCAGATCTCCTCGTCGCTCATCAGGCGGCCTTGGTCATCGGGCGTGCGCAGGAACGTTCCGAGGACGTCCTGGCCGTCGAGTTGATCGCTGCTGCGGCGGTGGACGACCTCTTCCAGCACGATCGCGTCGACCGCGTCGATCGCACGCCGGACCCGAGGGAACGGTCTGTCCCACCCGTTCTGTCGGCTGGTCGCGATTATCGTCTGGAGGAAGAACCGCCGCGAGTGGCCCTCGCGGAGCAGCGCGAGCGTCGCCGAGCGCAACCGGTCGACGCGCGCGTGGTCGGTGACCCCGAACACCGTGGCCATGATCACCTCGAGGCTGATCGCTTCCATATGAGGCTGGGAGGGCGTGGGGTGCCCGTAGGGCCAGCGTGCCAGGGCCTCTTCGGTCTTGCGCTCCATCGTCTCGTGGTAGCCGCTCAACGCGTCCCCATGGAACGGGGGGAGCTGCGTTCGCCGCCTGCGCATGTGCTCGGCGCCGTCGAGGTTCGTGAGTCCCGTCGGGCCGAGGAAGAGATGGTGCGCGGATGCCTTTGCCAGCGCCGCTCCGAGTGCAAGCACGCCGGTGTCGGCTGTGAAGACACGCTTGATGTCCTCGGGATCGGTCAGGCACAGCCACGGCCCCGTCGCCGGCATCGGCACCAGGAAACGGTCGCCGAGCTGCCCGCAGCGGCGCGCGAACTGCTCCGGCGCCAGCCAGTACTGAGCGGCGTTGACGAGCGCGGGGCGTCGCAGCTGGGGCAAGTCGGTAAGCGTTTGGTCCATGAGCCACATCCTCTCTAGTTACTCTGTGCGAAATAGAGTAACATAGTATCCAATGGTTCCTATCGCCGAATTTCTCGAGGAGACTCCCGTCGTGGGGGAGGACGCGCTGTTTGACCGGGTTGCCGCGGCGGCGCTCGAAGAGTTCGCCGAGCACGGCATCCGTCGTACCTCCATGGAAGACGTCGCCCGCCGCGCCGGCGTCTCACGGATGACCGTTTTCCGCCGGTTCGCGAGCAAGCAGCGCCTCGTCGAGGTCGTCATCGCACGCGAGGTCCACCGAGGAATGCAAGAGCTCGACCTCCTCTGGGAAGGCGCGCAAACGCTGGAGGACCGACTCGTCGCCGGGTTCGAGTTCGCCGGGCGCTACGTCCGCGACCACCCCCTATTCGACCGCCTCCTGCGCAGCGAACCCGATGTCCTGCTACCGCCGCTCACGCTCGACGGCGGACCCGTGCTCGAGCTCTACCGATCGCTTATCGCGCATCGACTCCAGGCCGAAGTCAACGCTGCTCGCGCCGCAACATCAGACATCGACGGTGTCGCCGAGGTGATCGCACGCCTCGCGATCTCACTGCTACTCACCCGCAAGGGGACCATCACACTCGACGACCCAAACTCCGTTCGGCGCCTAGTCAAGCTCACGCTACTCCCCATGCTCCAACCACAACATGACTAGCCGCCGATCCGCCTAACCTACGACGCGATGCCACGGACGGAGCGCACCCTCTCGCTTCGCGTGTGACTCGCGCGTGTCAAAGGGCGCCTGCGCGCGCCCACAGCGACCGCAATGCACGATGGTCGGCACTCGCTCGAGGCGCACTTGGCGGCATCGATCCCTCACACCGTCGAGTCTGCCTGCCGATACCGTTGCCATGGCCATCGACAGGCGTGTCGCGCGCGCTGGTGTCTATGCCGAGCAGCGCTACCAGCGCGGGCTTCAGAGCTGGCGGCGTCGGGCGAACCCGCTCCTGGCGGTGCTTTGCGGCCCCTTCATCCTCGCGGGGTTTGTGGTTCTGCTGGTGGACAGGCATCTGTTGCCATGGGCTGGCGGAATGATTTGCGGCGCGGCGGTGACGATGTGGTTGATGTTCCGAGAAACACCACCTCGCTATGTAGAGCAGTGGCACGACGGTGCCGAAGGGGAGCGCAAGACCGAGAAGGCGCTCGAGCCGTTGGAGAAAGCAGGATGGACGGTGGTTCACGACATCCAGCAGCGCTACGGCAACTACGACCACATCGCCGTCGGTCCAAGCAGCGTCTATCTGTTGGAGAGCAAGAACCTAGAAGGCATCGTTGAGATCAAGAACGGGATACCGCATCTGGGCCGGCGCCACGATCCCGAGGCAAGATGTGCCTTTGAGCAGATACGCCCGCGAGCCCTCGGTGCCGCGGCTGCCATCAAGGCAGACATCCAGCGGCGCACTGGGCAGTGTTTGTGGGTGCAAGCGGTCGTCGTGTTCTGGTCAGAGTTTCCTGAAGAACAGGTAGAAGACGGCAAGTGTGTGTACATCCACGGCTCACGTCTGAAGGCCTGGCTCGCCGCGCGACCCCAACTACTGGATTCAGCTCGAGTCCACGAGATCACTGCGGCCATACTGCATCTAGCCGAGGAGTAGGGGGTCTGCTTTGCAACGGCCTTGGCAACCCTGCAAGGGGCTTTCATGAACCCATGAGTAGCGTCACTGACATCAGCCCCGACGAGCGCGAGCGGATCCGCTTGGACTTCTATCGCGCGCATCGCGCCCAGGACGGCGTGTCCTCCGTTGGCGTACGGCGCGACCGCGAGCGCGATCTCTGGTTTCTCGACGTCGGCACGACCGCGCCGGTGGATCTACCTAACAGCTATCGTGGACTCGAGGTTCGCATCAAGCACGTAGTTGGCGGCGTGAACGCCGTCGCGCGTCTGGACCGACTCCTCTGAAGCTACCACCAGGCAGACGCCGTCCAGTGATGGCGATGCGGAAGAATGCGAGCGGTGCCGCGGGTCGCCTGGTCGAAGTCCATCAGCATCGCCTGGGATGAGAAGCGGCGCGAGGACTCTGTGGTGCGGGTGCCCGGGATCAAGGTCCCGGCTGGTCCGCCGGCGGTGCGGTCTCGGCGCGCTCGGTGGGAGCTCAGCAGTTCCTACCCGCGGGTGTTCGGCACTGCCTACCGTTTCCCGCTGGACACCGTCGCGGTCAACCGCGGTCTGAAGGATGGGCGCGGTCGCACGCTGGTTGTGCGCGATCTCGATGAGCCCAGCGGGCAGATGCCCTTGGCTGTCGTCAGCTGGCACCTTTCTCAGCGCCTTGAGGATCCACTGCGGGTGATCGCAGCGAGCCCGCGGCTGCGGTCTGCTGTATCGCCCACGCAGGAGATCATCATCGAGACCGGGTTTCAGTTGCTCGTCAGCGCGCTGCTTTACGTCGCCAATGACCACCGGACATGGGCCCTGAAGCGTCTGCCGGCCAACGCACGAGAGCGCAAGCGAGCCGAAGCAGAACTCGGCAGCCTGCTGTTCGACGTCGAGGGCCAGGGCGCGCTGACCGCGTATCTATGAGAGATCTATGACACCCGGCTCAGCGTCAAGGCGCGGGCAGGGGGCTCTCCTGAGCTGTTGCGAGTGGCGCCTTGACGCCTGCGCGGGCTAGGATCGCCTCGGCAGCGTCAGTGCCGAGCTCCTCGTGGATCGCCTCGATCACCGCTGTGAGCTGATCGTCCTGCGGGCCGGTGGCTCGCCCGGCCTGTTCCGCGAACCAGGCACCGATGTCCTGCTCGACGGCGGCGATCAGGGGCTCAGCGACGCTTGAGCGCTCAGCGATGTCCATCGCTTCATCGGCAACCTTCGCGACATCGGCGCCGTACTCGACGGCGAGGTCGAGTAGCGCAACCGGCGCGATCTTCCGCGCGCGGCCCCCGAGCTGGTGCTTTGCGATCTTGCGCGCGTCCATCGCACGTGAGAGAGCAGAGAGCGATAGCCCGAGCATCTGTGCGGCCTGGCTCAGCGATGGCCATGCGCGTACCCCCTCCCGCGAGGGCGCAGAGGCGCCAACAGTGGTGGCGAATGTGGATCGTGCAGAAGCAGCCATGGCACAAGCATAGCAAGAAACACAAGATAGGCAAGCATGACGCCATCGGGGTCCGGGGTTCAGCTCAAAACGGTCACTGGTATGGTCCAAGCGGCCACGCGGATCGACAGAAAGCGGGGGAGAGGCGGCGAGGAACGTAGAGCGTGGATGGACTCCGGCTCAAGCGACTCGAAGCCTGGTCTTGACGCCGGCTCAGGGACGCAAACGGGACGCGCAGACCCCCAAAGTCCCGTGTTTAGTGGGTCTTTGGCCTGTCTCCCCGTGGGTCTCTCCCCGGCCGCTCGTCCAACTCGCGCCGATTCCTTTAAGCACTAGTGGGGGCGCCGTCGAAGGGCGGATATGGGCACTCGGACCAGCCGCTTGCGACTGTCTGGTGCGCGGCGGCTGTATGGGGTAGCGCAGTTTGGCTTCTGTGCTCTGCTGTCGGTGATCGCCCTGGTCCTCTTTGCGACCGCGACGCTTGCGCAGGCGGCCATCTCGCACAGCCCCAAGCGCCACCGGGTGCACTCCGCCCGTCGTGAGGGACGCACGCGCCCCTCACGCCACAAGCGCGATCTGCACCGCCACGCTCACCGCGGTGCACACAAGCCTCACCGTCCAGACACCCACTCCCAAGCGCCCGTTACACCTGAGGACGGCTTGGGCGCCGCTCTCTCGCCCACCCCTTTCTCGAGTGCCTCGACAGATCCAAGCGACGGGTCCGGGGTCTTGGCGCAAACACCCTCGCCGCCGCCACCCGCGCCCGAAGAAGAAGCCCTCGCACCCTCGGAAAACCCGCCGGGGTCCTCTGGTGAAAAGGAAACCTCTCCACCCCCAGAACAGCCTTCCCCTCCCGCGCCGGAAGAACCTTCCCCTCCCGCGCCGGAAGAACCCTCATCCTCCGGGCAGTCCTCCTCGAGTACGACCGCGAGCACAGACCCCTTCGCCGCCCAGCACTTCTATGTGGAACCGAATTCGCACGCCGCCGTCACCGAGCGGGAATGGAGCAGCGCGGGTAGGAGCGCCGAAGCGGCGCAGATCGCAAAGATCGCCTCTGAGCCCCAAGCGCAGTGGTTCGGTGACTGGTCTGATGGCCACGGCGGCACCCAGGGCGACGTCAACTGGTGGGTGAGCCAGGCCTACGGCGCGAAATCGCTGCCCGTCATCGTCGCCTATGACATTCCCTGGCGCGACTGCAGCCAGTACTCCTCCGGTGGCGCTTCCAACGCCGAAGCCTACGAGCAGTTCATAGATGCGATGGCCGCGGGAATCGGCTCACGCAGCGCGGTGGTGATCCTAGAGCCCGACGCGCTGGCGGAGCTCGGCTGTCTGAGCTCCGAACAGCAGTCGACTTACTACACGCTTTTCAACTACGCGGTCACCAAGCTCTCGAGCAACCCGAAGGTGGCGGTGTATCTGGATGGCGGCAACGCCGGCTGGCAGTCGCCCGCCACGATGGCCAGCCGATTGAAAGCGGCCGGCGTCGCACACGCCCGCGGGTTCTCGCTGAACGTGTCCAACTTCGACAGCACCGCCTCAGAGACAAAGTACGGCGAAGCGATCGTCAAGGCGCTCGGCATAACCACGCACTTCATCATCGACACCAGCCGCAACGGGCGCGGATCTGCCCCCGGTGGAGAATGGTGCAATCCCCCAGGACGCGGTCTGGGCGCTGCGCCGAGCGCCAACACCGGCAACCCGATGCTCGACGCCTACTTCTGGATCAAGCGCCCGGGGGAGTCCGACGGGAGTTGTAACGGCGGGCCCGCCGCGGGACAGTGGTTCCCCTCCTATGCGCTGGCCCTGGCCCAGAACGCCTCCTGGTGAGGCCGACAAAGGCGAACACGGCCGAATAGCCGCTTTGCGCGATGGGAGGCACTTCGGGCATACCACGAGCGAGCGCCGGAATCTCTGACCTTGCCGAGCAGACCGCACAGCGTGAGCCCACGGCAATTGTGCCACGGGCTGTGGCCATTCCCGTTGCGGCCACGTGGCCGGGAACTAGCGCTGGCACTGCTTCATGCGGTGCTTCCCCTCGATGGGACAACCTGAGTCAGGCGTCCTACCAATTGGAGGACCCCAACGATTTGGGTGGCAGAGGCTTGTGTTAGTCACGACCTCCAAGGTCATGCCGGTCGTATCGCTCAGCCGTTGATCAGGCCGAGCGCGTACTGCGGCCACCACTGACCGGCGCGCGGCTCGCCCGGACGGCACGATCCGTCGCTCGTCCCGGGTGGCTTTATCCACAGGTACGCGTCCAGCAGTGCCACCCCGGTGGAGGTAGTGGGCCTGGTGCCGAGCGCCCGCCCGGGCGGGTTACACCACGCCGGCCCATCGTGCCCGGAGCGATCGGGGCCGTTGCCGTTGCGCCCGGTATCGATCACGAAATGCGCGCCGGCCCCGCCTCCCAGGGCGTGCGCCAAACGCTCCCCATAGTTGATCGTCTCGGTATTGGTATAGAAGTTTGAGACGTTCAGGGAGAAGCCGTCCACCCGGCCGATGCCGGCCCTGCGTAGCGGCCCGAGAAGGGCGCTCGGCGGATTGATCCAACCGGGGTTGCCGGCGTCGAGGTAGACCGTGACGTTCGCTCTGGCCTCAAGCGTCCCAGAGGCGAATCTCAGCAGCTTCTCGCGCTCGGACACGGCCGCTGCAGAGAGGCAATGCGAGAGCATCTGGGGAACCGCGTCGGGCTCCAGTATCACGGTCGCGTAACGGTCTTCGATCCCGGCCGCGAACTGGGAGATCCAGCTTCGATAGGCGCTCGCGCTGGTGGCCCCGCCGGCCGAGTAGTTGCCACAGTCGCGTCCGGGGATGTCGTAGGCGACCAGCAGCGCGCTCTGTCCGGAGGCGCTCGCATGCCGTGTCAGCGCGGCCACCTGCGCGCGCACGTCACTGGCGCCGGTGAACCAGGTGGCGATCGGCTGTGAGGCGATCCGGCGCATCGTCTGAGCTTCGCTTTGGCGGCCTTCAGCGATCCATTCGCGGACCTGCTGGGCCGCCTGCCCGTCGGGGTTCACAAAGAACGAGCGCGTCAGGCGCGTGGCGTGCGCGGGCCGGTCACCGCCGGCGCTGGAGGCGCAGCCGACGCCGGCCAGGACCAGCAGCGTTCCCATCAGGCAGGCAAGCGATCTGTCTAGCAAAGCGCCGATGCACTCAGCCTACAAGCCCGCAGCGGCCCACGGGGCGCAAAGCGCGCACCCGAAGAACGCGATCGCGAGCGCCGCAAAAGCGCATGAAAGCGCGGTTTTGCGCACAGGCGGCTACACTTGCGCGACATTAGATAGGGCTGAGCAGATTTCACGGGAACGTTATGGATGACGCATCGGGTCTAGGGCGCCCGGGCTGGCCCGGCGCACGGGACTCTCCGGGGGGCGCTCTGGAATATGACTATGAGAGCTTCAGCAGAGCATGCGGCGAGCTGAGCGAGCCGCCATCTGAGGCAACCTACTCTGTGCGCTTTCGCACCCTCGGTGAGTGGCGCCCAGTGCGCACCCGTCTGCTGGTCGCCCTGGCGCTGCTGTTCGTCGGCGGCTTCATGGTCTGGTTTTTGCTGCCCGGTCACTGGCCGCGCGACCGCCATCACATCGTGCTCTACATCGCCTCGCTGGTGATGGTCTTCAACACCGCGATCATCGGGCTGTTCGCGCTGATCAACCTGGCCACGCTCTGCCGCGCCTCGCTGGTGGCACGCGACCCGGTGCCGGTGGCACCGGCGCCCGGGCACCGGATCGCCTTCGTCACCACGATCGTTCCCGACCGCGAGCCGCTGGAGATCGTCCGGCGCACCCTGCAGGCGGCGCTTGCCATCGAGTATCAGGGATCGCTTGATGTCTGGCTGTTGGACGAGGGCGATGACCCCGCGGTGGCACGCATGGCCGACGAACTGGGGGTCCACTATTTCACCAGGCACGGGATCGAGCGCTTCAACCAGAAGAGCGGGCCGCACAAGGCAAAGAGCAAGCACGGCAACTACAACGCGTGGCTTCAGTGCCACGGCGAGCAGTATCAGTTCATGCTCTCCTGCGACCCCGACCACGTGCCGATGGAGAACTTCGCCCAGCGGATGCTCGGCTACTTTCGCGACCCGAACGTCGCCTTCGTGGTCGGACCCCAGGTGTATGGGAACTACAAGAGCTTCGTCACCAAGGCCGCCGAGTCCCAGCAGTTCTTGTTTCACTCGCTGCTGCAGCGGGCCGGCAACCGTAGCGCCACGCCGATGCTGGTCGGCACCAACTACGCGATGCGCATCGCCGCGCTGCGCTCGGTCGGGGGGCTCGCCGACTCGATCACCGAGGACATGGCGACCAGCCTGAAGATCCACTGCACCCGCAACCCCGACACCGGTGAGCGCTGGAGCTCGGTCTACACCCCCGATGTGATCGCGGTGGGTGAGGGTCCCAGCACCTTCACCGACTACTTCAGCCAGCAGTACCGCTGGTCGCGCGGCACCGATGACGTGGTGCTGTTTCACTTCCTGCGGATGGCGCCGCGGTTGACCCCGCGCCAGATCCTGCACTACGCGCTGTTGATGTCCTACTACCCGACGGTCGCGATCTCCTGGATCCTCGGGATCGCCAATGGCATCCTCTACATGACCTTGGACGTCGGCGGAGTGACCGTGCCGCTGCACCTGTGGCTGATGCTCTACGTCGACGCGGCGGCGCTGCAGGTCGGCCTGTATTTCTGGAATCGCCGCCACAACGTCAGCCCGCACGAGCGCCGCGGCTCCTCCGGGATGGCCGGCATGTTCATCTCCACCCTGTCGGTGCCGATCTACGTCTCCTCGCTTCTGGGCACGCTGCTGCGGCGCCCCAGCCGCTTTGTCGTGACATCCAAGGGAAGCTCCCGCGGAGCGGACACGATCCACACCTTCAGAGGTCATCTGATCTGGGCTTCGGTGATCGCGAGCGGCCTGCTCGCGGCGATGGCGCTCGGCAGCTACAGCGATCCGTGGATGTACCTGTGGTCGGCGAGCTCGCTGGCGGTGTGTCTGTTGCCGCTGGCGATCTGGCGTATCGAGTCACGCTCCACGCGCCCGCCGAGTACGCGTGTGGTGCTCGTGCGCGACATCGCCCCAGAGACCCCAGGCGCACTCGCCGCCGGCAGCGAAGCGGCGTGATCGAGTCAAGCCCGCGGGAACGTTTCACCCGGCGGCTGGTGCTGGCGGGCATCGTGGCGGCGCTGCTCGCGGTCAACGTGCCCACGCTCGTCTCCGCCGCGGAGAAGGCCTGGCACAACTACCAGATCAACTCGCAGGGCTACAAGCAGCGGATGGGCCACTGGTCGATCCTGGCGGTGCCTCAGAAGCTGCGCATCGACGCGATCCACGCCGCGCTGCTCTACACCGGCAAGGTCCTGATCGTCGCCGGCTCGGGCAACAACGAAGGCGACTTCAAGGCCGGGACGTTCAAGTCGATCCTCTGGGACCCGGCCACGAACAAGTTCAAGCTGATCCACACCCCCAGCGACATGTTCTGTGGCGGACACGCGTTTCTGCCCGACGGGCGGCTGTTGATCGCCGGCGGCACCGCCCGCTACGAGAAGCTCGAAGACAAAATCACCCATGCCGCCGGGGTGATGACGATCCAGAACTGGACGCCCGCCGGCAAGCCGGTGAAGCTGCCCGCCGGCTCTGAATTCATCTCCCCCGGGGGCGTTGCCTACCGCACCACCGAAGCGGCACGGATCGTGCCGGCGCGCAAGCGCCTTGTGGGTGGCGTGGCGAAGGTCTCCGCCAGCGACTACGAAGTGTGGGTGGAAGCGCTCGACAAGGGCAAGGCCTCGGTGCTGGAAGGCGTCACTCACTTCAAGATCACCGGGGTCGCTTCCTCCCAAGCGCATGCGACCTTCGGCATCGCCACCGCCCTGACGATGCACAAGCAGGACTTCTGGGGCAACAACCGATCGTTCCTGTTCAACCCGGCGAACGAAAGCTACGAACGGGTCAGCAACCTGCAGATCGCGCGCTGGTATCCGACGCTGGTGGGGCTGAAGGACGGGCGTGTGCTGGCGGTGTCGGGTCTGGATCAGTTCGGGCGCATGATCCAGGGCAAGAACGAAATCTATTCTCCGGCGAGCAAAGCCTGGAAGGTCGCCCCGGCTCTAACACGGGTCTTCCCGACCTACCCGGCGCTGTTCTTGATGCCCGAAGGCAACCTCTTCTATACCGGTAGCAACGCCGGTTACGGCTCGACCACCGTCGGGCGCATCCCGGGGGTCTGGAATCTTCAGGACAACAGCTTCAAAGAGGTGGCGGGCCTGAAGGACCCGACCGAGACCGAGACCAGCGGGAGCATGCTGCTCCCACCCGCCCAGGAGCAGAAGTACATGATCGCCGGCGGGGGAGGGGTCGGGGACTCGCCAAAGAGCACCGCGCGCACCGCGATCGTCGATTTGGCAAGACCCCAACCAAAGTGGCAGGAAGGCCCCCGACTGGCCCAGCCCACGCGCTACCCGGAGATGGTGATCACCCCCGATGACCGCGTGATCATCACCGGCGGCTCGCGCTACTACCGGGGCGCACACGCAAGCGATCTGTTCGAATGCCATTCCTTCGACCCGGCGAGCGGCAAGCTCAGTCGCCTGGCCGACCCGGACGTCGGGCGCGACTACCACGCCGAGGCGCTTCTGCTGCCCAACGGGGAGATCGTCACCCTTGGCGGCAACCCGCTGTATGGGAACAAGGCGGACACCACCCCCGGCTACTTCCAGCAGAAGATCGAGATCTACTCCCCGCCCTACCTCTACCACGGACCCAGACCGCAGATCGCCGGCGCCCCGCGCGAAGCGACGCTCGCCTCGACGATCCGCCTGGAAACTCCTCAGGCCGCACAGATCCTGACCGCGCGGCTGATTCGACCCAGCGCCGTCACACACGTCACCGACCCCGAGCAGCGCTCGATCGCGCTGACGATCCTCTCCCGTGAACGTGGCGCGATCCAGGTGAGCGTCCCCGCCCAGCGTGGTCTCGTGCCCGCCGGCTGGTACATGCTGTTCTTGACAAACCGCCGCGCAACCCCCTCGGTGGCGCACTGGATCCACATCAGCTGAGCATCGCCTGCGGACGTCAGCCGCCAGGCGATCCAGCAGGTGGTTCTCGAGCTGGAAGACCTCGGCATCTTTCAGTCGCTCCTCGACGAGAGCGACGGGCGCGCACGGCTGGTCCGCAACACGACCTTTCGATGCGCGGGCTAGGAACGCCGCATGCGAGAGTTCAGGAGCCTCGAGCATGACTGGCAACGGCGGCTGGGTGTCCGGCGGATCGGGGAGCTGAAGGACTTCCTGAAGCTGTTGACAGATGACTGACCGCACCCCTTCTCGGATAGGCTCGGTGTATGTGGTCAGATAGGGAGGACCAGATCATCGGCGGGGACCTGGCCGTCGCGCTTGCCTACCTGACGCCGGCCGGTGGAGCGGTGTTGAGCGCGGTCGCGCCGATCGGCCTGCGCGACCGGGAGGCCGGGACGGTCTCCTTCACCACCTCGCTTGGATTCGGGCGCAAGCTGGAGCGCATCGATCGCAACCCGCGGGTGGCGCTCGCCTACCACGCCCGCGAGCACGGATTCGCCCACGAGCCGAGTTTCGTGCTGGTGTCGGGCGATGCCAGCTACGACGCCCACCCCGACCCCGCGATCCTCAACGACCTCGTACGCCCAGCATCCGAACGCTTCATGGGGGCACCCAAGACCGGTGTCTTCTGGGATCGCTGGCTAAAGGCCTACTACGCCGATCGCCTCGTCGTGACGGTGAGGGTCAAGCGCGTCGTCTCCTGGCCGGATCTCAAATGCGCCGGGGAGCCGACAGTCACCGGCACTGAGCGCCCCAGCGCTGACCCGCCGGCACAGGACCCGCCCAAGAAGGGCACCGCGCCACGTGTGCCGGTGGCTCGCGCCGGGAAGCGGCTGCGGCGGCTGCCCCACACGCTCCTCGCCTACCCCGACGCTCAGGGCTATCCGCTGATCGTGCCGGTCAGCGTCGGCGCGGAGAGCCCTGCGGGTATCTCCCTGGAGGGGCCGCTCGCGGCTGGTGCGCGGCGCGCCGGAGTGCTCGGCCACAGCTTCCAGGCAAAGCTGATCGGCCTGGAGTCCCGCCAGCACACCGGCTGGCTCGAGGACGGCCTCTACGCCCCGCACACCGAGAGCGGTTTTCGGGCACCGGCCAACAAGACGCTGCTGCTGCTCGCCAACGGCTTCATGGCAAGGCGTGGGCTCAAGCAGGCGCGCGCCGCGGCTCGCGCCTAGCCTCACCGTCCACACGCCGATCTCACGTTTCCAGGCGAACCTCCGTTATGTGGCAATCAACCGTCAAGAACTCCACTTCTCCTGTGACGGCGACGCATGCGCCGCCTGGCTCTATCCTGCCCGCGATACTGCCGGGAAGACGCCGATTGTCGTGATGGCTCACGGCCTCTCGGGTACCCGCCGGGACGGCCTCGGACCATTCGCCGCGCGGTTCGCCGGGGCCGGCATCGCCGCGCTCGTCTTCGATCATCGAGGCTTCGGTGACAGTGATGGCGAGCCGGACCTCTTCCACCCCCGTCGCCAGCTCGAGGACTGGGCGGCGGCGATCGCTTTCGCCCGCTCTCTTCCGGGTGTGGACACCGGCCGGGTCGCGACGTTCGGCTCCTCGATGGGCGGGGGGAATGCGCTAGCGGCGGCCGCCGCGGACGAGGGGATCGCCGCCGTGGTCAGCCAGGTCCCGTTCTTGGACATGCTTACCCAGGCGCACCGCGCCTCGCCGGGCACCGGCTTGCGGATGCTCGCGGCGGCTGTCAGGGGTCGCCACTTGCGCGCGATCGGCCAGCCGAGCGAGGCGGCGTTCATCAACGCGCCGGGCGGCGAGGAGGGCTGGTTGCACGTCGTCTCGATCGGCGAGGACAGTCGCTGGCGCGACCGTGTCTCCTCGCGCTGGCTGCTTGGCCGCCCCTACCGTCCGGTCCGCCACGCCCGCCGGCTGCACTGCCCGTGGCTGGTCTGCGTCGGAGAGGCCGATCGCGTCGCCCGGCCGGGACCGGCGATCCGGGCCGCGAGCAGGGCCCGGCACGGCGAGCTGCGCACATACCCCGGAGTCGATCATTTCGACATCTACGACGGCCCCGAGCACGAGCTCGTCGTAGCAGACGAGATCGACTTTCTGCGCCGTCATTTGCTCGGCGACGCGTGAGCAAGCCCGGCCAATCAGGCCATGCCGCGGACGCCCGTCGGGGTCAGGGCGTTGCGGTCGCGCCGCTCGGAGGAGGGCGGCGGCCGCCCAGAAAATGCAAACCATCGTTGTGATCCTGCCGGTGCCCTACGCTCGCAAGTCATGAAGGAGTACCGCTTCGCGATCTTCGATACGGAGATCGGCCACTGTGGCGTCGTGTGGAGCGACGCTGGCCTGGCCGCGGTAGCGCTCCCCGAGAGCAACCATGAACGAACGCGCGATCAGCTGCTGCGGCGCTTTTCGGGCTCGACTCAAGCGCCGCCCACAGCCGAGGCTCAGAGCACGATCGACGGTATCGCGGCACTGTTGCGCGGCGAGCACAACGACCTGCGCTGGGTCGCACTGGACCTGGAGGGCCTGCCACCCTTTGATCGCGATGTCTATCGGGCGGCGCGTGCGATCGCTCCATCGCAGACGCTCACCTACGGCGAAATCGCCGAGCAGATCGGCCGGCCCGGCTGTGCGCAGGCGGTCGGGCAGGCACTCGCACGCAATCCCTGGCCGATCGTCGTGCCCTGCCATCGCGTACTCGCGGCCGGCGGAAAGATCGGTGGCTTCTCCGCGCGGGGAGGAGTGGCGACCAAGCGCCGGCTGCTGGCGATCGAGGGGTTCCACGAGAGCAGCACGCTCGCGCTCTTCGATGCGCTCTGAGAGCGCCTAAAAAAGAGGTCCTGGCATGTTGACGGGACTGGTGGTGGCGTGTGCGAGGGCAGCCCGGCCACTGTGCTGCTCATCGCTGCTCGCGTATGCTTGAGCAGTGGACGCGATCGCGGAGTTCCGGGCCGCATCGGAAGCCAATGATCTCGACAGGTTCGTGGACACACTGGCGCCAGACGCCGAGCTCGTCTCGCCGTTGCTGGCACGCGGCGTGATCCGCGGCAAGAAGGATCTGCGACTGCTGTTCGCGGCGGTCTACGGCAGCCTATCCGAGCTGCGCTGGACCGATGAGATCATGGACGGCGAGAAAGGCTTCATGATCGCCCAAGCGCGCGTGGGCCCGTTCAGGATTGACGACGCGATGGTGTTCGAGCTCGGTCCTGACGGGCGGATCCAGCGGCTGAGGCCACACTTGCGCCCTTGGCTTGCTAGCACGTGGTTTGCCCTAGCGGTCGGTTTGAAGGTGGCGCGCCATCCGGGGGTTCTCTGGCGTGCCGTGCGACGTCCCTGAGAGCCGCCCTCTAACACAATGAGCGTTGTGGGTGCTGGTGGCGGGTGTCGAGGTCACGGCCAGTGGGTACGCCGGCGCTCTACTCAGGTGGCGTCCTTCCCCTGGACTCGTCCGGGACTCCTGTTAGCAGTAGCGGCAATGCGCTGGCGGATTGGACCTGCGGTGAGCAGGCCAGGCGGCCCGGTCGCGAGGGTGTCGAGCAATAGGGAGGTGGGGCGTGGGTGAGCATCCTGTACGACTGATCGTCGCCGACGATTTGCGCCGAGGGCACGGCAGCTCGTTCTTCCGCATGTGGTTCGCGCTGCCGCTGGTCCTGTGGCTTGCGATCTGGTCGGTGGTGGCCTTCTTGGTTGCGCTCGCCAACTGGCTTCTGACGCTCGTGCTGGGGCGCTCGCCGGCGCCGCTGCACGCCTTTCTATCTCGCTATGTCAGGTTCACGACGCACATCTACGCCTACATGAACCTGGCCGCCGAGCCGCTTCCCAACTTCGATGGCAAGCCCGGCTACCCGATCGACCTGGAGATCGACCCTCCGGCTCCACAGCGCCGCCTGAGCGTGCTGCTGCGGATCGTGCTGGCCCTGCCGGCGCTCTTGATAGCCGGTGCTCTGCTGGGATCGAACTTCGCGCTGTCGAGCACCACCTTCAACGAGGGTGGTCTGATCGGCGCGGTCGTGCTGCTCGGCTGGTTCGTCGCGGTCCTGCTCGGACGTATGCCGCACGGTCTGCGTGACGCCATCGCCTACGCGATCTCCTACGGCGCTCAGACCTGGGCGTATCTGCTGCTGTTGACCGATCGCTATCCCTCCAGCGATCCGCAGTCGGCGCTCCGGGGGCTGCCGATCCGCTCAGACCCGGTGAGTATGCGCGTCAACGACGATCTGCGGCGCAGCCGCCTGACCGTCTTCTTTCGCCTGCCGTTGTGCTTCGTGCACCTGGTGTGGCTCACGCTGTGGGCGATCCTCGCCTATGTGCTATCGATCCTGAGCTGGCTGGTGACGCTGTTCGAGGGCCACGCTCCCAACGGGTTTCACCGCTTCCTGGCGGCGTTCGTGCGCTACCAATGCCAGGTCTACGCCTACCTGTTTGTGATCGCGGGACCCTTCCCCGGCTTTACCGGCTCGAGTGGTTATCCGATCGATCTGATGATCGCGCCGCGAGCCAGACAGAACCGCTGGACGGTGCTCGTGCGCCTGGTGCTGGTGATCCCCGCGCTCGTGATCACCGCCGCTTATGTCCAGCTGCTGTTGATCGTCGGTGTGCTCGGTTGGTTCGTGAGCCTCATCACGGGCAGGATGCCGCAGGGGCTTCGCAACGCCGGCGCGCTCGCGTTGCGCTACAGCGCTCAAACCACCGCCTATCTGTTCCTGCTCACCGACGTCTATCCCTATGCTGGGCCGACCGCCGAAGCGCAGCAGACTGAGGTCGTGCCCGAGCTCGTTGTGCCCGATCCGATCGCGCCGATTGCGTGAGAGCCCCCCGCTCCATGAGCGTGTCTGGCGACGCTCACCGCGGGGCTCTGCAGCGAACGATGCTCACCGGCGGCTTGCTTGCCGCCGCGGCACTGTGGCTGTTCTGCGCGCATCTGCTGTGGCGCTCGAGCGTGCCGGCGAACCTGCATCTGCCACACGTCGATCCCCGCACTTTCTTCTCGCGCGCGTTCTTGCACCGATCCTTCACCTATGAGCGCTTTCTAGATCTCGAGGGCCTATTCGCGAGCGTCACTCTGCTGGTGGTGCTGGTCCTCTACGCCCGTCACGGCCAGCGGCTGATGAGCGAGTCCGCGGCTGGGCGGATCGGCACCGGCATGATGCTCGGAATGCTCGGCTTCGCGGTCGTGTGGCTCGCGCAGGTGCCCTTCGGACTGCTCGAGGTGTGGTGGGAACGCCGCCACCACGTCTCTCACCAGGGCTACGTCTCCTCGGTCTTTGAGAGCTTCTTCTCGCTCGGCGGCAAGTTCCTGTTCGTGTGCCTGGCGCTCGCGGTCGCGATGGGCCTGGCGGGTCTCACGCGCAGATGGTGGTGGGCACTGGCGGCGCCGGTGTTCGTGGGGCTGGCGCTGCTCTTCACCTTCCTTGGCGTCTATCTGATCCCCGGGACGCACGCGCCCAGCGACGCATACGTGCGCACCGACGAGCGGACGCTGGCCCGCATCGAGGGAATCCCTCACACGAAGGTGGTTGTGCAGGACGTCCATCGCTTCACCACCGCTCCCAACGCCGAGTCGGTTGGCTTCGGCCCCACACGCGCGCTGATCCTGTGGGACACGCTGCTCGACGGGCGCTTTGACCGCCGCGAAGTCGACGTCGTGATGGCTCACGAGCTCGGCCACATCTCTCATCGCCACCAGCTCAAGCGGGTCGGCTGGCTGGCGCTGTTCCTGATCCCGCTAGCCGCGCTGATCGCCTTGGTGACCCGCCGCCGCGGCGGTATGGCCCGGCCCGAGGCGGTGCCGCTGGCGCTACTGGTGTTCGTCGCCGCGGGGGTCTTTGCCGCTCCGCTTCAGAACATCGTCTCCCGCCGCGAGGAGGCAGAGGCGGACTACTCGGCGTTGCGCGCCACGCGTGACCCACAGGCCGCACGCGATCTGTTCGTGAAGCTCGCGCGCACGAGCATGGCCGATCCCAACCCGCCGAGCTGGTCCTATGTCCTCTATGCCGACCACCCGACGATCGTGCAGCGCATCGCGATGGTCGACGCCTGGCAGGCGCTCCAATCGCAATAACTCCTGACGGGATTGCGCCGCACCCGAACCGTACTGATCCGTGCGGTTGGGTACGGTTCTGCTAGCCCTATCAGTGGAGCCAACCGAAGTCAACGCGCACCGCTTTGCGCGGCTGTGTGGCGAGCGGGTGTCTCTTGAGGGCGCGGGCTATTGATCGGATGGCTGGCGTGGGTACTTGCGGCGCAGGAA
Organism: Solirubrobacteraceae bacterium; assembly: GCA_036561505.1. Classification (GTDB taxonomy): domain Bacteria; phylum Actinomycetota; class Thermoleophilia; order Solirubrobacterales; family Solirubrobacteraceae; genus Palsa-744. Next base: position 41,440 of record DATBPE010000214.1, read on the forward strand.
GTCACCGAAGAGGGGGGCGGTGTAGGCGTAGACACCCTGGCTGACGCGGTAGATGTGGTTGCTCTTGAGCAGTCGGTTGACGCTCTGCTGGATGGCGTTGGCGTTGCGGCCCTTGAACTGTGCGGCAAGCCTCGCGATCTCGAAGCGCTCGCCGCCGAGCGCAGCGGCGACACGGAGCGTGAGCTGGTCAGCACGGGCGGCATCCAGGTAGCGGTTCTCGAAGAACTCTGCGTCAAGCGCATCTTGAACTCGTGCGCGCGTGCTGGCATAGAGCTTGGAGCTGACCGCCTTCAGGTTGGCGGCGTCGGCTGCATCCCAGAGCGCCTCGCCGTACTTCTGGATGAAGTAGGGGTAGCCGTCGACATCGGCGGCTACCTGCTCGGCAACAGCACGCTCGAAGCGGATTCCGGTGTCGACGGCTGGCTTGATCAGGGCCAGTGCCGCGGGACTGGACTGGTCGCGATGCGCGGGCGCCAAGGCGAGGTTGCCGAGCTCCTCGACGCGGAAGAGTCGCTCGGTGTGGCTACGGGCCGCTTGCAGGTTCTGGACGAGCGGCGGCAAGCCCGAGACGACCAGCATCACCGGGAGCGGGGGCTCTTCCTCGTCCTGGGCTTGTACGAACGCGCCAAGCAAGGCGCTGAGGGGATACTGACGCTGCCGCGGCTGGTCGTACAGCGTGTGCGCCTCGTCGTAGAGAAACGCCGTACCACGTCCGGCCTTGGCCGCCAACTGGCCTACCTGTATCAGCGCCCTGGCGAGGCGATCCTCGAGGATCGAGGAGCCAGCGGCTGGGGCTCCTGGACCTACGCCCACGCTGACCCCGCCTGGCAGCCCGACGGTGATCTCGCCGACCGCGGCGCGGGCGGTGGCGAGCATCGCCTTCAATTTGGCTGTGGTCGAGAAGGCTCTGATCGCGGTGTCAAGGTCATCGGCTATCGCGATCGCGAAGTCCGCCTCTTGACAGAGCCGAGCGGTGAGGTCACGACGAATGATGACCCAATCCCGTTCGCGCGCTGCCGCACGGTACTCCTTGAGCAGCACGGTCTTACCCACGCCGCGTAGGCCACTGAGGCGAATGTTGCGACGCTTGTCGGGGAAGTCGCGCAGGTAGCCCCGAAATCGCTGCAACTGTTCCTCGCGGTCGGCCAGGTAGGGCGGCGTTGTACCGACGCCTGGTTGGTAGGGATTGCGTGCCATCGCTACTCAGCTTACAGCTTCTTACGGCACCTTACGACAAAACCGTAAGAGCCCGTAAAGTGCCGTAAGACTAACCGCCGGCTTCTCGATCAGCCCGCGATCGCCTACCACTCGGCCGCGCATCTCGATCAAGTCAGGTTGCCGAGTGCAACGGTTCGAGTTGACTTCGAGTCATGGAGCCAACCGAAGTCAACGCGAACCGCTCCGCGCGGCGGTCAAACGCACCTGGATACACACTATGCAGGTCTAGCCGCGTGTCTCTAGCAGTACAGCAATCAACTGCTTGACCCTTTCCGACGGCAAAACCCCGGCCTCCTTGGGGGAAACCGGGGTTCGACCTTCTGCAAAATGGTGGAGCCAACCGGAGTCAACGCGAACCGTTTCGCGCGACTCTGTGGCGGGCGGCTCGCTCGGGGAGTAGCGCCTGGCTAGCCGATGTAGCCGGGACGAATACTTTCTCACCCGTTGTCACCGAAACGGTCGAAAGGGCTTTTCCCGCTTGGTGAGAGGTGGTGGCGCAATCCGCTGCAGGGTGCAGGGTGCCGCAGGGGTGCAGCGCGGGCTGTCCTCGGCGTCCACGAGAGGCTCCTGAGGAAGCTCGGCATAGAAAGTGGAGCCGTCCTTGGCCAGCGCAAGCGCGGTTGGTATTCGCGCATAGCGCGCCAGCGTTGCCCCAGCTGCATAGGCGTCCAACCTGCTTGCAAAGCGCTCAAAGCAGCCAAAGGTTTCTAGCTGTGAGAACAGCACTTCCTGGCCGGAGGCCACCGGCGCTGAAGTCGGCAGAAGGTATTCGATTTCGTTTTCGGCAGTCGGTCCTGTACAGGCCTCGTGCCCGAAGCCCCCATCGGCGCGGCTGCTGCGACCGTTCGCCAGCTGATCTACGCGTATTTCCCAGGCTCCCTCGCCGATCACGCCCGGGCCTTCGACGCGCCACATGAACGTCACGATCGAGCCGTCCCTGTCGAGAGCCCCTACTTCCCCGTGGGCCGGAGCGGCAGAACAGCCCCCTTCGCAGACCAAGGGGATGGCTCCGTGGCGGAGCGTAGTCAGGCGGCTGGGGTCGCGGGCGGACCAGGACATGATCTGCCAGACGTCGCCGTGAGTGGGCGTCTTTCGCGCGAAAGCGAGTTCTCCATGCCACATCGAGGGCGAAGTGTCGGAATCCCTAGGCGCCGACGGAACTGGGAGCCTTCGTTCACGACCACCTGCAAGCTTCAACACCATGATCCTGCAGCCACGGCCTGTGCTCGCGTACATCAGCGAGCCGCCTCCGACTTCGCCAGCACCTTCGAGCCTCGGAGTCTCCGTACAGCGAGAGAAGGTGACCACTGCGGCACCTCGTGCGTTGGTTCCAACCGACGCGTCAAAGGGCTCAGGCCTCGGAGAGACAGGGAGTGCAGCCACCTTCCCCGCGTGGTACGCGTCGAGCCCCCAGCCATCCTTCACGGGTGTGCTCCAGACGAGCCAGCCGGCACCGGCAGAGATAGGCGTCTCCGCTTCCAGCGATGCGATGGCCGGGCCTGTCTCTGCGGCGGCGACCTGCGGCACGGCCAACGCGGCCGCTATTAGCACCAAGTTGCCGATCGTTACCCAGAGTCGAGGTTTCATGGCTGGTGGAACTCTTCACAATTACGGGAGTTGCGCCCGCCGCTCTCGCAAAGAGCGCACGTCCTAATCTCGTTCTAATGTCCAAACTCCTTGATCTGCGCATAGATACTGGGTAAAGTCAGTTCCAGCATCCTCCCTGTAGCTGCGGCGCCCGGCGGGTCACCTACCCCACTTCCAGCCCGCCGGGTGCCGCCCCGCTTTTCTCGGGCACCCTTGCGCTGAGATCGACAATGCTCTTTGCTTGCCATCGCAGCGAGACGTGTGCGTCGAGTCGCTGAGCTCCGATCGGACTGTTCGATCCACCGCGCTGTCATACCGCGGAGGTCATGCCGCGTGTCGCCGGTTAGAGCTCGATCGACTTCGCCGCATCGCCGTGAGGGTCACCTCACGTCAAGACTCGGGCGCCACCCAGGCGGCCGTGGTTCAGGCGCCCACGACCGCCTGGTTGCCTGGCGTGCCCTCGGTCCTCGACGCTTGCTCATCCGTCGCGGTGTGACGGTCGACGAAGTCGACGATCATCCGCGTGATGAGCCTTGCGTCGTCCCACATCGGCACGTGCCCGCAATCTGGAAGTGTCCGGTACTCCACCCCGGGGATCTCACGCCGGTAGCGCGGCGCGTGACGGTCGGCCGGCAGTATCCGATCGAACTGCGGCGAGGCGAGCAGGACCGGGCAGGTGATGCGGTCGAGATCGCCCACGACCGTTTGTGGGCTGTCTTCGCGCAGCGCCTGGATCGTCCCCTGGCTGACCGTGCAGCGCAGTGAAGCCGCTGCGAATTCCACGGCCTCCGCGGGGGACATCAGCTCGCCGTGGCGCATAACTTCCCGCAGTGCCAGACGCCTGCTCGCCGGGCGCTTCATGATCGTGCCCAGGCGCGGGGCGCTCATCCGCGCCAATCTGATCTGCCTGGCGAAGAAGCGTCCCACGCGCTTTGCCTCACCGTCACCCACGCTCCATCCTCCGGCGGGGGCGAGTGCGACCACCGAACGTGCTCTGCCCCGCTTTGCCATCTCCAGCACGAGCGCCCCACCCATCGAGTTGCCCACGAAGTGAGCCGTGTCGATCCCCAGTTCACCCAACTGGGCCTCCAGCGCATCGGCCCCATTCGATGTCGTGATCGGCAGATTCGCGGGGAACACAGGGCCGCCGTCGTGCCCTGCACCAGCTGGCGCTATCACCTCGTAGCGAGCCGCGAGGTCGGCCAGCAGCGGGTGCCAGTGCATCCAGCATCCGGTGAAGCCGTGCACCAGAACTATCGGCTCACCTGATCCGGCTCGATACAAGGCGGGAGAGATCTCCGACACAGCGCCAGCGAGTCTACACCCAGCGCTTTGAGAGTAAACACCTCAGCGCCGTTGCCCACCGCCGCAGACTCAATCGTGGCTGGCGTTCCTCTTTTCAGCTAGGTGGCCCCGAGTCTGTGGGCCACCGTTGAGCGCTTGCGCGAGGAATCGATCGACTTGCTCGTTGAGCGCCACGGGACGCTCGAGCATCATCAGATGACCGCAATCCTCGAGCAGCACGGTGCTCGCTTGCGGGGCCATGCGATCGAACGCCTGCAGGTCGGCGACCGGGGCGATGTGATCGTGCTCGGCGCCGATCGAGAGGATCGGGCATTGGATCTGATCGAGCCCTTCGTAGGGGTCGCTCGTCGCGATCGCAAGCGCCGTCGGCAGCACCGCACGTGCCCCGGCGCCCGCCATGATGAGCGCAATCGTCTCGGCCTGCAGTCTCCGTGGCCGGTGCACATATGGCCACAGCGCGGATGTCCTCAACCGGCTGTGTCTCGCGATCGCGCGCTTGGCAAATCCCGGGATTGGGATCCCGCACGTCAACACCTCGGTGTAGATCGCCGCTGTGTCCCTCGGTTGCTGCCTGGCAATGTGTCTGAGGCCGCGCAGCCCGAGCAGTGCGCTGAAAGTCTGCACCGCTCCCGCGAGCAGGATCAGGCTCTCTGTCAGTTGAGGGTGGCGCCTGGCGAAGCGCAGCGCGATCGGGCCGCCCATCGAGTGACCGACGAAGATGACCCGCTGGAGTCCCAGCTGGGAAGCGAGCGTCGCGGCTGTGTCGGCGAAGCGCTCGAGCGTTGTGCGTCTCAGGGGCATCTGTGATTCCCCGAAGCCGGGCAGGTCCAGGGCGATCGCCCGGCCATGTCTAGCCAGAGCCGGGAGCATCTGTGAGAAGTGCTGCCAGCAGCCGCCCATGCCGTGCACGCACACGAACCCCAGCGGCCCCTCGCCGATGTCCACGTAGCGCACACGGCGCCCGTCGATCACCGTGTCGCGTTCGTGGGCGCTCCAGTCGGTCGGAGGTCCCGTCGGACTGCCCGAACGGCCGTAGTCGCCGTCGGCGGGAATCCGGATCATGGCTGCTGGCCGGGGAAGGGCATGGCGAGCAGGCCAAGCGCGAAGCTTTCCCGTGCCCTGTCGAGCATCGCCTCGAACTGCTTGTCGGTGAGACCCATGTTGCTGGGTCCCACGTGGCTGCAGATCACGCCGTCCCACGCCGCCCACAAGAACCGCGCGGTGCTCTCGGCGTCCACCGCTCGTCCGATGCCTTCGTCGATCATCAGCTGGATCTGATCCGCCATGCGCTTGGTCTCGTCCTTGATGCGCTGTCCCACCCTGGCGCTCGCCGTCGGCGTCAGCTCGGCACCGGGGCGGTCCGGCGGCGGGAAGCGAAACAGCTGGAAGTAGCCCGGATGCTCGCGCGCGAAACGCAGGTAGCCCTCGGCCAAGCCGAGGAGCCGTTCAGCGGGCAACTCGCCCGAGTGAAAGCCCTCGTCGCAGTACTGCTTGTCCAACTGAAGCGCGCGCTCGATCAGCGCGCCGTAGACGCCCTCCTTGCTGCCGAAGTGCGCGTAGATCGAGCCGATCGCCACGTCGGCCTCCTCAGCCAGGTCCTCCATCGTGCTCGCCGAGTAGCCGCGGCTGATGAACAGTCGCTCGGCGGCGTCCCTGATCGCCGTCGCGGTGCGTGCCTTGTGGCGCTCTGCGCGCGAGCCGTCGCGGTCCTTGGTTTTGCCCGATGTCCCCTCGGCAAGCGCCACTCGCAATATTCTAGCAGTAGTGTAACCTCATTCTAGTTTTATAATTATCTTTTAGAAGGCGGGTGGGCCGGTGGCACTGCTAGTCAAGCTGGGTATCTGTGAGTTGGCGGTGGCCGCCCTGTCAGGCTGGGCGATGGTTGCGATCATCGAATGGCCCGAGGCGCTCAAGCGGGCCGGGTTCATTCACCTCGGTCGCATCCGCCAGGCTCACCTCGATCTGCTTTTCATGGGCACGATCGTCACCGTCGTGGGTCTGGCAGTGAACCCCGTTCCCACCTGGGTCGCGGCGCTCTTGGTATTCGGGGCGTTCCTTCAGCCCCTGATGTTCCTGCCCCTCGGCGTGCGACCCGAGCTCGCGCAGAAGCTTGCCTACCGCGGGTTCAGTGGCCTGCTGTTCAGCGCCTCCTCGGTCGCGTGGGTCGCGCTGGCGGTCATCGCGCTGTCGCGATGAGTCCCGTGGGAGGCAGGGAGGCCCCGCCGGCGGTCCGGCGCACCGGCAGCGGCTCTTAGCGCACGCGACGAGGATCGCTTGAGTATCAGCGGCGGGCGATCTTTGGCAGGAAGCGCCCGGCTCGGGCGGCGTAGGCGGCGTATCGCTGGCCGTGGACTTCGGAGAGGTAGGGCTCCTCCACGAGCCGCGTCTGAAGCTCCAGGGCCACTATCAAGAGGATCGCTCCGGCAACCGTCACGGCGCTGGGTGTCAGTAGGGCGATGCCGATAAAGGACGGGATCATCGCCGCGAAGATCGGATTGCGCACGCGCGAGAAGGGGCCATCGGTGACCAACTCGGTCTGCTCGCAGGGGTCGACGCCGATCCGCCATGCGTCGCCCATCGCAAACTGAGCGATCACGGTGATCGCGATTCCCACACAGGCCAACAGCGTCCCGAGAATGTTGGCGAGCTCGCCGTCGAGCGCTCCCAGGGGGCTCAGCGTGCCCGTGAGCGCGAGCACCGGGCCCGTGACGCAGAGCACCACCGCCACAGCGAGCAGCACCCCGACGACCCGCTCCACCGATCCCGACTCGCCGCCCAGGCCCTTGAAGCCCGTCGAGCCGGTCCGGCGAAGTTGGACGGCAATACGCACCCCGACGGCGAGCAGTCCGTAGAGCGCCAGGAGGGCTAGTGCGAGAACTGGCATGCACATATACTGAGCAATTACTCGCATGTCGTCAACTCGCATTAGAGCCCGCCGGCTCGCGCCTCGAAAGCTCCCCAAGCAGGCCCGATCGGAGACGACCGTGGAGGCGATCCTCCAGGCGGCTGCTCAGGTTTTCGAGCGTCACGGCTACGCCGCCGGGACCACAAATCGAATTGCCCAGCGAGCCGGTGTGTCGATCGGCTCGCTGTATCAGTACTTCCCCAACAAGGACGCGATCCTGGTCGCGCTCGTCCACCGGCACCTCGCGCAGGCCACGGCGGCGCTGGGACCGCACATCCAAAGATTGAACGATGGCGCGCGCTTCGATCAGCTACTGCCGAGCATCGTCGAGGCGATGGTCGCGATGCACGCCCTCGCACCGAGCCTTCACCGAGTACTTTTCGAGGAGACCCAACTTCCCCCGACGCTGCGAGCGCAACTCGATGAGCTGGAGGATCGCCTCGTCGAAGTCGCCGCCGGTGCGCTCGAGGCCGAAGCCGATCTATCCCTTACCGATCCGCACCTCTCGGCGCGCATCGTGATCAACGTGATCGAGGGCCTCACGCATCGTCTGGTGCTGCGCCCGCCCGCCGGTGTCCCTCCGCACGCGATCGCCTCTGAGATCACAAAACTCGTGCGCGCCTACATCAAATCCCAGAGACCGAGGATGTGACCTGGGCGAACTGGACAGCGAGGGGCGGCTGCGGCTGATCGGGCGCAAGAAGGAGATGATCGTGGCAGAGCACGGCCACAACGTGACGCCTTCGCAGATCGAGTCGGCGCTGTTGGATGCCTGCCCGCACATCGCGCACGCCTGCGTCGTCGGTGACGGGCGCCCCCACCCCTCGGCGATCATCGCGATCGACCCCGGCGCGTGAGCAGAACGACGACACGCGCGAAGCGATCCTCACCGCGATCGAACGGGTCAACACCGAATCCGATCCACGCGAGCGGATCGAGACCCACGCCATCGTGTTCGACGCCTGGCTGCCGCGAGCGGAGCTGACCGAGACACTCAAGCTGCGCCGCCCGCAGATAGCCGAGCGGTACGCCACGACGATCGAAGACATGTACGCGCGCGGCGGCGGCTGATCGCACTCACGCCAAACGCTCGTTGGCCAAGCGGGCGCCAGACGGTCGGCCAGACCCCAGAGCGGATCGCTCCAGACCGCGCTAGCGTGTGACTATGCCCACGGCGTGGCCCACGCTTCTCTACGAGCAGTGGCGGGAGACCTGCGACACGCTGCACGCGCACACTCAGGTGCTCGGCAAGCTGGCGGCGACGCTCGCCCCGCCCGAGCCCCAACTCCAGCACGCGGCGCTGCGTCTCACCGCACGAGGGTGGGAGACGGCCCCGCTGCCAGCCCCGGACGGCTCGGGAGCGCTAGTGGCGATGCTCGACCTGCATACACACAACGCCGTACTCGAACACAACGACGGGCGTGTGCGGCAGATCGCTCTAACCCCCGATCGATCCGTCGGGACGGTCACAAAAGAGGTGATCAAGGCGCTCGGCGAGCTCGCCGGTCCGGTGCAGATCGATCCAACACCACAGGAGGTGTCCTGGAGCGTGGCGCTGGATGAGGACGAGCAGCACGCGCACTACGACCGCGACCAGGTGGAGCGCTACTTCGCGGCCGCCACCCAGGCGGCGCTCGTGCTCGCGCAGTTCCGCGCGCCCTACCGGGGACGCTCGACACCGGTCAACGCCTGGTGGGGCTCCTTTGACCTGGCCGTGAGCCTGTTCTCCGGTCTGCCCGCCGATCCGCCCTCGCAGGACTTCATCATGCGCAACGCCATGGACGCGCAGGAGGTCGCAGTCGGCTGGTGGCCCGGTGATGAGCGCTACGGCAAGGCGGCGTTCTATGCCTACGCCCATCCGGCGCCGGAGGGGTTCGCCGAGGCGACGCTGTCTCCCGCAAGCGCACGCTGGGATGCGCAGCTGGGCGAGTACATCCTCGATTGGGATGTGGTCTGTTCAAGCGAGGATCCACGTGCACTGGCAGTTCAGTTCGCGCGCTCGGCCTTCAGCCACGCGTGCCTGGTCTGCGGCTGGGATCCCGGGCTCGCGGCGAGCGCCGAGGGCACACCACCGCCTGTCCACTAGATGCCGCCCGCCTCGTGGCTGCGTTCCAGCCGGTTGCGTGAGAGAAGCGCAACGCTAACCGCCGAGGAGCCGCTCACTTTTTCGTGAGATCCGAGCGTGTCGCGGTATCCAGCCTCACACCCTCTCCCAGCGATCGGGCTCGGAGATCGAGCCGGCCCGCACAGCGAGCCGCCGAGCGGGCTCGCTGCTCATCTTCGCCGCCGTGCTACCTGCGTGCTTTCAGTGGCCATCGGATACCAGACCAATTGCTCGAGCGGTGAGGCAACGTGTTCAGCGCCCTCACGCTTCTGCTGATCGGGCCGTTGGTCCTGACCGGCGTGATTTAGCCGGTCCTAGTCAATCGTGGATGTGAAATTGGAGGGTGGCGATCACGACTCCGCTCGTGCGTGACTTAAGCGCTGCCTCCAGCAGTCGCCCGCGCTGGTTGTGCAGGATCTCGTGGCGGCGCTTGCCCGGGATGATCTCGGGGATCAGGACTGTGATCGTCGCCTCCTCTGCCTGGATTGACTCGACGTAGCAGAGCACGGCGCGTATCGGCGAACGGTGGGGGTCGAGCAGCACCTCGATGGGGACGCTGCAGCGCCACTGATGCCAGTCGTGCTTGATCTGTTCGGATTCCTCCTCGTCCCCGGCGACAGCCACAGCGACGACGGTCTCACCCAGCGACAGCGCGGCGCTCAGTGCGCGTTCGGTGAGCAGGTTGACCGTCGAGGTCGGGACGATCACGACACTTTCATGGCGGCGGGGAATACCGGGCGTCTTGCCCAGTCGCAGCTCGGAGGCGATCTGTGCGTAGTAGCTCTCTGTGCGCGAGAACAAGAGCATCAGCAGCGGGACCGCGAGCGTCACTACCCATGCCCCCTCGAGGAACTTCGTCGAGAGAAATACAACCACCGCGATAGCGGTCATCGCCGCGCCGGCACCGTTGAGGGCCGCCCTGGCCTGCCAGCGTCGAGGCCGCTTCTGGCGCCAATGACGCACGAGCCCGACCTGGCTGATGGTGAAGCCGACGAACACCCCGATCGTGAACAGCGGGATCAGCCTGCTGGTCTGTGCGTTTACGGCGATCAGCAGCAGCATCGCCAGGAGGGCGAGCGCGAGGATGCCTTGCCTGTATACCGGTCGCTCGGCGCGCAGGTAGAAGAGGTGGGGGAGACGATGGTCCTTGGCGAGCAGACTCATGAGGACCGGCAGGCCGCCGAAGCTGGTGTTGGCCGCCAGTGCGAGCACGAGAGTGACGGCGAGATTGGAGACATAGAAGGGCCATCCCGTCCCGAATGCCCCGGCGGTGACCTGGGCGAGGATCGTGACCCCGCCGCGGGGGACGATGTGGTGGGCGCGGATCAGGATCGCCAGTCCCACCAGCATCACGCCGAGCATCACCCCGAGTGAGATCTCCGTGCGCTGGGCGCGGCGTATGCGGGGCTTGCGGAACGCGGGCACGCCGTTGGCGATCGCCTCCACGCCGGTGACCGCGGAGCATCCGGCCGCGAACGCCTTCAGGATCAGTACAACCCCGAGGGCCGTGGTCGCATGGGTCGTCCCTAGGTTCGATCCGATCCGTGCCACGGGATGGGGATGGAAGGGGCCGACGACGATCACAGCGAGGATGCTCAGGATGAACACGGCGGTGGGGAGCATCAGCAGCCTGGCTGACTCGGCGATACCGAACATGTTCACCGCGGTGAGCAGTGCCAGGCCGATCAGGCACACCAACAGCAGATGCTGAGAGAGGCTCGGGAACACGCTTGCGAGGCTCGCCGCGCCCGCCGCCAGACTGACCGCCACGGTGAGCACGTAGTCGACGACCAGGGCCGCCGCCGCGAGCAGCGCCGGAATCCGGCCGAGGTTGAGCTTTGCCACCGCGTAGGCGCCACCGCCCTCTGGATGCGCGGCGATCACCTGCGAGTAGGAGACCACCAGCAGCACGAGCATTCCGGTGATCACCAGGGTCAGCGGGACGGTGAAGCTCAGCGCACCTGTGCCCGCGGCGACCAGTACGAGCATCATCGCTTCGGGGCCGTAGGCGACGCTGGACAGGGCGTCGAGGCTGAGAGCCGCTAGTCCGCCGATCACGCCGAGGTCGTGTCCCTCCTCAGCGTGCTTGCCGGCGCGCCGATGCCTCACAGGCGGGATTCCGCGCTTTGCGATTCCTCGCGTCGGGCCGAGGACGGACGCTCCGACTCCGTCTAGCGGTCCAGGTCCAGCCGGCTCTTGGGTTGTATCGCTCAAGGCAGAACGGACGGCTCCCGGGGGAACTGTGACAGGCAGCGCAGTCGGGAGCACACAACCGTCTCTGCCGAGCGGCCAACACCACTGCACGCGAGCTGTTGACACATCCTGGCAGGGGGAACCTCAGCATCCTGAGGCCCTAGATCCAGGCCGGCGATGAGACGGCGCTCAGAACAACCAAGCGGCGCGGAGCCCCGAGCCCTACCGCCAGTCGCCGCGCTCGAGCGCGTACACGACTACCTCATTGCCGAGCAGCACATCGGTGCGCAGTGGCGCAAGTCCCAACCGCTGCGCAACCCGGATCGATCGGACGTTCTCGGGATGGATCATCGCCGTGAGATAGGGCACGGTGAGATGCCCAAATCCCCAATCGATGCACGCACGTGCGGCCTCTGTGGCATAACCATGACCCCAGGCGTCGCGGTGCAGCATCCAGCCCACCTCGGTCTCCTCGAACTGCGACCAATACCTCAAACCGACCCGGCCGAGGAACCGGCCAGTGGCGCGCTCGCAAACGGTGCACATGCCATGGCCTCGCTGCGCCCATTCGCGCTGGGCCAGCTCGATCCGCCCTACCGCTTGGGGCCGATCGAGCGAGCCCACAAAGCGCGTCACCTCGGGGTCTGAGTGAAGTGCCAGGAACTCGTCGATGTCAGCAAGCCCAATCGGACGCAGACGCAGCCGCTCGGTCTGGATCCTCATCGCCAGAGCGTACGGCGCCACAGCATCGACAGGGCTATCGTTGGCTCGAGCTCATCCGCTCGGCGAGGCCCGGATCAACCAGCCCACCTAGTAACTACAGCTACGCTCAGTGCGAGCACCGAGAAGCGCACCCCGGCACATGCCTGAGCAGAGATACCCCACGAGCTTGCAAGGAGCAACTGAGCGTAGGCGCCCTCATCCGCTGTTCGCTCGCGTCTATACGAAGGTCGCCGAGATCAGCGAGCGTCGTGGCGGAGCGGTCCATCGCCGCCAGCTGCTTGCGGGCCTGAGTGGCCGGGTGATCGAGATTGGCGCCGGCAGCGGCGCGAACTTCATCCACTACCCAACCTCACTCAGCGAGGTCATCGCTGTGGAGCCCGAGCGCTACCTACGCGAACGCGCGCAACAGGCGGCGGCGGCGTCGGCGGCGGTCCCCGTCTGCGTCGTGGAGGGTGGCGCCGATCTGCTTCCCGGCGAGTCCGGGTCCTTCGACGCCGGGGTCTGTGCGCTGGTGCTCTGCACGGTGCCCGATCAGCAGCGCGCGCTGGCGGAGCTTCACCGCGTCATCCGGCCCGGGGGTGAGCTGCGCTTCTACGAGCACGTAGTCGCCCATCCCAAGTGGGAGTCGCGCTTTCAGCGGCTGGCAGACGCCACCTTTTGGCCGCATCTCGCCGGCGGCTGTCACCTATCGCGCGACACCACCAGCGCGATCGAGCAAGCCGGATTTCAGATCGAGGCGTGCGAGCGCTTTGGATTCAGCCCCGCGCCGTTTCTCCCGCCCGACCCACACATCCTTGGGGTGGCCCGGCGCTTGTAGTTCTCAGCCGCGACGCATGAGCCGCCCGACTGATGCCATCAGCTCGGCGGTGCGCTGCTCTTGAAGCGCGGCCTCTGCACCCACTACGCATGTGCGCGCATGCCCGTCGAGCAGGCCGAGTGCCACCTTGTCCAGCGCGGCCTGGACCGCTGATATCTGGGTCAGGACGTCGATGCAGTAGCGGTCCTCCGCGACCATGCGCTCGATGCCGCCCACCTGTCCCTTGATGCGAGCCAGGCGGTCGAGCAGCTGATCCTTGGTTGCCTGGTAGCCCTTCCCGGCAGGTGATCTGGATGTTGTTGTAGTCATGCTCGACAAGATACCATTACGGGGGAGGGGTATAGTGATTTGTATGAATGTGCTGACGACTATTGGCGATGGCTTCAAGGACGCCTTCCTGATGGCGTGGGAGGTGTGGTGGGCGCTCGTGCTCGGCTTCGCGATCTCGGGCGTAGTTCAGGCGTGGGTGCCGCGCGAGCGCATTCAGAACGCGCTCGGAGGGTCGGGCTTTCGGCCGGTCGCGGTGGCAACCGGCCTGGGCGCTGCGTCGTCGTCGTGCAGCTATGCGGCGATCGCGATCGCCAAGAGCCTGTTTGCGAAGGGCGCTTCGGCGGCTTCGGCGCTCGCGTTCCAGTTCAGCTCGACGAACCTCGTGATCGAGCTCGGGATCGTGATGTGGGTCCTGATCGGCTGGCAGTTCACGCTCGCGGAGTTCATCGGCGGCCTCGTGCTCATAGCGATCATGACGGTCCTCCTGCGCCTGTTCGTGTCAAAGCCTCTGGAGGACCAAGCCCGCGAGCACGCCGGCGAAGCCGACAGCGGCCATCAGCATCAAAGCGCCGGGGAGCACATGGGAATCCGCCAACGTCTGACCAGTTCGAATGCCTGGTCGGATGTCGCGCACAACTTCCGCAACGACTGGTCGATGGTGTGGAAGGAGATCCTGATCGGCTTCCTGCTCGCCGGGTTCATCGGCCAGCTCCCCAACAGCTTCTTCAACGCTCTGTTCATCACGGAAGCCCCGACCGGGCTGAAGCTGATCGAGAACGCGATCGTCGGCCCGATCATCGCCGTCCTGTCCTTCGTCTGCTCGGTCGGCAACGTGCCGCTCGCCGCGGTCCTGTGGTCAGGCGGCATCGGCTTCGCCGGCGTGATCGCGTTCATCTTCGCCGACCTGATCGTCCTGCCGATCATCGCGATCTATCGCAAGTACTACGGCACGAAGTTTGCGCTTCGGATAGTCGCGTTGATGTTCCTAACGATGGTCACAGCCGCGCTGATCGTCGACGGGCTGTTCAGTGGCCTCGAGCTGATCCCCACCGGACCACGGCCCTCCCGCGGTGACATCTTCGCCACGATCACCGTCGACTACAAGCTCCTGCTGAACGTGCTCGGGCTCGTGATCTTCGCCGGCCTGTTCTGGCTTACACAGCGCCGTGGTGTGACCGACCCGGTGTGTGGCATGAAGGTAGATAGAGCGAAGGCGATCCACGTGGACTCCGGCGAGCAGACCTTCTACTTCTGCTCACAGCACTGCCTGCACGCCTTCGAGAAGGACCCCGCGAGCGATTGAGGCTCCTCGGCTTTGAGCCGCGGTCAATACGCTGTGCCCTCACATGGGCAATCGCAAATTCGCTTGTGCTCGGTGGCGGTATTTGTGCTGCGCCTCACTGGGGTTGGCGGCGCTAGTGCCAGTGAGCTGCGGATCGAGCGCCGACACTCCGGCGGGGCTGAGCATCTCGGGCCCGGGTTTGCAGAGCACCAAGCCGGCGTCGGGACTGAACCAAGCGCCGTGGCAGCCGGAGTACGCGCACCTAGCCCAGCGCCTGAAGCTGATCGGAATTCCTCCCGGAGGGCAGGAAAAGTTCCACATCCACGCGATGCTGCACATCTACATCAACGGGCTGTTGGCCCCGCTACCGGCGAACATCGGCCTCGATCCCGCCAAGCACCTGGAGTCCAGTATGCACACCCACGACAGCACGGGCATCATCCACATGGAGGCTCCCCACCCCTACAACTACACGCTCGGGGACTTCTTCTCGGTGTGGGGTGTGAAGCTCGGCCCCGCGCAGGTCGGCGGCCTGGAGGGCTACGGCGGCGAGAAGCTGCACTTCTACCTCAACGGCAAGCCGCTGAGCAACCCCGCCGCGCTCATACTGCACAAGGGCGACAGCGTGGTCATTGGGTACGGCCCGCAAAACGGCTTCCCGCACAAGCCGGGCACGCTCCTGCTCAGCGAGGTCGAAAAAGGCGAAGGCGCACTGGGCTGCGG
>DATBPE010000215.1:0-5396 GCA_036561505.1 Solirubrobacteraceae bacterium
GAGATGCGCGGTGTAGAGCAGGGGCGCGAGTAGGGCTGCTGCTCGCTCGGTCCAGTGCTGCTCGTTCGTGCTACCGGCGCCGGTACGGGTGCAGGCTGTCATCGCACGGGCCATTACGAGCGCCTGATCCCAGGTTCCGGCGGCGGCGACGGGTGACCAGCAGAGCCGGCGTACACCGTCAGGCAACTGGGTGTTCTCGCCAGCCGGGTCGAACAGCCACACCTCCCCCAACTCGGCCCGTGCGTGTAGCGTGGCGTTCATCACGTCGGGCTTGGTTGAGGTGCTGAGCACCGGTCCGGATGCTCCAAGGAGCGCCGGGATGATCACCGCACTCGTCTTCCCCGAGCGGGGCGGGCCGAGGACCATCACGGCGCTCTCAGGGTCCGCGGTCACCCAGTTGCCGTCCTCCTCGACGCCGAGGTAGGCGCCGCCACCCAAGCGCGCGACCTTTAGACGGACATCTTCCGCGAGCGACCTGGGCTCGATAGGCAGAGCCTTCGCGCGATCGCTCTCAGCCCGCCCGCCCCGGTCGACGAGGCGGTCGAGGACGTGTTCGCCGAGAGGCACGACCCACTGGACCGGTATCGATCCGTTGCGTACCCCGCGCACGAACATCGTGGCCAGCCAGCCGAGGATGACCATCTCCGCGCTCCAGCCGAACACGTTGTGCCCGTGCGGGTCGATCACGCCATGCGCGAACACCGCGACCACGAACCAGCCAATGATCTTCCAGAAGATCCCGTACTTTGCGGGGGCCGGTTGCGGCTGTTGGTGACGGGGTCCCCAAGATTCGTTGTGTATCGTCCTTGACATCTGATCCATACCTTTCTAGAGTAACGTTATGTCACAACGTATAGTATTAGATATCGAATGTAAATGTCTTTCGATGGAGGTCCACAAGTGCCCGATAGCCGAGACGTCGAGGCAGGGTTCGATCCGGCGCGTCAAGCCCTCACAGAGCAGATCGAGCGGCTCACCGAGCAGCTCGAGCCCTACCAGGAGCTCGTTCAGGCACGTGACCGCGCGGAGAAAGCACTCGCCGCGCTCGAAGGAGGCAAGGCGCTCAAGAAGCGCGTGCAGTGGGAGCAGCTCGCCGAGTACGTCGCCGAGCACCCCGGTTCAAAGCCCGCAGAGATCGCTGCGGCCCTGGAAGTCCCCCTCGCCAACGTGCACGCCCACCTCGCACGAAACCAGGACACCGTGTTCGACAAACGCCAGGACGGCATCTACCTCAAGAAAGACTGGGAGACCCACCGCAGAGACACCGACGACCGCTAACCACAGAAGACGGCTAGCCCCGGGGCCGGACGGAACCGGACCCGCACGCGCGAATCCTTCGCGCTGAAGTAAGGACACAGGAGAAAAGACGATGAGTACACAGCAAATAGTTGGACATGAGACGGCGCCGGACGGACCCGATCAGGAGTTGGTCGCTGACGCGGATCTGCTCACTGCGGACGAGGTCGCGGCGATTCTGCGCATGACCAAGGCCTGGGTCTACACCCAGACCCGGGCCGAGCGGATCCCCCACGTCTCGCTCGGACGCTACGTCCGATACCGGCGATCGGCGATCAACGCCTGGCTGGGCGAGATCGAGCGCAGAGCCGTCGCCAGCTCGCGCTGGTGAGCGGCGACTCGTGGTAGACAACTTCTAGACGCCAGGCATGTAGACACGAGGAGGAATGGGCGGTGAGTAGCGACACGAACAGCAAGCGCTCCTACGGGTCGGGTGCGCTAGAAGAACACCGTGGGTCGTGGTACGGGCGCTGGAGAGTCAATGGCCGGCAGGTCAGACGCAAGGTCGGGGAGATCCGCGAACCTGGCTCAACGAGCGGCCTGACGAAAAAGCAAGCCGAGATGGCGTTGCGGCGTCTGATGACCGAGGTGCGTGTCGTCGTGCCCGAGGAACGTATGACCTTCCAAGAGGCTGGGGAACGGTACGTGTACCACGTCGAACACGTTCGCAACCGCAAGGCGACGACGGTCCAGGACTACCGGATCATCCTGAACAAGCACTTCGTACCTCACTTCGGTAACAAGTCGATCGACCGTATCGAGCCTCGCGATGTGGCGAGCTACATTCCGGCCAAGAACAAGGCTGGATTGAGCACGAAGACGATCGTCAACCATCTGAACTTCGCCCATGGTGTGTTTGCGTTCGCGCTGAAGCACGGGTGGTGCACGTCGAACCCGGTGGCCGCGACGGATCGGCCGCAGAGCTTGCAGGCCGATCCCGATATTCGCTTTCTCGATCTCGAGGAACTTGCAGCGCTGCTGCGCGCGGCGAGCGCCCGTGACGATGTGCTTGGACCGACAGAGCAGGCCCTGTATCTCACAGCGGCGATGACCGGGCTGCGTCAGGGGGAGCTGGCCGGGTTGCGCTGGCGGGATGTCGACTGGCAGGCTTCGGCGATCCGTGTCAGGCGCAACTACACCCGGCAGGGCTGGGGCACACCGAAGTCCAGACGTTCATCGAGAGCCGTACCGATGGCCGACAGGCTCGCAGGCGAACTCGACCGCCACTTCAAGCGCTCGGCGTTCAAAGGCGATGACGACCCGGTCTTCTGCCATCCTCACACGGGCCACCCCTACGACGCCTCCAAGATGCGCAAGCGCTTCTACGAGGCGATGCAGGCCGCTGGACTCGGCCACCGCTGCGGCCACGAGGGAGGGATCACGTTCCACTCGCTGCGACACACGTTCGGGACACGCATGGCCGCCGGCGGAGCGCCGATGCGCGCGCTGCAAGAGTGGATGGGCCATCGCAACCTGACGACCACAGAAATCTACGCCGACTACGCACCCGACCCCGCCTACGGTGCTGCGTTCGCCGAAAAGGCGTTCACGCCGCCACCGGCTGACGAGAGCGAGGACACCGAGCAGGAGCAGGACATGCCGGCGGCGGACGAATCGGACCCGGACGACGCGGTCTGACCGGCGGGTCCTGATCGACGTACCCCGACAAACGTTTCGCAATTAGACGACAAATCGTGTAACGTTTGTCGGGATCAGAGAGAAGACGCCAAGCACGAACCTGAGTCCGACCGAGGACAGATTCATTGCGTGGGCCGAGGACCAGGGCCGCACGGCCGTTGACCTGCGCGCGGACGCAGCGGAACTCGCCGGATTCAGTGGAAAGCCTCGCGAACTGTTGTATGAGCTCGCCCGAAAGGGTTACGCACATCGGGTGCAGGCCGGCCGGTATCTGATCAGTAGGCAGCCAAGTGCGCATCCTTGTCTTGACGCCCTTGACCCTCTAGCCGCGATTGTGATGAGCAGGCTCCGGCACGACTGGTACCTGTCCTGGCATTCGGCGTTGTGGCATTACGCCCTCATCGATCAGCAGTCGCGGCGTATCTACGCAGCCGTCACTGCCCGCAAGCGCCCGGCTGTGCTGGGGTATCAGAGCATCAAGTTCGTGACGCTAGCCGAGCGTAAGTTCTTCGGCCGAACTCAGGTCTATGACTTCGAGCAGCCCGTGTGGATGGCCACGGTCGAGAAGGCCATCATCGACTCGTTCGACCTGCCGCGCTTGGCTGCGCCTGTCCCGGTCATCGCGAACGCGCTTCGTGACGCCTACCGCGACGGGATGCTCGATGTCGAGCAACTCGTCGCCGATGCTGTCCGGTTCGGGAGCCCGAACCTCAATCGCCGCCTCGGCTTCTTCATGGACCTGTTTGACATCCCAGGTTCCGAGCCGCTCGCTCTGAGAGTCGGACGTACCTACGCGGTGCCGCTGACACCCGGACGCCAGCCCAAAGTCGGCGAGGCTCTCGTGGTCAACCGACGCTGGCGCGTGTACGAAGAGCCCTCCACCATTGGAACCGCCCTGGAACTCAAGTGACGCCGAGGCCGATCACGACCGAGGTCATCCTGGACGAGGCACAAGCGCGCGCACGCGCCCGCAAACTGCTGGCCCTCGTCGCCGAGAACGCGTGGCATCGGCGAACTGAGTGGCGGTATTTGGCGGCATTAGGCGGTATTTGGCGGTATTTGGCGGCGGGTCTTCTTGTAGAACCCAGCTCGCAGCTTCCCGACAAACTCGATGAGGCCCTCTGCTCGCAGTCGGCTCAGGTCGCGCTCGAGCGTTCTGGCTGCGATACCCGTGTGGCGCCGGAGGTCAGTGGCGTTGGGGCGCTCGAGCTCGTCCAACGCACGCAGGATGAGCTCTTGCCGCTCCTCCGTTGTTTGCTGTGCGCGACCCGACGCAGATCGCTCGATCACATGCTGCTCACCTGCGGTTCCCGAAGCGGGATGCGGCCGGAGGACGACCTTGATCTGGGGTCCGTTTTCTATCCATTCAGGGTCCGGAAACCCACCGTCACGGCAGGCTGAGACGACACGGTCATACCCGCTGCCGTAGCCCTCGATTATCCCGAGCCGCATGAGGACTCGTGAGATCGCCTTGTTGCGACGCAGACTGACGCCGGCTCTGAAGTCCTCGAGCGAGAATCCTGGTGGCCAAGTGCCGGGGCTTGAGATCTCGAGACGGTCAGCGAAGATAGCTAGGAAGATCGACGCTCCCTCGACCGCATAGTCAGCGTGCGCGACAGCGTTGTTGAGAACCTCGCGGACAGCGACGGGTGGGTAGGGGTCGATCTCTCTGCGACGGGCGCGGCCGGTGATGATTGGGATGCGGTCCGTGTTGCGCTCGAGAAAGCCGAGCGCGGCCTCGATCCCGTCGAGGATTGTTCCCGCCTCCTCGGCACTCTTGGCGATCGGTCGGCTCTTGTCGGTTCCGCGGAAGCGCGCGCATCTGATCTGTGCGTCGGGGAAGCGCGACTCGCGTTCGTGGCCGAAGAGGATGATCCCGGCGCGTGTCGGGAGGAGTTGCCCTGCGTGATCGGCGAGAATCCCGAGACTGCGTAGCTTGGCGTCGGTCGCCGGTTCGTCGACAGCGCTCAGTGCTTGCTCGATGGCGTCGTGGTTTAGCCCGTCGCGGCCAAGACCCGGCATGGGCTCTTGGTCCCAGGCCACGTTGCGCCGCGCTCGTTCGAGCTCGGCGACCTTCTCGGGGCTCGCGGGAAGTGAGTTGCTGCCGATGCGGATGAAGGTCCCTGTGTCCTTGCCCTTGCTCTTGATGAAGAAGGGTCCCGCCGCATAGGCGGCGCGAAGAAGGAGCAGGTCGTGCCCTTCATGGGTCACGATCTCGAGCTGGACAGTCGGCTGTGGCTCGATCGAGTTGGCCACTGCGTTGGCCAACTTCTCTTCCTGCTTCTCCACATCGCTGACACCGAGGACAGCCCATGTCTGATCCTCTACGCCGACGACGAGCGTTCCACCAGCCGTATTTAGAAACGAGCAGACCGTCTCCAAGACCCGATTCATGCTCGACAGGTCGCGCTTGAAGTCCAGACGAGTGCTCTCCCGTTCGCTCAGGAACTCGGCAATTGACT
>DATBPE010000216.1:0-1777 GCA_036561505.1 Solirubrobacteraceae bacterium
CACCCCCAAAGGGCTTCACGAAGTGCGGGAGCTCATACCGCGCACGCACGCCATGACGCGCCGGCTTGTGGGACCGCTCGATCAAGAGCAGCGCGATGAGCTCCTGTGCCTGTTGACCAAGGTGGTCGGCGCGAACGAGCGGCGCTAGTGTCCCGCCCCCGAATCTCCGGGGCAGGACACTAGACCGTTCCGGCCTGGCGGATCCTCCTGGCCTTGAGCTCGGAACGAGGCAGCGCACCCCGCTCGACTACGCGGCAGTCGAGACGCACGCCCAGCGCCTGCCGCAGATCCGCCTCGAGGCGCTCTGTCGAGAAATCGTCGCCGGCGGCCTCGATCAACAGAGACACCTCGTCCATCTGCCGCTCGCGTCGGCGTTCGATCACGAACTCGACGACCTCCGGGTACCTGCGCACGATGTCCTCCACCTGCGACGGATACAGGTTCACCCCGCGCACCGTGAACATGTCGTCCACGCGTCCCTGGATGCCGCCAATCACTTTCACGAACTGGCTCCCGCACCCACATGGCTCGTGCGACAGGGTCACCCGGTCGCCCGTGCGGTAGCGGATGAGCGGCATGCCCCAGCGTCCAAGGTTGGTGGCCACCAGCTCGCCCTCGCCGGCGGGCCGCCCCTCGGGGTCGAGCACCTCGAAGATGAACTCTGAGTCGATGAGGTGGATCCCATCTCTCTGCGAGCAGCTGAACCCGGTTGGGCCGAGCTCCGTCATGCCGGTGTGATCGAAGCACGTTGCTCCGAAGGCCTCTTCGATCGCGGAGCGCGTGGCCGGGATGCTGGCCCCCGGCTCGCCCGCGTGAATCGTCACGCGGAGGCCCGACGCGCGCATGTCCAGGCCCAGCTCGTGTGCCACATCTGCCAAACGGAGCGCGTACGTGGGTGTTGAAAGCAGCACCGTAGCGCCGAGCTCGATGATGCTTCGCAATCTCTGCTCGCTCGTCATGGCGCCGCCGGAGATCGACAGGGCGCCCAACCGCTGCGCGCCTCCGAACGCCGACCAGAAACCGACGAACGGCCCGAAGGAAAACGCAAAGAACACGCGATCCTCGGCGTTCACTCCGGCCGCGCGATAAACGTGGTCCGCCCAGATCCGCAGCCACCACTCCCACGACTCTGCGGTGTCGAGCCACCGCAGCGGCCGGTCACCGCTCGATCCGGAGGTCTGGTGCAGGCGCACGAAGCGGTCCAACGGATAGGTGAGGTTCGTCCCGAACGGCGGATGGGCAGCCTGGTCCGCGAGCAGCTCGGCCTTGGTCGTAAGCGGCAGGCGTTCGAAATCGTCCCATCCATGAACATCGTGGAGACGCTGCCGCCAGAACGGGTTGGCCGCCAGCACTTCGCCAAGCCCCGCCTGCAGCTTGCGAAGCTGCTGGTCGCGCAGCGCGTTC
This sequence comes from Solirubrobacteraceae bacterium, assembly GCA_036561505.1. Lineage (GTDB taxonomy): Bacteria > Actinomycetota > Thermoleophilia > Solirubrobacterales > Solirubrobacteraceae > Palsa-744. The sequence goes on from DATBPE010000216.1 coordinate 1,405, forward strand.
GGGTCAGCCTTCGGGCGGGCTGTCGGGTTGCCCGGCGATCTCAAGAGCCTCATGTTAATTCGCGAATCGTCCGTGGGCGGACCAACTGAGCCTCGTCGCCGGCTCATACCGCGACAGTCACCACAACATTGCCCTTGTTGTGTCCCGCGTCCACGTACCTGTAGGCTTCCACGACCTGTTCCAGCGGACTGGTTGCGCTGGCGACCTCCGCAGCTGACTTTTGAGCCGCTGACGAACCCTCTCCACGGTTCTCATGGGCTGGCGGAGTATAACTCTCTACAGCGAGATACTTACTACAGAGAATCTTTGCCACAAGACAGCCATTCCTTATGATTGGAATGTGGCGCAGGACTGGACCGACACTCTCCTGGAC
>DATBPE010000217.1:0-14448 GCA_036561505.1 Solirubrobacteraceae bacterium
ATTCCCGGTCGGGTCGGGTTGCGATCAGGAAATCGTCTCGTCCGATTCCCGAACCACAGGAGACACCCCAGTGCATAGAACGTCGATCCTTGCTCTAGTTGGTGTTGCGCTGGCAGTCGCTGGCTGCGGCAGCTCCAGCAGCACCAGCAGCTCCTCCAGCACGTCGGCCGCTACGAGTACCGCGACCACGACCTCGAGCGCAAGCTCTGGCCCGTTCCTGACCAAGTTCACGAGCGTCAGCAAGGTCGCCTCGACGGTCCCGGCCAACGGCGACATCAATCCGTACGGGATTGCGATGGTGCCCACCAGCGTGGGCAAGCTGCAGGCGGGCCAGTTGCTGATCAGCAACTTCAACGCCAAGGAAAGCGCAAAGCAGAACGGTCAGGGCACCGGCACGACGATCGTGCAGATCTCCAGCACCGGGAAGCTCTCGCCGTTCGCGAGCATCGACGCCAAGACGCTCCCCGGCCCATGCCCCGGCGGCGTCGGGCTGACGACGGCGCTGAACATCCTCCCGGGTGGCTACGTCGTCGTGGGCAGCCTGCCGACCACCAACGGCAAGACAGCGACCGCCAAGTACGGCTGTCTGATCGTGCTCGACAGCGAAGGCAAGGCAGTGCAGACGATTGCCAGCAAGAACATCCAGGGTCCCTGGGACTCGACCGCTGAGAGCGAAGGCTCCAAGACCATGCTGTTCCTCAGCAACGCGCTCAATGGCGGTGCCGCGAAGGGCGTCAAAACGATCGACAACTCGACCGTGCTGCGAATCGAACTGGAATCTGGTGAAAACCAGACGCCGAAGGTGCTGAACGAAACGGTGATCGCCAATGGCATCCCCTGGATTGATTCGGCAGAAGCCCTCGTGCTCGGCCCGACCGGACTGGCACTCGCCTCCGACGGGACGCTGTATGTGGCCTCCACCGAAGACAACAAGATCCTCGCGATCTCCGAAGCGATGACGCGCACGACGCCCGCCGCGAAAGGCGGCACCGTCCTCACCGAAGGCGGCCACCTCAAGGAACCGCTCGGCATGGTGCTCGCACCCAACGGCAACATCCTCACGAGTAACGGTGGTGACGGCAACATCGTCGAAACCACACCGGCCGGCCAGCAGGTCAGTGTGCAGAGCGCCGATAAGAAGACGGGTGCGGGGTCGTTGTTCGGCCTGGTGCTGGCCCCGGAAGGTAAGGGCATCTACTTCGTGGATGATGGCGAAAACACGCTGAACCTACTGCACTAAAAGCACGCGAGCTAGCGGATCGGTCTGGGCGTTGCGAGCCTTCATAGGGGCAACGCCCAGCCAACCGCCCACCCCGGATGGCAGCTAGCGCACCGCGGCAGATGCGTGCGCTGCGGAAGGTTTTGGGCATTGGTGGCGTCTTTTAGTTCTCGACGCACTAATCCCACCACGGAGGTCTCATGCTCAAGAAGTCATTCCACGGGCACTCAAGTCCACGCCCGCGCCGATGGGTGGCGCTTGCTGTCGTCCTCGCCGCGTTGGGGGTAGCTGGTTGTGGCAGCTCGAGTTCCTCGAGCTCCGGATCCTCCTCATCCTCGACGCCTGCCGCACCCGCGCAAACAAAGGCCCCCGAAGAAACAAAGGCGCCCGCGGAAACACAAGCGCCGGCGGAAACAAAAACCGAATCGTCGAGTTCCGGCATCCCACAGGGTGAACACGCGGGCGACGGCGACGGCGATAACAGCGGCGGCCCGAGCGACGGCGACGGCAACCTCTAGGACGCCTCGGCGTGGAAGACAGCGTGGGAGACCAGTCGTCTCCCACGCTTGGCGCGCTTGCGAGTGAACATAGAGTCCAGGGCCATGTCGAGGACGAGGACATCGGTGATCCCCGCAAGCGCTATCGAGCAGCCCGTTGCGGCGCGTTCGCCGCGGCGGTTGCTTGGCGGCTCACCGCGCGGGCTGTTGCTCGTCTGTGTGCTCGTGGTGATCGTCGTTGCGCTGCCGGTGATCGTGACGATTGCGCAGGGGCTCGAAGGTGGTGTCTCCGCGGCGGTGAAGGCGATCGATGCGTCCTCGGCGCGGACGCTGCTCGTGCATTCGGTGCTCGTCGCGGTTGTGGCCGCCCCGCTCGCCGGACTGATTGGCGTCGGGAGCGCGTGGTTCATCGAGCGCACGGATCTGCCCGGCCGGCGGGTGTGGACGCTGCTGGCGGTCGCGCCGTTGACGATCCCGCTGTTCGTGACGAGCTATGCGTGGGCGAGTATCGGGAACCTGCTGACGGGTTTCCTCGGCGCGGCCGGCATCATCGCCGTCTCCTACTCCCCGATCGTCTTCCTGTTGGTCGCGGTGGCGTTGCGCGGGATGGACCCGGCGCTGGAGGAGACGGCGGGCTCGCTCGGTCTGAATGCGCGCCAGACTTTCTTTCGGGTGATCCTCCCCCAGCTCCGTCCGGCTCTGCTCGGCGGCATGCTGCTGGTGATACTGGACACGCTCGTGGAGTTCGACGCGTTCGTGGCCTTGAAGTACCAGACGTTCACGGTGCACATCTACGCCCAGTACGAGCTCAGTTTCAGTGCCTCGGGAGCGGCGGCGCTGTCGTTCTTCTCGATCGTGCTGTGTGTCCTTTTGCTGTTTGGCGAGTCGCGGCTGAGGGGCGCAGCGAACTACACCCGTGTCAGTCACGGTGTGCGAAGGCCGCTCACGCGCTACCGCCTCGGGCGCGCGACGGGGCTCGTTCTAGGCGGTTTCGCGGCCGGCGCGAGCATCGGTGTGGGTGTTCCGCTCGGCACCCTGGTGTACTGGTTCACGCAGAGCAGTAGCGCCGGCTTGGCGGGCGCCTCGGCGAACCTCCACTATCTCGCTCCGGCCACACTTACCTCGGTGGGCGTGGGTGTCGCCGCCGCGCTGCTCGCGCTCTGCTTCGCGCTGCCGGTCGCGTTTCTCGTCGTCCGTCACAAGGGTGGCATCCCGACGTTCCTGGAGCGAGCCAGCTACCTGTCCTTCGCGCTGCCGGACCTCGTTGCCGCGATCGCGCTGGCGTACGCGGCGAGCCACTATGCGCCCCGCCTGTATGGGAGCATCGCGCTGCTCGTCCTCGCCGAGGCGATGCTGTTCGTGCCGTTCGCGATCGTGGCGTTGCGGGCGACACTCGGTCAGATCGAGCCGGTGCTGGAGGACTCAGCACGATCGCTCGGTGTCGGGCCGCTGCGGGCGTTCGCGCGGGTCACGCTACCGCTCGCGCGACCGGGAATGGCGGCGGCCGGCATGCTCGTGTTCGCATTCGTACTCGGCGATCTCGGCACCGCGCAGGTGCTGCTGCCGGCGAACCTCTACACGCTCGGAACCGAGTTTCAGGCGAACGCCTCAACTGTCGCGTTCGCGGCCGCCGCGCCCTTCGCCGCGGTACTGATCGCGCTCTCGATGGTGGCGACCTACGTGCTCATGACCCGCTTTGGCAGGGTCAGAGCCATCGGTGGGCGCTGAGCATGGCGGAGCTTCGCTGCGAAGGTCTCGCCAAGTCCTACGGTGGGCGTGTCGTGTTGCGCGACGTCGACCTGCGGGTCCCCACAGGCACACTGACGGCCATCCTCGGCGCCTCCGGCAGCGGCAAGACCACCCTTCTGCGGGCGATCATCGGTTTCCTCGAGCTCGACGCCGGAAGGGTCGCCGTCGATGGCCAGACCGTCGCCGATGACCGAGTGCAGATGGCCGCTGATAAGCGCGAGATCGGCTACGTCGCCCAGGAAGGCGCCCTGTTTGCACATCTCAGCGCCGGGGAGAATGTCGGCTTCGGTCTGGGCCGCTCGCAACGCAAGAAGGGCTCCCGCATCGCCGAGGTTCTCGCCCTGGTGGGACTCGACGAGAGCTATGCGCAGCGCCCCTCGCATGAGCTCTCCGGCGGTGAGCAGCGGCGAGTCGCGCTCGCGCGGGCACTCGCTCCACACCCCAGGATCGTGCTGCTGGATGAGCCATTCTCGGGCCTTGATGCCGCGCTGCGAGTCGAGACACGCGAAGCGGTACTGCACGCTCTGGCCGAGCAGGGCACGACCGCGCTACTGGTCACCCACGACCAGGCTGAGGCACTGTCGATGGGCCGTGAGGTCGCGGTGCTCATCGACGGGCGACTCGCCCAAAGCGCCACGCCTACAGCCCTCTATCGCACGCCCGTCGATCGCGATGTCGCTCGATTCGTCGGAGAAGCGATCATCTCCGCGGGCCATGCAACCGGCGGGCTGGTGCAGTGCGGGCTGGGGCAGCTCACGGTCGCGAACCCTGGTTTGCAGGGCCCGGTCGAGGTCATGATCCGCCCCGAGCAAATCCATCTGAGAGCACCAAACGCCACCAACGCGCAAGGCGTCACCGCCAAGGTGATCGACCACGCCTACTACGGGCCCGACACGGTGCTCGGACTATCGCTGAAGGACAGCCCGCAGACGATCGTCAAGGCGAGAACGTTCGACCAGGAGATCCCCAGCGTGGGTGAGCTCGTCGAGCTCGGTGTCCTCGGCCCGGTCGTCATCTTCGCGCCCCAGCCGAAAGGGAGATGAGCATCATCAATCGTCGTGGATACGCGCTGAGCGCCTTTGTTGTCCTGGCGTTGCCCCTGGCTCTAGGGGGATGCGCAGGCACTCCAGGGGGCCGCTCGCTCCTGCTGTACAACGGCCAGCACCCGCAGGTGAGCACCGAACTCGTGGCGGCGTTTGAAAAGCAGACTCACATCAAAGTCGAAGTGCGCACCAACGACGGCATCGTGCTCGCCGATCAGCTGTTGGCGGAGGGCGGCTCATCTCCCGCCGATGTATATCTCACCGAGAACAGCCCAGAGCTCGAAGATCTCCAACAGCACGGGCTGCTGGCGAAGCTCGACCCCTCGACGCTCGCGCAAGTCCCCGCTCGTTACGAGTCACGCAGCGGTGACTGGGCGGGCATGGCGCTGCGTATCAGCGCACTGGCGTATGACCCCTCGCTGATAGCGCCCGCTCGTCTACCGAAGTCGCTGCTGGAACTGGCCGAACCCGCGTGGAAGGGCAAGGTCGCGCTCGCGCCGACCGACTCGGACTTCGTGCCGCTGCTCGGCGCGGTGATCGCCACCCACGGCAAACAGGCCGCCGTGGACTGGCTAGCCGGCCTGAAGCGCAACGGCTCGCTCTACCAGTCAGATGAGTCCGTGCTCGCGGCGGTCAACAAAGGCGATATCGCGGTAGGCATCGTCAACCACTACTACTGGTATCGCCTGCGACTCGAGCTCGGAGCGAGCGCCATGCACAGCGTTCTCTACTTCTTTGCAAACCACAACGTCGGGTCGCTTCAGAACATCTCCGGGGCGGCGGTGCTGAAGACGAGCAAACACCCCCAAGAGGCCCAAGAGTTCGTGAAGTTCCTGCTCAGCGTCCCCGCCCAGGAAATCCTCGCCCACGGTTATGACTTCGAATATCCGCTCAGTCCCGCGGTCAAGCCGAACCCGCAGATCACACCGTTGGCGCAGATCGCGCCCGCGGCACTCAGCCCGACGGTGCTCGGCAACGACCAGCGGGCCGCCCAGCTGATCCAGGAATCCGGCCTCGCCTGAATCGGCGGCTGGGGATCGACCTCGAGGCTAGAGGTTCCCATCGCCGTCGCTCGGGCCGCCGCTGTTATCGCCGTCGCCGTCGCCCGCGTTCGGTCCTTGCGGTATTCCACCGCCTGATTTGGGCGGACTGGCTTTCGGCGGTGCGGGCGCCGTCGTTTTCCTCGGTGGCGGGGTCCTTGCTGGCGCAGTGGCGCTGGTGGGTGGCGGAATCGGTGTGGCCACTGTTGGCTGGGATTTGACCGGCGGGCTCGCGGGCGCCACGGGGGCGCGGACGGTGAACGTGGTGGTGGCGTGCGCTTTATTGCCGGCGGCCCAGAACACCTCGAGGGAATGACGCCCCGGGCGGAGTTCGTGGAAGGTCAGGCGATCAGAGCCCGACCGCGTGAGGTGCCGATCGAGCACGTAGCGGAACCTCGCTCTGCCAGCGGACCGAGCAGCGCTGAGTGAGACGCGCACAGTGACCGTGGAGTGGGTGTGCGCGCCCGTGTGTGGTGTGATGATCGACAGATGCCTCACCGGGGCGATCGCCCGCTGGCGGGCGCTGCTCTTGGGGGCGAGCACCGGCGAAGTCTTGGGCGCCGGCGAGGTCTTGGTAGTGCTGGCGCTTCCGCAGCCGCTTGCCAGCAAGACCAGCAGCACACACACGCACAGCGGCGCCGCCGGCAATGCGCTGGAGCGCACGCTCCTCGCGCGGTTCGCGGCGATTCTTAGCAACAGAAGGTTCACCCACCTACTGATGACGCCTCTGCTTGGCGATCCTTCCGCGAATAAGCGCCGGAAGATTGTGGGGCCCGCGGCGTCTAGCTTGATACGGGCCACCATCGCAAGGGAGCAACATGATCGATCGGAAATCAAAGCACACAGCGGGAGCACCTCGACGCCCCTCGGCTCTTTTGATGTGTGCGGGCGTGGTGATGGTGGCGCTCGCGGCCGTGTTCGCGGCGATGGCGTTCGCTCAGGGTTCCACGCCACCCACCCTCAGCAGCGCCACAAACACGAAGTTCAGCGAAAAGATCGTGGTAGACACCGACGGGCGGACGCTGTACGTCCTCAGCCCCGAGACCACACACCATCTTCTGTGCAAGAGCAGCAAATGCCTGAAGTTCTGGCCACCATTGACCGTGCACTCGAGCAGGACCAGGCTCAAAGACGGGGCGGGCGTACACGGCCATCTCGGGATCCTGCGACGCGCCCACGGAATCTTTCAGGTGACCCTCGGCGGCCTGCCGCTGTATCACTTCTCCGGCGACAGCGCCAAAGGCCAAGCGCACGGCGAGAACGTCAAGAGCTTCGGCGGCACATGGCATGCCCTCTCGGCGGCCACCAACGCCACACCCGGGCCGCCATCAACCGAACCCACGCCCACGACTCCCACCACCTCGACGTCCGCGACCACCTCGACACCCACGACGAGCACTGAAACGAGCACAACCACGACCACTACTACCTACACCACAACGACCCCGCCCAACGAAAAATACGGCTACTAGCCAGGCCATCGAGGACCTTCCGCGCGCTCCCGGAGGTTGTGCACAAGTTCTTCTGGGGCAGGCAAGGTCGGCCATCGTCTCGCAGGGGGTACGCTCGCGGCCCCGCAGCAGCCCGATCGTAGTCTGTGGCGCCGCTCACCCCTAAAGCACCCAGCGTGAGGCGCCGATGGGATCGGCAATGCCCACTAGCCGTGCGCGTCTTCACTGCGCGATATGCGCGGTCCTCCTTCTCGGTGGCGCCAGCGGATGCGGCGCTAGCTTTTCGATCGGGATCAGAACGACCGCCAGCACTACACGAACGCCGATCGAGGCCGCCATGCCACAGAGGCCCGGCACCTGCCAGATCGCGCCGCCCCAGGCCCACTTCCCAACCGGCGGATGGACAGCAACGAAGACGGTCCTGAGCACCAACGCGATCGATGCATGCGCCGGGGAACGACAGGTGCGTCCTTGGGATTTCCGACGTTTCTGCAAAGCCAGCACATGCACGACCTATCTCTTCACCGCCAGCTACTACGGGGTGGTCGTAGCGCAGATCGTGCCCCACGGCCGTGACCAGTACGTCGCGGTATTCCGACCCTCGCCCGTCCCGTGCCCACACCGTCCCGGAGAAAACGCCGGAACCAATCAGGACTACTCAACACTCACGCTGTCGTGGTCAGCAAACAAACAGACCCTCCACGGGTTTGAGCGCGAGCACCAAGTGGGCCCCTGCGGGGGCGGCCCCAGCGCAACCTCTAGCTACGTGGCGACACGTACGAATCCGAGCGCAAATCCGCCCGCGGAAAGCCCCTAGCACTCCCATCAGCGGCGCGCAAACCGGGTATCCGCAAAGGGGGTGCGCGCAGCTGTCGCAAGATCAGAAATGTCTGATAATCCCGACACAGAAGAAGGAATTGCCCCTTGTCGGATAAATCCGACATAAGGTCGCATCTGCTATGATGTCTGAATATGAAGACATCGGATGACAGTGGGTCGCCCGAGAGTCCTCCGCCCACAGAGAAGCCCTTCCGCCTCTACACCGCGGCGTCGGTTGGGCCGGCAATCCGCCATTACCGTGAAGAAGCCGGCTTGACTCAGGAGGAACTCGCCTCCATGGCGGGCCTGAACCGAAGCTACCTATCGGAGCTAGAGCAGGGGCGGGAGACCGAGCAGGTGCGTCGCATCCTGCGTCTGTTGAAGATGCTCGGTGTCCGAGCGACGCTGCAGAAGGCGGACTGGTAGGTGGCGGGGGCCCTCGCGATCTGGCTCTACGGCCATCAGGTCGCCGTCGTTGAGAAGCAGCGCAAGGACCGCCTGCGCCTCTCCTACACAGAGTCCGCGCTCAACACATACGAGGGCGGCACCCCGCTGCTGTCGCTGGCGTTCCCGCTGACCCGCGATCGCTACCCAAACAGCGCGACACGTGCATTTCTCGATGGGCTCCTCCCCGAGGGCGAGCCACGCAGGGCGATCGCGCAGGATCTCGACCTGCCGGCGAGCGACGTCTTTGGCCTCCTCGCCAATCTCGGCAAAGACTGCGCCGGGGCACTGATCATCCAAGAAGAGGACGCGGAGCCTCCCCCGCCACCCACGACCCTGACCGCCCAGCCCCTCACCGCAGATGACCTCGGCGAGCTGATCACGAACCTACACCGCGCACCCCTCGGTATCGACCGCAACGTCCGCCTGTCGCTTGCCGGTGTTCAGGAGAAGTTGCTACTAACCCGCATGCCGGACGGCACGTGGGGGCGGCCAGTAGAGGGAACGCCCTCGACGCACATCCTCAAGCCCGAGATCGAACCGTTCCAGAACACCGTCGAGAACGAGCTGTTCTGCATGACGGTTGCCAAGAACCTCGGGCTAAGTGTCGCCCCGGTGCAGACGATCCTCGTCGATGAGCGTCCCGTACTAGTCGTAGAGCGCTACGACCGCGTCATCCACCCGGACGGGACCGTCCACAGGATCCACCAAGAGGACTTCTGCCAGGCGCTGGGGTTCCCGCCGGAGAAGAAGTATGAGCAAGACGCCGGGCCAAGCCTCCTGCGCATCGCGCAGGTACTGCAGGACTTCGCCGAGCCGTCTGCCCGCGAGACGCTTCTGCGCGCAGTCACGCTCAACTTGGCGCTCGGCAACTGCGACGCCCACGCCAAGAACTTCTCGCTACTGCACACCCCCACAGGGGCTCTGCGGCTAGCACCGCTGTATGACCTGCTGTCCACGAGGCTATACCCGCTCGAGGACAAGCTCGCGATGTACGTCGACAGCGTGCAGAAGGCAGACCGCGTCACTGCCGAGCGCATCGTCAACGAGGCAAGGAGATGGGGCATGACACGCCGCAGCGCCGAGGACGTCGTCGCTGACTCGCTGGACCGTCTACCAGCAGCGATCACGCAAGCCGCCAAGGAAATCGACACACTCCCCCCTAGCCTCCCCGAGCTGGTCAACAAGCGAGTCGACCAGCTACGGAGCTCCACCCTGCCATCGGATCGCGGGTGAGCACATGGGGCCACACTGGGCATGACGCTTGCCCGGAGATCGACTGATTTGCCGATGATCTCAGAGCCGGCCGGGCGCTCCGAGTACCCCACAAAGAGACCACGAAGACGCTGAAGATCTCCTTCGAGCAGTGGCGCCGCGAAGCGCCTGAGCTACGCGCCAAGAGCATGCAGGCTCTCGCCGGCTTCGAGCCCCCCGACGCGAGAAGCCACGCGACCCACGCCGACTACCACGCCGCCGCCAGTAAGTACGCATGCTCGACTGTGCGTTCTCTACATGCCTGCCGTGCCTAGGCCCGGTAGTTGCTCTTGCAGCGTGGGGCCTGTGCGGTCGCTGGCATAGTCGTGGCACTCCTCGGTGTCACGTGTGGCGAGCCGGTCGATGCGTAGCTCCAGGGCGGGATGGGTGTGCGCTTGCAGCCAGGCGAATGGCACCAGCTGGTCAAAGAGGAGGGCGTTGCTGAGAAGGAATTGCGCCAGGTCCTCGGCCTGGGAGGGATAGCACCGAGAGTGACCCGGTGGGGATATCGGTGTTCTCTGAGCTCTGCATGTCGAGTCCTTTCGTTTTTGGTTGCCTTGGGGGTCGTGGGGTGTTGGACCACGAGCACAGAAAACCGGCCAACGAGTTTCGGAACTGACCGAAATGTTGCGAGCAGGCCCCCGCAAATGGCCTGCACTATCGATCTCGAGGGTGACTCTCGCCGAATCGACGATGTTATGCGGTAAATAGACCCTCAGGGTCTGCTTTCCGTATGACGTCTTGAAATTTGCTAGTTTTTATACGGTTACCAGACCATTATGGTCCGCTAACCGTGTATAATCCTCTAGATGAGCACATCAATCCGCACAGTCTCATCCGAGGCGTCGGCTGTGCTCGAGCACGTCGCGGCGGGGAAGCGCCATACCATCAGCCTGCCGGCTGACCGGGAGTGGCTGGCTGAGATCACGCCCCATTACGCTCGTCTGTTGGATCGCATGTCTGCCCGCAAGCTGCTTTATAGGGTCTGGCGTGGTCACTACGTGGTGGCTCCGAGGGCGACCGACGGGGTCGACCAGGCCGCACCGGCGGAACTGCTCGTCGATCTGGCTCTGCGTGAACAGGGGGAGTACTACCTCGGCTTTCTCAGCGCTCTGATCGCCCACCGTTTGACCGACCTGCACACCTCAGCGCTGTACGCGGCCATCCGGCAGGACAGCCCGACAGACCGGACGTCCATGCCCTTGGCCCGTTATGAGCTGAAGCTCGTACGCCTCTCCTCGTCCCATTGGCCGAGCGATGAGAGCGAACGCGAACGCGTGCGGGTACAAGCGGGGCTGAAGGAGTTCGTCTGGCGCTCTACGCTCGAGCGGACGCTCGTGGACTGTCTGCTGCGGCCCGATCTGTGCGCCGGCATCGAGACGGTCGTCAGCAGCTGGGCGCGCGCCGAGGAGGACCGCGTTGACTGGGAAGCACTGTGGTCGATCGCCAAACGTTCGGGCATGGCAACCGCGCGGCGTGCCGCCTACCTGCTCATCCACACCGGCCATGAACACGTCCTCGCCCACGACCTCCCGTCGCTTCAAGCCAAGCGCGCTGACACACCACTTGATCGTTCCAACGGCTACGGCGTGAGCCGTCGCGAGATGAGGCGCGACTCGCAGACTGGCGTGCAGCTCAACGTGCCAGCCGAGCAGCTGCAGGGATGGATGGGGGCGGTGGGAGTCGGATGATCGACTACCCCGAGGATCAGCAGTTGCGCGAGCAGGCCAGCCGGCACGGCCTGCAAGCACCCGTACTCATCCGTGACATCGTGCGGGTAGTCGAGGTGCTCAACTTGCGCGCAGAGGGATTCTTCAACAAGCACAGTGTCCTCTCGGGCTCGATGGCGCTGCGCTGCTTCGGAAGCCCACGCTTCACCGTCTACGACGCCGACTTCTCGACCTCCGCAGCAACGGTCGACCCGCCAGCGTCAATGACAGACATGCTGCGCTACAGCGACGAGAACCTCGACATCTTCCCCGCCGCGGCAAGATCCGTCGATCGGCGAGAAACCCTGGTACAGATCGAGCCGATCCGCTTCGATGCCGCGTTTACGAGCATCGCGCTCGCCGAGGAGGACAAGCAATTCAAGGCCGATGTCTCATTCCGCGGGCTCCTACTGGACGGCCGGGAGGTGCCTTTCGATACTCCCTACTCGCTGGACTTGTGGAGCGAGTCGCCCACTGTTTGGGTGATGGACCCCGTGGAGGTGCTCGCTGAGAAGATCCTCGGTTGGTGCGTGCATGGCCTGGTCAAGCACTACGCCGACACCGCCTGGATCACTATCGCGGCACAGACCCCGGGCTCACCACTAGCGTTCACCGACCCGCAGCTACGAGAGGTACTGCACGAGAAGCTAGAGGTCATGCGCGAACTACAACCCGACATTTACCGAGCATTCCCCAGCGTCGACGCCGTCGTCGGCAAGCTCGCCCAGCCACCCCAATTCGACCAAGTGCAGTGGCAAAAGCTCGTCTACCTGCAAGCCCACCGCGCCGACTATTCACAAGAAGATCTGCGCCGCATCGTGCAAGGGACCCTCACCCCGGGACTACGCCGCCCACAGGCACGTTGAGGATCGAGGTTCGTTTAGTCGGCTGCGAGTACCTCGGTCATCGTTGCTGGTGGTGGAGGACGACAAGCTCATTCGCCGTGCGTTTGAGGTCCTGCTCAATGTCCCTTTGTAGAGCAACCGCGATGGTGTAGCGGCCCCGACACCTCCCTGTCGTCCGGGAGCGACGGTGCGCCATTCATGCCGATTGGCCGGTGTATGTGGCACAGCACGGATGGCTTTCGATCGGTTTCGTTTCGAGATCGGGCCGCGCGAGCCGGTCGGCGACGACTCGAAGGCCGTGCGATTTAAAGTCGATGCGTACATCGGAAATCAGCGCTGGGAGCGGTTTCCGATCGACCTGTTCCTGTCGTGTTCGAGCGCTACCCTGAGGTTGTGAAACATTCTGTTTTGAGCACCACACCGACTGCTGAGAAGCCCGCGCTGAGCGACGAGGAGCGCGCCGAGCGCTTGCGACGGCTCGCCGAGCGCATGTTCAACCCGGATGGGCTGGATCGGGACACGCTTGAGCACATCGAGCAGCTGACGGACAACGAGTCGTAGCGACCTGCCTGAGCATCCTCCGGAGCACAAGCGAGGCGCTCACAATGCTTGACTTACGGGCGTGAGGAGGTTGCTATCGCCTCCGCGCTCCGCGCACTGCGGACGCATTCAGGCGCACATAGTCCAGCGGCAGTCGCACCCCCGCAACAACACCAGCCGCGAACTCCTCTCGACGCTCCTGCGGCAGCCGCTCCAGATGCGCCGCGAGAATCGAAGTGCGCACGAACGCATCAACATCCTCGGGGTACGTCGGCCGGTCTTCCAGCCAGCAGCTGATCTCCACGAAGCCCGCTTGCAGTAGGCGTTTCGCTGTCTCCTCGGGCCCCGCGAAAACCCACGGCTCCCACCCCACGAGCTCGGGGGCCACGTCAGCGGCAACGCTGTCGATGACTTCGCGCACCGAGTCGATGTTGCCCGCTCCCCCGCATTGAATCTCCAGCACTCCACCTGGGCGAAGTGCTCGCGCCAGCTGCCGCCACAGGCGATCGTGTGCGCCCACCCAGTGCAACGCTGCCGTGGAGAGGATCGCGTCGACCGACTCATTCAAATCGAGCTCGAGCGCGTCCTGACACCACACCTCCGCGCGATCGCCCAGTCGCTCGCGCGCCAGCTCGACCATGTCCACCGACGCGTCCATCGCCAGCACACGACCCCGCGGCACTAGCTCCATCAGCGCCTGCGTCACACGCCCCGTGCCACAACCCACATCCAGTACGGTGGCGTCAGGCGCGATCCCCTCGAGCCGCGCGAGAACCTCTGCGGCCCATGCCTGCTGCGGCTGGCTCGATCGATCGTAGGTGCCAGCATCCCAGGGAGTGCCCATTTACGACATCAGGCTATCGGCAGGACAGGCCCTGCGCTGTTGCTTTTTGCACCCCAACGGTCCCGATCACAATCGCATCAGACGGTGAGTGTCGCGCAAAGGGTCGCGGCCGCGGTGGCGGGCGCTCGCGTTGTCTGGGAGAGCGAGCGTCCGGGTGGCGGAACGCACGCGCCCCGAGATGAGAGCCACTCCCTGATCGAGCGGGCCCTCGCCGTCAAGGGACATTCGCGCTCAGATAGCCGCGCGAAGCGTGCGGGCGAGAGCAACCCTGCCCAGCCTCGCGCCGCCTGGCTCGCGCGCATCGGATGCCGAGCTATGCTCGTGTAAGACAACTGTTTCTGAGGAGACCTCATGTCTGGACCGGTGCTGTTCTGCTACGACGGGTCGGAGGGATCGCGCGCGGCGATGGCCGCGGCGGCGGCGCTCGTCGCCCATCCGGCGGCCGCGGTGGTGCTGACGATCTGGCAGCCCGCGGCGGTGCTGCTGGCGCGGGCCGGGGGCTTCGGCTACCTGAGCGACGAGGACCTGCTCGACACCGAGCAAGCACAGTTGGCCGGCAAGGCGGCTGAGGAGGGCGTAGAGCGTGCGCGTGAGCAAGGCTTTGACGCTCGCTCTCGCGTGGAGCAGGCCACCGAAGGCGCGGGGCGCAGGATTATCGAGATCGCTGACGAGCTCGACGCGCGGCTGATCGTGTGCGGTCGGCGCGGACTCGGCGCGGTCGCCTCGGCGCTGCTCGGCAGCGTCTCGCATGTGGTGCTCGCCCACGCCGGGCGCCCTGTTCTGATCGCGCCGGAGCGCTGAGGATCAATGAGCGCACTGAAACGAGAGGCCACGATCAGATGGCTGGGCAATCCGCCGGATAACGCGCCGCGACTGGTTGTGGGAAGCCATTCGATGGCGCCATTGTTGTCGCTCAACGTGGATCCCGAGATGACGGATCCGCTTGCGACATTGCCAGGCGAGCTGCTCGCCGGCGCGATCGGCAGTGTCTTTA
>DATBPE010000218.1:0-3339 GCA_036561505.1 Solirubrobacteraceae bacterium
ACGGTTGGAGTGAGCATCAGCGTTATCGCCAGCTCGGTTATGCATCATCACCGCGCCGGCGAAACAACCGGGCTATCAGCTGCATCGGTTCCGCAGCAGGTCAGTTTGTATGTGGCACCGTCGTGGAAGCCCGGCCCTGGCGGAGAACGCCACGACGCGTTCTCGAAGACCAACTTCACCGTCAAGGTCGGGCAGACGCTGCGAATGACGATTGACAACCGCGACAGCGCCGTTCACAGCATCACGTCGGCAGAAGCCGGTGTGAACATCGTTGTCATGCCGGGCGTTCACACCTACACGCTCGTCGTGCACCAGACTGGAGACTTCAAGTGGGTCTGCGCCTACGTCTGCGATCCGTTCTCGATGGCTCACACGGGATACATGCAGGGATACATCAGAGCGACCTAAGGGCCCGTAAATGAACGAAGAGCGCCGCCCCATGTCATGAGCCCTGCGCTCTACTTCAGCCACCCTGCCTGCCTGGAGCACGATCCACGTGTGCACATGCCGGAGCATCCGGACACACCGGAGCGTCTCGAGGCAATCGAGCAGGCACTGGCCGCACAGAACTGGCTGGGTTGGGAGCGACGTGAGGCCCCGCCAGTGCGGGAGACCCAGCTGGAGCTCATCCACAGCACCCGCCACGTCCAGAAGGTCAGGGAACTATCGTTGGCCGGTGGCGGCGCGATCGACCCTGACACGTTCGTCGGTGAGCCGTCCTACCGCGCCGCGTTGCATGCCGCCGGCGGCGCGTGTGAGATGACCAGGGCGCTGATGGCCGGTGAGGCGACGGTTGGCTTCTGTGGTGTGCGACCGTCCGGGCACCATGCCGAACCGGACAGTGCCATGGGTTTCTGCCTGTTCAACAACGTTGCGATCGCGGCACAGTTCGCGATCGCGGAGCTGGATGTTGAGCGGGTGTTCATCCTCGATTGGGACGTTCACCACGGCAACGGCACCGCCGAGGCGTTCCGACGCCGCCCGGATGTTCTGTTCGCGAGCATCCACCAGTCCGGCATTTACCCGGGCACCGGCCCGCTGAGCGATGTGGGCTCAGGAGCAGGCGAGGGCTACACGATCAACCTTCCCGTCCCGGCCGGCAGCGAGGAGGATCTGTGGCTCTCGCTGCTCGAGCACATCGTGCTTCCCGCCGCGCAAGCATTCAGACCGGATCTCGTGCTGATCTCAGCCGGGTTTGACGCTCACCGCGAGGACCCGCTCGCGAACTGTCGCCTGGAGGCGTCTTCCTTCGGTGAGATGGCCCGCCACGTCCGTGATTTCGCGCAACAGCGCGCGGTGCCGCTCGGGGCGGTGCTCGAGGGCGGCTATGAACCGACCGCCGTGGCCGAATGCGTCAAGGAGACCCTCACCGCGCTCATCGGACACGAGCCGCCGCACTCAGCGGCACCCGAGGCCTTTTTGACCTCACGCGCCGCAGCGCATTGTAGATCACGATGAGTAGTTCTCCGCATCCAGTCAACGGCGAATCTCGGATACCCAATCTCGCCCTTTGAATGAGAGTGCAGATATCGTGATAAGTGCATCCCCAACACTCCCTGACACGGGCATAGATCTGTGCGGCGAGCTCCCCGTGCGGGCCGAGTTCGTCAGGCTGCGGGATGGCTCATCGGTGAGGGTGCGCCCCGTAAGCGTCGAGGACGAGCCGGTGCTGCGATCGTTTCTCAACGGCCTGTGTCTGGAGGCCCGGCGCATGCGGTTCTTCACTGGCGCCGCGAACATGGCGTTCGCCGCTCATCTGGGGGCCGCGGCGGACGCGGAGCACCGCGGACTGATCGCACACGACGAGACCGGCATGCTCGTCGGGCACGCCACCTACGTCAAGCTCGACGAGACACGTGCCGAAGTCGCCGTCGAGGTCGCCGATCACCTGCACGGCCGTGGTCTAGGCACGATCCTGATCGAGCGCCTGGCGGCCATCGCCGAGCGGAATGGGATCACGCATTTCATCGCCGAGGTGCTTGCTGAAAACCGCGCGATGCTGGATGTCTTCCGTGAGGGCTTCGACGGACGCGTCGTGCGCAATCAAGGATCCGAGAAGACCGTCGAGTTCCTGACCTCCGGCTGGCGTTTGGCGCATGCACGCTTTGCCCTGGACGCGAGCGCAGAGACGCAGGTGCCCAATGTTTGACAAGGTGATCGTGGGTTTTGATGGCAGCGATCATGCCCTGGATGCACTATTGCTCGGCCAAGCGCTAACGGCATGTGGCGGAGAGATGATCGTCTGCTGTGTCCATCACTTTCAGTCGCTGTCGGCTCGAGTGGACCCGACCGAGCCCCGTATCGACCGCGAGTCGGCAGAGAAGAGCGTTAAGGAGGCTGCGCGACTGTTGGACCGAGGACTGAGCGTTACTTGGACAGTGCTTGCCGGCGCGAGCACGGCTACGAGCTTGCAGAGAACAGCGGTCGCAGAGCAGGGCGATCTGATTGTGCTCGGCTCTTCCCATCGCGGAGCCCTCGGACGTGTGTTGGTGGGTAGCGTCACCGAGGAGACGTTGCACCAAGCGCCGTGCCCGGTGGCGATCGCGCCGGCGGGCTTTCGCTCTCAACCCGGGGGCGCGCAGCTCACGCGCATTGCGGTCGGAGTCGACGGTGGCGATCCGGTGCCGAGTGGGCTGGCTGTAGCCCAGGCTCTGTGCGAGCAGACGGGCGCCGAGCTACGTGTAGTCGCGGTCGCAGACAACAGGGTGTCCAGCCCGGAAAGCGCAATCTTCGAATACACAAACATTCTTGATGCGCGCCGACACGCTGGCGAGCAGGCGGTTGCAGGCGCTCTCTCGACATTGCCGGACACTGTCTCGGCTCTAAGCGAAGTTCGCGACGGCAGACCCGTCGAGCAGTTGCTCGAAGTCACGAGCGACGTTGACTTGCTCGTGCTCACTTCGCACGGCCGCGGCTTCGTGGGTCGACTCGCGATGGGCAGCGTGTGCGACCTGCTCGTGCGAGCCGCGGCGTGTCCGGTACTAGTCGTCCCGCCCAGCAAGAGCACAGACGCTCCAGCTAGTACGCGTATTTCGCCGACGATCTCCTCTGCTCATGGATCCTGACCGCGCCGGCCAACTGCTCGCACGCGAGCGCAAGGGGATCGAGCGGGCGATCGGCGAGCCTGAGGCGGAAGGCCCCCCAGGAGCTCGCTGAACAGCACGAACCGGGTGACGGAGGCTTCCGAGGACGTCTACTAGAAAGAGTTCTACGCCGGCCTCAGAGGTCTCGCTGAGCGGCTCGCAGGCTCAAGCGTGCGCAGGCACGGCTCGCGGCGGGAACCTTCGGCCTCTCCACCCAGAGCGGCAAGCCGATTTCCGACGAGCGTCTGGAGGCTCT
>DATBPE010000219.1:0-3430 GCA_036561505.1 Solirubrobacteraceae bacterium
GCCTTCACGTTCGGTTAGAAACCCGGGATGCTTCTATTAAGTCAAGTGGATGGTGATGAGTCGTTTGTAGAGGTTGCGGGAGAGGTGTCGCTTGAGGGAGCGCATGGCCTCGCGGTGGGTCTTTCCTTCGCTGGTCTTGCGCTTTAGGTAGGTGCGTGTTTCGGTGTGGTGGATCGAGCGTGAGAGAGCGATCGTGTGGATCGCGTTGTTGACTTGGCGGTCACCGCCGCGGCTGAGGCGGTGACGGATCGTTTGCCCGGAGGACGCGGGCTTGGGTGCTGTGCCGTTGGCGCGCGCGAACGCAGCCTCGTGCTTGAAACGTGCTGGGTCGCATACGAGGAGCTTGGCTGCGGATATCGGCCCGACCCCGTACTCCTCGAGGAGTGTCGGGTCTAGAGAGCTGATCACCCTGGCGAGCTCGCGCTTGTAGACGTCTGCTTGTATGGCGAGTTCTCGCACGCGGCGAGCGAGATCGCGCAGCACAACGAAGATCAGCTGCTCGCTCTGAGGCACATCGGTACGAGCCCGCATCTTGACCAGCCGCGCGGCGAGCTTGAAACCATTACCAGGACCCACACGTTCACGTAGCGCAACCGGGGCAGTGGTGTGCAGCGCCTGTAGCTGGTTGAGCAGCCTCGTGCGCTCGCTGACACACGAGCGCTGCGCGGTGAGTAGCGCCGCGAGTGCTTGGCGAGTGCCGCTAGCACGGGGCGTAGAGAGACCGTCTTTAGCGAGAACCTTCCGGGCTGCTAGCAACGCGTCGATCTCGTCAGACTTCCCCCTTCGGCGATCCTTGCGCTGTGGACGCTCAACCTCCACGACAGTGATCCCCTCCGCCAGGAGAAACTCGCATAGCCCGGCACCGTAACTCCCAGCGCCCTCGATACCCACCACAACATCCCCCCCGAGCGCTCTAAGCCACCGCACCAACCCGGTGTAACCATCCAGGCTGACCGGGATCCTCAGGCCGCCCACGATCTCACCAAGCCCGTCGAGGGCCCTAGCGAAATGTTCATGCTTGTGTGTGTCTACCCCGACTGCGATCATCGATCTTCTCCTCATCGTCTTCGTGATGGTTGGTGATGGGAGGCCGCCGGACAAAGCTGTGTCGAGTTATGTCCAGGCTTCTATGAAGTCACAGCGGCATCCAGAACGGCGGTGGCGGGAGACAGATCCCGACGAAGGCACCCCACAACGGGAGCCAGCAATTAGACGAGTCATCCCGCCGCCAGCCGTACCCTGCCCGAGGCACCAGACAACAAGACCCGGCCAACGATCCAGCAACGCCCTACGCCCTACGGACTCCGCCTCATCACAACCGAACCTCAAACCCCCAACAGGCAAACCAACCTACACAGCAATTAGAGACCGTCCCGGCCCTCACAGCAATCCGTTGTTGGGGGGCCAATCGCCCGATCCACCGTGGTCGATCTCACCGAGGGGACCTCACCTTCCCCGGCCACGCATACAATTAGCGTATGGACGCAGGGACACCGGAGACCACGACGCGCAGTTGGCTGCGCTGTTACCGCTGCTGGTCTCAGGATCTCGAGGTTCAGGTTCACTACGAGGGGATCCACAAGATCGATCCGCAGACCGGTGAGCGAGCCGAGGTCGTCGACGAGCTCCAAGAGGCGGTGGTGCAGTGTCTGGACTGCATGCACGACCAGCCGCATCTAGGTTTCAAGGACGGTCGTGTGGAGCCAATCGAGGATCGCTGGGAACGAATGGTCGCCGGTACCCCCTGGGTCGCCTCGTGCACCGTGACCGTCGACTCAGACGACGTGGAGAACTGTTCAGGCCCGGACGCCAACGATGCGCTCTCATACGCGGCGTTCGGCGATCATGGGGTGCGCGAGTTCTTTACCCATGTGCGCTTCCACAAACACGAGGACGAGACTCGGATCGTCGTGCACCTGCTGGTGGAGCTCTACGCTCGTTCGCTGGAGGAGGCCACCGAGGTGCTCGAGACCTCGGCCCGTGGTGTTCTGACGATCACCTCCCTGGCAGAGGAGTCACGTCCGCCGGCCGCCACCGGCGAGCCGCACGGCCACGACTAGGGACGCGCTTAGCGGCGCTTACGATCCTCGAGGATTCGCCGCACACGCCGGCGACTGTCTAGCTCCTGCGTCCATACCCACCGACCGATGCGCAGAGCCATCAGCGCCAGTCCCGCCGCGAGCAATTGCGCGAGCCAGAGCGGCCCACCGTCCTTGGCGTAGCCGATGAATACGCCGACGATCCCCGCTGCGGCGCCCAAGAGCACCATCGCTTTCATAGACGTAGGCATCGCCTGACTCTACCCAGCCCGAGCACGCGCATCGCCCGCAAATGCGTGGGCGACAGCGCCCAGCGATATCTGAAACCGCTAGCCCAGGCGTGCTTCGAGCGCGTCCAGCTGAGCGTTCAGCTCGGCGGGCAGGTGCTCGAAGCCGGCAAGGTACTCGCGGAACTGCGGCAGCTGGGTCTTCCACTCCTCGACGTCCACCCGCAGCAGCTCGGCCATCGCCTCGTCGGTCACCTCAACGCCACGCGTGTCGATCCCTTCGGGACCGACCGGGGGCATGATGCCGATCGGCGTCTCGATCGCCGCCCCGTGACCGGCGCAGCGCGCGAACACCCAGGCCAACACACGCGAGTTCTCGCCGTAGCCGGGCCACAAAAAGCTCCCTGACGCGTCCTTGCGGAACCAGTTGACGTAGAAGATCTTCGGCAGCTGCGCGCCCGACTGGCGGCCGATCTGAAGCCAATGGGCGAAGTAGTCAGCCATGTTGTAGCCGCAGAAGGGCAACATCGCGAAGGGATCGAAGCGCAGCTCGCCGACTTTGCCGGCCGCGGCGGCGGTCTTCTCCGAACTCATCACCGAACCGAGGAATACCCCGTGCTCCCAGTCCAGCGCCTCGGTCACCAGCGGCACTACGGTCGAGCGCCGGCCACCGAACAGCATCGCGTCGATCGGCACCCCAGCCGGATCCTCCCACTCGGAGGCGATCGCGGGATCCTGCGCTGCCGGCGTCGTAAAGCGGGCGTTGGGGTGCGCCGAGGACGTCCCGCTGGCGGGCGTCCAGTCGTTGCCGTGCCAGTCGATCAGGTGCGCCGGCGGCTCCTTGGTCAGACCCTCCCACCACACGTCGCCATCGTCGGTCTTGGCGCAGTTGGTGAAGATCGAGTTGCGCTCGATCGTGTGCATAGCGTTGGGGTTGGTCTTCTCCCCGGTCCCGGGCGCGACGCCGAAGAAGCCGGCCTCCGGGTTGATCGCGTACAGGCGCCCGTCGCTGCCGAACTTCATCCAGGCGATGTCGTCGCCGATCGTCTCGACCTTCCAGCCGGGCAGCGTCGGGATGAGCATGGCCAGGTTGGTCTTGCCGCAGGCCGAGGGGAAGGCGCCGGTGATGTGCTTGACCTCGCCCTCGGGCGACGTGACCCTCAG
>DATBPE010000220.1:0-41589 GCA_036561505.1 Solirubrobacteraceae bacterium
ATCGTGCAAGTACAGTAGACCAGCACTCCGCCCGGACGGACCGCCGCGCCGGCCGCCTTCAGGATCGCGCTCTGCGCCTCGGTCATCTCCCCAATGCGCTTCTCGCTCGCGCGCCAGCGCAGGTCGGGGTTGCTCTGAAGCGTGCCCAGCCCCGAGCACGGCGCGTCCACGAGCACCCGGTCAAATGGCCCATCTGAGCGCGGGCGGGCGGCGTCGCTGTGCTCCACACGCACGTTGCTCGCCCCCAGCCGCTGCAGCGTCTCGGTCATCTGCGTTGCCCGGCTGTGGCTGCGCTCGACCGCGACGATTTCCCCCGTTGCCTGCATCAGTGCAGCGATGTGGCTGCTCTTGCCGCCGGGGGCGGCGCAGAGGTCGAGGATCCGCTCCCCCGGCTGGGGCTCGAGGATGTGCGCGACGAGCATCGCCGCACGCGACTGCGCCAGTAGCGCTCCCGATCGCCACTGCGGCGAGGCCTCGAGGTCCAGGGCGCGCTCGAGTACGAGCGCCTCGGGAATGTCGGGGTCGCGATGGGTCGGGCAGGGCAGCGAGGCGGCCAGGTCGTCGATCTGGCCACGCAGAGTGTTCACGCGCAGCGCCACCTCGGCGGGCTCGTTGTTGGCCGCCATCAGCGCTCGTGCCTGCTCGGCGCCGAGCGCCTCCCACCACATGCGCGCCAGCCATCGGGGGTGGGAGTGCATGATCGCCGCCCGCTCGGCGCTCAGATCATCCAGGCCGGCGAGCAGCTCTCGCGCCTCGCGTGTGGCGCGGCGCAGGACCGCGTTGACCAGCCCGCCCGCGTGCGCTCGCTGGGACTTTGCGAGCTCGACGGCGTCGGCGAGGACCGCGTAGTCGGGTGAGCCGTCCAGATACAGCAGCTCATACAGCCCCATTCGCAGGGCTGCGAGGATCGGTCCCTCCAGGCGCTCGGTGGGACGTTCGGCGAGTAGCACGATGAGATGGTCGAGCGTCGCCTTGCGCTGGACCGTGCCGTAGGCCAGGCGCATCGCCAGCTGCCGGTCGCGAGACTCCAGCGTTTTCGCCTGCAGGCGAAAAGCACGGTCGGCAAAGGCGTCGCTGTCGAACACGCGCATGATCACGCGGTAGGCGCAGCGGCGGGCGGGAGCGATCTCGTGTGTTCTGGAGGCGCTCACGGTCAGCCGCTTCGGACCCGGGGGCCGCCGCTGAGGATATGTGCGAGATCTAGAGCCAGTCGTGGCGCCTGGCTGTCGGTGAGGGTGGAGATCGTGACGCGAACGGCGGGCTCGCTGTCGGCCAACCGATAGGGCCTTCCGGGCGCTAGCAGCCATCCGCGGGAGAGCATCGCGGCGATCACGATGCTCTCCTCGGCGACCGGGATCCAAACGTTCAGGCCCGATCTGCCGCTCGCCTGTATGTCGCGCTCGCGCAGGCAATTGAGCAGGTGCTCGCGCCGGCGGGCGTAGGTTTCGCGGGCGTGGGCTACACGCTCGCGTACCCCTTCCTCGCAGAGCAGAGCGAGCACCAGGCGCTGCAGGATGTGGCTTACCCATCCCGGCCCGGCGGCCTGGCTGCTCTGTACGCGGGCGATCGTCTCGTGGTCCCCGGTCAGGATCGCCAGGCGCAGATCCGGCCCCAGCGCCTTGGCGACAGAGCGGGTGGCGGCCCAGTGTTTGGGATTGCTGCCCTCAGACAGAAGGCTGTGCAGCGGACCGTCGGCGACCTCACCGAGGTGGTCGTCCTCTATCACCAGCGCGTCGGGATGGGCATCGAGGACTGCCCGCAGTTCGCCGGCACGCTCGCGAGTCATGGCGGCCCCGGTCGGGTTCTGCCCGCGGGGGGTGATGATGAGCGCCTTGGCCGAACGATCGAGTGCCTTGGCGAGCTCCTCGGGGCGCATCCCGAACTCGTCCACCGCCACCGGCTCGAGGATCATTCCGCGCGAGCGCAACAGTTCAAACAGCGAGGCGTAGCCGGGATTCTCAACGGCGACACGGTCGCCGCTGCGAAGGCGCGCGCCCAGCACCCGCTCGATCCCGTCCAGGGCGCCGCTGGTCACGCACAGCCACTCCCCGGCCATACCGTCGCGGGCGAGCAGTTCACGCGCGAGGTCTTCAAGCGCGGGTAGCACGGCCGGCTCCCCATACATCCGCACCGGCGTATCGAGCGAGCGCAGTGCGCTGGCCAGATCGGGCAGCAGTCGCGGGTCGGGGTTTCCGAGCGACAGGTCGCTTGCGCCCGGCGGGCACCGTAGCGACGGTCGTGAAGAGTCGATCTTGGGTATTTCGCCGATTCGGCTGCCGCGGCGCGGCTCTGTCACCACCACCCCTCGCCGGCGCAACTCCGCCAGCCCGGCGGCGACCGTCGCGGGACTCAACCCGGTCTGGACGGCCAGCCGACGCACCGACGGCAGCGGCTGCCCGGGCGCCAGGGCCCCTGAGGCTAGCGCCGCCTCCACCTCGCTCACCAGCCCCGAGGCACTCACCGCATTGATCCTGTACTGTTTTAGATCAGTCACCAAACTGTACTATTACAGAAAGGGTAGTTCGTGTCCAGTCACAGCGCCAGCCCATCCCCTCCAGCCCAGCCGCCCTCGGAGCGAGTCAGGCTGCGGCGCAAGCGCGAACGCGGCAGCTATGACCGGGACGTCATCGACGCGATCCTCGACGAGGCCCTGATCGCCCACCTGGGCATCGTCGAGGCCGACGGGCAACCGCTCGTGATTCCGACGCTGCACGCGCGCTCCGGCGACGTCGTCTACTGCCACGGCTCGGTCGCCAGCCGAACGCTCGAAGCGCTAACGCAGGGCGCGCCCGTGTGCCTGACGGTATCGCTGATCGACGGCCTGGTGCTCGCGCGCGCGGCGATGCACCACTCGGCCAACTACCGCTCGGCGATCCTGATCGGCAAGGCCACGGCGATAACGGACACCGCCGCGAAGCTGGCGGCGTTCGAGGCGATAGTCGAACACATCGTTCCGGGCCGCTGGGGAGAAGTACGCCCGCCCAACGAAAAGGAGATGAAGGCCACCGCCGTACTGGCGATACCGATCCAAGAGGCCTCGGCCAAGGTGCGCACCGGCGGGCCGATCGACGACGAGGAGGACTACGCGCTACCGGTCTGGGCGGGGGTGATACCGCTGAGCGCGATCGCCGGCGAGCCCCAACCCGACGCCCGTCTGGCGGCTGGCGTTGCCGCGGGCCCGCACCTGCGTGCCTACGCGCGCCCGGGCACATGACCACGTAGGTAGGCGCTCCCGTCCATCGGACGTCCGCCCGGTGGCTGCACGACGAGCAGCTCGAGCAGACCCGGACGGCAGCCGAACAGCAGGCGCCCCCCATCTTCAAAGACACCCTCGCAGGACGGCGTTGAATCCCCGTCGAGCAGCGCCGCGCGATGCACCCCGATCAGACTCCCGTCCGGGAGGCCGGCACGCGCGCCGATGTGGGGATGAAGGGCCCGGATGAGCAGCTCGAGCTCGAGCGCCGGGCGAGCCGGGTCAAGCAGACGATCGGAGGCGGCGATCTTCTCCGCGTAGGTGACACCGTCCTCGGACTGCTCCACAAACCCCGGGGAGCGCTCGATGGCGTCGAGGAGCAGTTCCCCACCGAGACTCTGAAGCCGCTGCGAGAGCGATCCGAACGTGTCATCGGGACGGATCGGCTCTGTGGCCTTCAGACACACCGGTCCGCTGTCCAGGCCCGCCGTCAGGCGCATGATCGACACACCGGTCTGCTCATCAGCGGCCATGATCGCGCGCTCTATCGGAGCCGCCCCGCGCCAGCGGGGAAGCAGCGAGGGATGAACGTTGAGCATCTCCGTCACCGACAGCAGCGGCTCGGTGATCAGGGCACCGAATGCGCACACCACGACCGGGCCCGGCGCGCCTGCCCCACCGTCTCCTTCGCGGGCGCCGTTGATCAGCTCGATGCCCTCCGGGCCGTTGACGTTCTCTGGTTGGGCGAGCTCGAGACCGAGCTCACGCGCACGCAACGCGACCGGCGGCGAGGAGATCTTTCGCCCGCGGCCGGCGGGGCGATCGGGGCGGGTGACGACAAGCGCCGGTGAGTGCTCGCTGGATGCCAGACGCTCGAGTACGGCGGCGGCGAAATCGGAGGTACCGAGAAAGACTGTGCGCATCGATCCGCCTCGGGGCTTGCTCTAGACGGTCTGCGCAGACGCCTCGCGCAGTTCGCGCATGGCCTCCTTGCGAGCCTCGCGCGAGACGCGGTCGAGGATCAGCACACCGTCCAGGTGGTCGATCTCGTGCTGGATCACCCGGGCCTCGAGCCCCTCGGCCTCGAGCACCAGTGGCTTGCCGGCGGGATCCTGGGCGCGCACACGGACCTGGGCTGGGCGCTCGACCTCCACGTGCACTCCGGGGAGACTCAGACAGCCCTCCGTGGCGGCCTCTAGCTCCTCGCCACGGGACTCGAGAACCGGATTTATGAGCGCGGTTATCTGCTCATCGGCATAGGCGCGGTAGACGATCACGCGGTGCAGAATCCCGATCTGAGTGGCCGCCAGCCCGATGCCTAGAGCGTCGTCCATCAGTTCGCCCATCCGCGCCACCTCCGCCTGCAGCGACTGGTCGAAGCGGTCGACCTCGACAGCCTTTGCGCGCAATACCGGATCACCGAACTTGCGTACGTGTGAAAGCGCCTCGTCGCGCCGGGCGATCGTCTCGGGGTCGAGCTCCGGGGCGCTATGGGGCTGCTCGGCGTCCTCGACGCAAGCCGGGTCCTCTTCGGTCTGGGAGAGCAGGTTCTGCTCGTCCTCTGTGGCTAGCTCCCGCTCGCTCATGTGAGCACTGAAGTTTAGGGGCAGCGGACCGCTACCCGCCGTCAGCCAGGAGTAGCGGCGCCGAGCTACTGCGGGTCGACATCGACGCTGAAATTGACCCCGGCGCTCGAGCGTTGGCGACTGACGGTGCTGATCGCCTTGTCTACGAGCCGCACAGCCGCGGGACGGTCACTGACCTTGAGCACCAGCACCTGGCGCTCGCGGCCACGCAGGCGAAACAGGGGCGCGGGGCCGAGCACCGTCACATCGGGAGCATGCAGCCGCTGGTGCACCGTCGCCGCTGCGATCCGCGCGGAGCGTGCAGCTGTTGCTGAGACGACGATGCGAATTAGGTGAGAGAACGGCGGGTAGCGAAGCTCGCGGCGGCGCTCGAGCTCGCCGTCGAGGAATCCGTCGCTGTCGTGATCGGCGGCGTGGGTGATGGCCCGCGCGCGTGGGGCGATCGTCTGGATCAGAACGTGGCCCTCCCCCCCACGCCCAACCCGCCCGGCGAGCTGCGCGATCAGCGCGAACGTGCGCTCCTCGGCGCGAAAGTCCGGGAAGCGCAGCGTCGCGTCGGCGTCGAGCACGACCCCCAGTTGCACATCGGCGAAGTCGTGGCCCTTGGCGACCATCTGCGTGCCGACCAGCACACCCGATCGCACCGCCTGGAAGTCTCTGAGCAGCGCGCCGACACCGCCTGAGGGCGTCGCCGTACCGGCGCTGTCGGCGTCCAGGCGAAAGACCTCGAAGCGATCGTCCGCCAGAGCCGCCTTCAGGTCGTGCTCGACACGCTCGGTACCGGTGCCGTGGCGTGCCAGCGCCGCCGATCCACACTCACAGCGTTCGGGGACGAACTCCCGGTGACCGCAGTGGTGACAGGCCACTTGTCCCTCGCCGCGATGCAGCACGAGCGCCACATCACAGTGCGGGCAGCCCCACACCTGCCCGCAGGCGCGGCAGGAGAGGAAGTTCGCCCAGCCGCGGCGGTTGAGCAGAACGATCGCCTTGCCCTGGGCGCGGCGCACGTCGGCGAGCGCGGCGATCGTGCGCGGGTGAAGGCCGTGGTTGGCACCGCGCATGTCCAGCACCTCCACCCGCGGCAGCGGACGACCATCCACGCGGCGCGCCAGACGCATCCGCGGGAGCGAGTGGTAGCTCTCCGCCCGTGGGGTGGCGCTACCCAACAGCAGCAGTGCCCCCGCGCTCTGTACGCGCGCCTGGGCGACCTCGCGTGCGTCATAGCGTGGGTCGCCTTCGTGCTTGTAGGAGGCGTCGTGCTCCTCGTCGACGATGATCAGGCCGAGCTTCTCGATCGGCGCGAACACGGCCGAGCGCGGTCCGACGCAGACGCGTGCCTCCCCGGCCCGCAGACGGCGCCACTCGTCGTGGCGCTCTCCCATTGAAAGGCGCGAGTGCAGCACCGCGACCGTGTCGCCGAAGCGCTGGATGAACCGGCCGACGATCTGTGGCGTCAGCGCGATCTCGGGGACCAGCACGATCGCTCCGCGACCCTGGCGCAGGGTCTCGTCGGTCAGACGCAGATAGATCTCGGTCTTGCCCGATCCGGTGATGCCGTGCAGCAGCCGTCTGGCGCTCGTGCGCTGCTCGAGAACGCCGCTCAGCTCGTCCACCACAGCCTGCTGTTCGCCGGTCAGGCGCGGCGCCTGGGCGCTCTGCACCCCCACCGGCAGGTGGGTCGGGCGGCGGGGCACGGCGCGGCGCTCGAGTTCCACCAGCCCCCGGTCGGCGAGCCGTCTGAGTGCGGCGGCGCCTCCGGGCAGGCCGCTGGCCACTGCCGGCCCGTCGAGCAGTGTGCGCAGCAGCGCCAGCTGGCGCTCAGTTAGGCGCGGCTGGTTCTCGTTGGGCTCACCGTCGGCGAGCGATCTTCCGGCTGTTGTGAGCCCGGCGACCAGTCGTATGAGCGGTCCGGCGCCTCGCGCGGTGCCGGGCGCGAGCATCAGTGTCAGGGCGCGGGCGACGGTCGAGCAGTACTCGGCGGCTATCCATTCGGCGAGCGTCACCAGTTCGGCGGGCATCCCGAGCGCCAGCGCACGCAGCGGTGCGAGCAGCTTCTCCTCGGCGATGTCGCTGCTTTCGCTGAGCGCCACCACGACGCCCAGCACCTCGCGGCGGCCGAAGGGCACCAGCAGCATCGATCCGACGCCAACCTGGCGCTGGAGCTCCTCCGGCAGGCGGTAGTCGAACGGCCCGCGCAGCGCGCGGGTACTCGTCAACGGCTCGACCTGAGCGATAGCGGGCATCGAGAGACCGGGGGCCCTGTCTGCTGGGCCCGGGTGGGGCGGGAGCCGATCTCCCGCGGGGCAACTACTCTAGAGCGCCGACCGGACCGCTCTTCTACAGTCCGGCGGCTGCACGTAGTGCTGGCGCCTTGTCTGTGCGCTCCCAGGTGAAGTCGTGGTCTTCGCGGCCGAAATGCCCGTAGGCAGCGGTCTTTTGGTAGATCGGGCGGTGCAGTTTGAGCTCCTCCCGGAAAGCACCCGGGCGCAGATCGAAGTGTTCCTCGACGAGCCCCGCTATCTGAGCACGACCGATCTTCTCGGTACCGAACGTCTCGACCATCACCGACACCGGGTGAGCAACACCAATCGCGTAGGCAACCTGCACCTCAGCACGATCGGCTAGACCAGCAGCAACGATGTTCTTAGCAACCCACCGCGCCGCATACGCGGCCGAGCGGTCGACCTTGGAAGGGTCCTTACCACTGAACGCGCCACCACCGTGACGAGCCATACCACCATAGGTATCAACGATGATCTTCCGCCCCGTCAGCCCACAGTCCCCTACAGGGCCGCCGATCACGAACCGCCCAGTCGGGTTCACGAGAAAGTTCTTGCGCAGCTTACGCGCGTCATAGAGCTCACTCGGCAAGATCGGCTCCACGACCTGCTCCCAGAGATCATCCGGGATCAACGCCTCCGCACCCTCAGCGTGCTGGGTCGAGATCAACAGCTTTTCGATCTCGACCGGCCTACCGTCCTGATAACGCACACTGACCTGGGTCTTACCGTCTGGCCGCAGATAACTGAGCGTGCCAGCCTTGCGTACCCCCGCCAAACGCTCAGCCAAACGATGCGCCAGAGAGATCGGCAAAGGCATCAACGTGTCCGTCTCGTTCGTGGCGTAACCGAACATCATTCCCTGATCGCCCGCGCCAGCGACATCGAGCTCGTCATCATCGCCAGCGTCCGTACGCGCCTCATAAGCCTTATCCACACCCTGAGCGATATCAGGCGACTGCTTATCGATCGCGTTCAGCACAGCACACGAGTCCGCCGAGAAACCGAGATCAGCATCGGTGTAGCCAATCTTGCGAATCGTCTCGCGTGCTATCTCCTGAATATCGACATACGTCTCCGTGGAAATCTCCCCCGAAACAACGACAAGACCCGTGTTCACAAGCGTCTCACACGCCACCCGACCATAAGGTTCATCAGCAAGAACCGCGTCGAGCACCCCATCAGAGATCTGATCAGCGATCTTGTCAGGATGCCCCTCCGTCACAGACTCAGACGTAAACAAAAACTCATTGTCAGAAAACTTGGTCATAGGCTCCAGGGCTCGACTCCAGGGATGGCTATCAGAAAAGTCGGGAAAGTCTACGGGGAGCCGGGCGATTTGGCGGCGCGAGACCGCGAAGCGCTCACCGACGGGCGCTTCCAGCTCTTGCTCTGCTCGCTGAAGCCGCGTTCGCCACGAGCGACGAAGTCGATGATCAACGGCACGCCGTCCATGCCGTAGCGGGCTCTGAGGCGGTTCTCGATGAAGTAGGCGTAGTCGCGTGTGACGCGGGCCCGCGAGTTGACCTGGATCGCAAAGCGTGGTGGCCGCTCGGCTGTCTGGGTCATGTAGATCAGCTTCAGGCGGTGCTGGGAGGAGCCGCTGCGGTTGCCGATCGGCGGCTGACGGGCCGCGGTGGCCTCGGACAGAAATCGGTTGAGCTCGGTTGTCGGTATCCGTCCGGACATGCGGTCTCCCAGTACGATCACCTCGTTGAGCAGGCGCGACACGTGACGGCCGGTTTTGGCGCTGGCGGTCAGCACCCGTGGACGCAGACGCAGCTTTTCGGCAACGCGGGCACGCTCGTGCTCCAAATCGAAGCCTTCGGGCAGCAGGTCCCACTTGTTCAGCACGAGCGCGGTCGCGCATCCGGCCTTCATGGCGAGCAGGGCGATTCGCTGGTCCTGGGCTGTGATCCCGTCGGTCGCGTCGCAGACCACCAGGGCCACGTCGGCGCGCTCAGCGGCACGCTGCGAGCGCAGCGTGGTGTAGTACTCGACCGAGTCTGAGACCTTCGACTGGCGGCGCATCCCGGCGGTGTCGACCAGCGTCAGCTGACGATCGCCGACCAGTAGCGGCATGTCGATCGCGTCACGCGTGGTGCCGGCCACCTCAGAGACGATCACGCGCTCTTCGCCGAGGAAATGGTTCACCAGCGAGGACTTGCCGACGTTCGGCCGGCCGATCACAGCCAGGCGGATGCCGTCGTGCTCGGTTCTGCCCTCCCCGGGCCCGAGCAGCTCGACGATCCTGTCCAGCAGATCGCCGGATCCGAGGCCCTGGGTGGCGGACACCGCGAGCGGCTCGCCGAGGCCGAGGCGGTGAAACTCGGCGGCCAGCGGCATGTCCTTCACCGAGTCGCACTTGTTGGCGGCAAGGATCACCGGCAGCGAGGAGCGGCGCAGCAGATCGGCGATCTCTTCGTCGCCCGGTCTGACCCCGGCGCGGGCGTCGACGACGAGCACCGCCACCTGCGCTTCGGCGATCCCGGCGCGCGCCTGGTCGCGGATCGACCCCGATAGCGGGTCCTGGTCCTGACCGTCTACTCCGCCGGTGTCGATCAGCACAAAGGCGCGGCCGTTCCACTCGCAATCGATTTCCTTGCGGTCGCGGGTGATCCCTGGGCGCTCGTGCACGACCGCCTCCCGGGTGCCGGTGAGGCGGTTGATCAGCGAGGACTTTCCGACGTTGGGGTATCCGACGACCGCGACCTTCATGTAAGCCAGTATGACCATCGGGCGCCCAGCGCCCGATCAAAGCGCGTTGGAACTCAGTGTTTTTCCACGAGCGCGACGACCTGCTCTGTCACCTGCGCCAGCGACAGACCGGTGGTGTCGAGCATGACCGCGCCCTGAGCCGGTTGCAGCGGGCTGTGCTCCCGCGTGCGGTCGCGCTGGTCGCGCAGGGTCTGCTCGGCAAGCACAGCTGCGGCCTCTATTCCCAATTCGGTGGCCCGGCGCCGTGCCCGCTCCTGTGGGGAGGCCGTGAGGTACACCTTCAGCTGCGCCTCGGGGGCGACGACCGTGCCGATGTCCCTGCCCTCGGCGACCCAGTCGCCGGTGGCGATCAGCTCGCGTTGGCGTGTCACCAGCGCCTCGCGCACCTTCTCATCGGCGGCGACGAGCGAGGCGGCTTGCGAGACCTCCGGGCTTCGGATCTGCTCGGTGACGTCCTCTCCGTCGAGCGTGATCCGCTGCCCCAGCTGGATCCGTGCCGCTTGCGCGAGCCGCTCGGGTGGCTGCTCGGGGGCTCGTAGGCTGAGCAGCGCCACGCAGCGATACATCGCGCCGCTGTCCAGGTAGGTGAAGCCAAGCTCCGCCGCCAACGCCCGGGCGAGGGTGGACTTTCCGGCTCCGGCGGGGCCGTCGATCGCGATCACCATCTGTCTTGGCACGATAGATGTTGAGGGCGGGCGGTGAGGTGGTGTGGGTCTAGGCGCAGAGGCTCTTCAGGTCTTCCACGAAGCCGGGGTAGGAGACCGCCGCCGCGTCCATCCCGATCACCTCGACCCCCTCGCGCGAGGCCAGGCCCGCGACCGCGCCCATCATCGCCAGGCGATGGTCGTCGTGGGCGTGGATGACGCCGCCGCGCAGCCCGCCGCTGCCGCGCACGATGAAACCGTCGTCGCTCGCCTCGATGTCGGCCCCCAGGCCACGCAGTCCCTCAACGACGGTCTGGATCCTGTCGGTCTCCTTGACCCGCAGCTCGCCCGCTCCGCGGACGATCGTCTCGCCCTCGGCGAAGCAGCCGAGCAGCGCCACCAGCGGCAGCTCGTCGATAGCTGCGGGTACCTCCTGCGGCTCAACGACGGTGCCCTCGAGCGCGCCGGCGGCGACGTCGAGGTCACTCACGGGCTCCTCTTCTGCGATGTCACCCAACTCACCCTCGAGCTCCCCCAGCACGATCCCGCGCATGCGGCGCAGGATCCGCAGAAAGCCCGAGCGGGTCCAGTTCACGCCGACGTTCCCGATCAGCAGACGCGAGTGAGGCACCAGCACCCCGGCGGCGATCGCGAACGCGACCGAACTTGGGTCACCCGGCACCCGCACCTCCTCCAACACCAGCTCATCGGTGTTGGTGACGGTCACGTGACGGCCGTTGCGGTGGATGCTCACCCCGGCGCGCCGCAGGATTCGCTCGGTGTGGTCGCGGCTACATTGCGGCTCGCCGATCGTGGTGGCGCCGTCGGCGGCGAGGCCCGCCAGCAGCACGCACGACTTGACCTGGGCGCTGGCTACCTCGAGCTCATAGGAGATCGAGTGCAGGCGTGCGCCGCGCACCTGTAGCGGCGTGAAGCGCCCGTCGGTGGGGGTCAGTTTGGCGCCCATCAGTTCGAGCGGCTCGGCGATGCGGTCGACCGGGCGGCGGCGGATCGACTCGTCGCCGTCGAGGGTGAAGGAGCGGCCCTCCTGCGCGGCCAGCCAGCCCGGCAGTAGCCGCAGCAGCGTACCGGCGTTGTGAACGTCGATCGTTCCGTCCGGTTCGCGGGCCTCCCGCAGCCCGGTGCCGCGGACCACCACCTCTGTCTCGCGTACCTCCACCAGCGCGCCGAGGGCCCGCACCGCTTCCAGCGTCGCGGTCGTGTCGGCGGCGTGCAGATAGTTCTCGATGCGCACCGGCTCGGAGGCCATCGCTCCGAGCAGCGCCGCACGGTGGGAGATCGACTTGTCGCCCGGCGCGCGCAGCTGGCCGGTGAGTCTCGAGGCTGGGTCAAACCGCATGTTCATCGCTTGTGCCTCATGGGCCGCTGAGGGGAAAGTTCAGTGCGCCGATGAGCTCTCGTGCGCGGGCTGCCTGCTCGTCCCCGTGCAGCCACAGCGCCACGACGCCCTGGCTGTTGTCCGGGGAGGGTGAGAGCGCCATGTCCACGATGTTCACCCCGGCGCGTCCGAGCGCCAGCGCGATTTCCGCTATTACCCCGGGGCGGTTGGGGACCGAGACGCGCAGCTCGTGCACCGAGCCGCCGAGCAGCCCGGCCTCGAGTAGCGCCTCGTGCTCTGAGCGTGCCCGATCGTTCCAGTCCCAAAGAGCTGAGCGATCGCTTTGGGCCAGTGCGCCGCGGACCTCCGCCAGGCGCTTTGAGAACTCGTCGATCCCGGCGATCAGAGCGTCTGCGTTTGAGAGATAGATGTCGGTCCAGACGGCGCTGTTCGCGCCGGCGACGCGGGTGGCGTCACGAAAGCTCGGTCCGACGGCCGGAAGCTGCCCGTCGGCGTCAAGGAGACCCGCGGCCTGGGAGACCAGCAGGTTCGCGAGCACGTGCGGCAGGTGTGAGACGCAGGCCATCAGCCGGTCGTGGGTGTCGGGCTCGATTGCCATCGGGCGGGCCCCGAAGCTCACGAGCAGCCTGTGTAGTCGCTCATACAGCACCCCGGAGGTTCCGCTGCTCGGGGTCAGATACCAGCGGGCGCCGTCGAACAGATCGCCGCTAGAGTGGCTGACCCCGGCGGTCTGGGAGCCCGCCAGCGGGTGACCGCCGACGAACCGCTCGTCGCTGACGGCCTGGGCGAGCATGCGCTTGGTCGAGCCGACGTCACTGATCACGCAGTCACCGTCGGCGGCGGTGAGCGCGTCTGACACCGTCTGCACCAGAGCGCCGACGGGCGCGGCGATGAAGGCGACAGCGGCGCCGGCGAGCGCGGCGGGGATGTCGGGGGCCTTACGGTCGATCGCTCCCAACTGCAGTGCCCGATCGAGGACTCGCGGGTCGGTGTCGTAGCCAGTGACGTGCGCGCCGGCGCGTGAGCGGGCGGCCATCCCTATCGAGCCGCCGATCAGGCCGACGCCGAGGATCGCTATGCGCGGGCGCTGAGGGTCTTTGGCCTCGCCCTCTGAGCCGTCCTCGGTCGCGGTGCTTGGCATGGCGGGCATTCAAACAGGGTCGGGGGACTTGCCCGCCAGCTCGGCGGCACGGCGCACCGCGTGAGCGTACTGCGCGAAGGCGTCGCTCGGCAGCGCCTGCGGGCCGTCACAGATCGCTTGGTGAGGATTGGGATGCACCTCGACGATTATCCCGTCCGCCCCGGCGGCGGCGGCCGCCAGCGACAGCGGGGTGACGAGCTCGCGCCTTCCCGCGGCGTGGCTGGGGTCGACGATCACGGGCAGATGGGAGAGTTCCTTGAGTACCGGCACCGCCATCAGATCGAGCGTGAAGCGGTAGGCGGTCTCGAACGTGCGGATCCCCCGCTCGCAGAGAATCACGTTCGGGTTGCCCTCGCTGAGGATGTACTCGCTGGCCATCAACAGCTCCGCCAGGGTGGCGGACAGGCCGCGCTTGAGCAGCACCGGGCGTCCGGTCTGACCGACCTCGGTCAGCAGTGGGTAGTTCTGCATGTTGCGCGCCCCGATCTGGATCACGTCGGCGACCTCCAGCAGATCGTCGAGATCGCGCAGGTCGATCAGCTCGGTGACGATCGGCAGACCGGTCTGCGCCTTGGCCTCGGCGAGCAGGCGCAGCCCGGCCTGCCCGAGCCCCTGGAAGGCGTAGGGGGAGGTGCGCGGCTTATACGCGCCGCCCCGGAACATGGTGGCGCCCCCCGCCTTGACGGCGGCGGCGGCGCTCAGAACCTGTTCGCGCGATTCGACTGTGCATGGTCCGGCGATCAGCGCGAAATGCTCGCCTCCGAGCTTGCGTCCGAGTACCTCGAGCACCGTTCGCTGACCGTCGCGTGTGTGGGCGCTGGCGAGCTTGTAGGGCCCGCCGGAACGCTCTGGCTCCGCTTCGCTTTGATCGGCCGCTCGAGCGGCCGCGGTCTTGAGAATCATCTCTGCTCCTTTCAAAGAAATACCTGGAAATGTTGGTGTTCAGCGGCGACTGCCGGGGCTCTGGGCCTGCCGGCTGCGGTCGTGAGTGAGGCCAGGAAGAGCCCGGTTTGGGTGGCGCTCGGTCGTCAGGGACCCGGGCGACCCGGGCCTCTGCTCACGAACAGGCCGGGTCGAAGCGCCTAGCTAAATCGCCAGGTGTAGCGAAAGCAGGACGTCCACAGTGCCACGCGAGGATGCGTTGTCAGTTGCGAGTGCTCGCGGGCGGGCGTGGTCATCTGTGTTGTTGTAGCAGAGAAGGGCGCGCCAGTAAAGCGTTTGCGGACCGCGTTTAGAGGATCTCCGCGAGCGCCTCTAGGAAGCGCTCGTTCTCCTCGGTTGTGCCGTAGGTCACCCGCAGCGCCCCCGGCTGCCCCAGCGCCCCGCCGGCGCGCACCAGCACACCGCGCTCTGTGAGGCCTGCCATCACTTCCGACTCCCGCTGCGACGCGTTCTCGGGATCGTCCTTGGCAAGCTGAAACCAGCAGAAGTTGGCCTGTGACTCGGCGGGTTGCAGGCCCAGCGCGCGCAGGCGCTCCTCGACGGAGATGCGCTCGGCGACCGTGCGCGCGACGCGATCGATCACGGCATCCTGGTGGGCCAGCGCCTCTACAGCCGCGGCCTGAGCGAGGGCGTTGCAGAAGAACGGCTGGCGCACTTGGTCGAGCGCCCGCGGCAGCGCCTCGGAGCCGCACAGCCCGAAGCCGACGCGCAGACCGCAGAGGCCGTGCACCTTGGAGAAGGTCCGCAACAGCATCAGGTTGGGGTGGCGCTCGAGCAGCTCGATCGACGCCTCGGGGTCATCGAGCAGGTTGAAATCGCAGTAGGCCTCGTCGAGGATCGTGCACACGTGCGGCGGCACCTCGTCGAGAAAGTCGGCGATCTGTGCGAGCGCAAGCGCGGTGCTGGTCGGGTTGTTCGGGTTGCACACGATCACGATGCGTGTGGCGACGGTGATCTCTGCCAGCATCGCCGGCAGGTCGTGGCGTTCCTCGCTGTCGAGTGCCACAGTCACGGCGCGCGCGCCGGAGGCGGCGCTCAGGTGCGGGTAGACCGAGAACGACGGCCAGGCGTAAATGAGCTCGGCACCGGGCTCGAGCAGCGCCTCGCCGGCGGCCAGCAGGATGTCGCAGGAGCCGTTGCCGATCGCTATGCGCGATCGCGGCACTCCGTAGCGCTCGCTCAGGCGGGCGCGCAGCAGCGAATTGGACGGGTCGGGGTAGCGGTTGAGCGAGCCGAGCACACGCTCGATCGCCTCGCGCACCTGTGGCAGCGGCGGGTAGGGCGACTCGTTGCTGGCCAGGCGCACCAGCTCGAGATCCTCGCCGTAGCCCCCGGCGGCGGGGTAGGACGGAAGTCTTGCAATGCGCTCTGAGAACTCGAGTGCCATCGGCGCATTGTGGCGCAAGCCGGCCCGGCGGGCCCGGCGGGCCGGCTACTGCGCGGCCCCGAGGTCCGCGCGCAGCTCGCTGGCCTCGCCGAGGTAGACGTGCACGGGCTCGTGACCCTCCTCGGCGTGGTAGTGGATGAGCACCCTGATCACGTTCGGCATCGAGCGCGGCACCGGGATCTCCTGCGCGCACAGCAGGGGCACCAGCTCGAAGCCCAGCGCGCGCGCGGCCACCGCCGGAAACTCGGCGTTCAAATCGCGTGTGGCGGTAAAGATGCAACTGACCACATTCGCGGGCGTGAGTGAGTTGCGCTCCATGATCGTCCGCATTAGCTCGGTGGTGGCGTCCAGGACGTCCTGGGCGTCGTTGTGCTCGACGCTGATCGCGCCGCGCAGGGCAAATAGTCGCATCGGCGGCGATTGTGTCAGAGCGAGAGGGCACGCAGCCGCTTCACCTCTGCGTCGGTGAGGCGGCGGTGCGCCCCGGGCTCTAGCTCCCCCAGCGCCAGCGGGCCGAAGCTGATGCGCGTCAGCTCGCTCACGGGATGCCCGACGGCCTCGCACATACGTCTGACCTGGCGGTTTCGGCCTTCGCTGATCGTCAGCTCGATCGTGCGCTTGCCCACTCGCCGCACCTTGGCTGCTGCGCTGCGCCCGTCCTCGAGCGCCACCCCGGCGCGCAGCGAGCGCAGCGCCTGCTCGGTGATCGGGGGGCCGGCGAGCGTCGCACGGTAGGTCTTGGGGACTTCAAAGCGGGGGTGTGTGAGGCGGTTGGCGAGCTCACCGTCGTTACTCAGCAGGATCAGGCCGCTGGAGTCGGCGTCCAGGCGCCCGACCGGGTAGAGGCGCAGTCCGCGTGCGGGCACGAGGTCGAGCACCGTCTTTCGCCCGTGCGTGTCACGTGCCGTGGAGAGGACGCCAACGGGCTTGTGCAGCGCGTAGCAGGCGCGCGGCTCGGCGCCCGCGAGCGCACGCCCGTCGAGCGCCACGTGGGCGTCGTCGCCGACATCGCGGGCGGGGTCCAGAACCTGCTCGCCGGCGACGCTGACGCGTCCTTCGCGGATCAGTGTCTCGGCCGCTCGGCGCGAGGCGACCCCGGCGTGGGCTATGTACTTGGCCAGACGCATCGACGCTCGGCTGCAACCATTGCAGGATGGACCTCGAGTTGCTCGATCAGACACTCGCCGCTAACGCAGAGCCCGCCTTCCGTGCGCGGCAGGTGTGGCGGTGGGCGGCCAACGGCGTCGAGGGCTTCCAGCAGATGACGAATCTGCCGGCGGCGTTGCGCCAGGCACTCGCCGAGCAGCTGGCGTTCTCGAGCCTTCACCTGCGCGAGCAGCGCACCGCCAGCGACGGCACGATCAAGGCACTGTTCGCAACCGTGGACGGGCGGCCACTGGAGGCGGTGCTGATGCGCTTCCGCGACGGCCGGCGTTCGATCTGTGTCTCCTCGCAGTCGGGGTGCCCATTGACGTGCACGTTCTGCGCGACTGGCCAGATGCGTTTCGCGCGCAACCTGAGCGCCTCGGAGATTCTCGACCAGGCGCTTCACTTCCGTCGCTTGGGCCCGGTCGATCACTGTGTGTTCATGGGCATGGGCGAGCCGATGCTGAACCTCGATAACGTGCTGGGGGCGTGTGAGCGCCTGCCGGACATCGGTATCACCCACCGCCGCACGACGATCTCCACCGTCGGCTGGATCCCGGGCATCGAACGCCTAGCCGAGTGCGAGATGCCGATTCGCCTGGCGCTGTCGCTGCACGCCTCCTCCGAAGAGCTGCGCTCGCAGCTGATGCCCGTCAACGACCGCTATCCGCTGAGTGAGGTGATCGAAGCGTGCCGGGCGTTCTATGCCCGCAAGCGCCGGCGCGTGTTCGTGGAGTACGTGATGCTCGCCGGCGTAAACGACCGCTACGAGCAGGCGCTTTCGCTGGCGCGGCTGCTGCTCGGTCAAGAGCCCTCGGCAAGCCCGATCTTCAAGGTCAACCTGATCCCCTACAACCCGACGGACTCTGTCTATGAGGGTTCAAGTCGCGCTTCGATCGCCGCGTTCAGGGGTGCGCTGGAGGCGCGTGGGGTGCCGGTCACGGTGCGCCTCACCCGCGGGCGTGAGATCGACGCGGCTTGTGGACAGCTCGCCGCCAGCGCGGCCTGAGCTCGCCCCTTTAGTCCTGCTGCAGGACCGAGAGGATGTTGCCGGCCGGGTCCTTGAACCAGGCGATCAGCGGCCCGCCAGCTCTGGCGATGCCCCGCTCGTCCTGGCCGAGGCCCTCATAGCGCTCGAAGCTCACGCCCAGGGCGGCGAGCTGCTCGACAGTCTGCTCGATGTCCGAGACGGGGAAGTTGAGGATCGTGAACGTCGCGGGCGTGTGGTCGGCCTTGGGATAGACGACCGTGTCGCGCCCGCCCGCGAGGTGAAGGAAAAGCAGGCCGTTCTGCTCGCTTGAGTCCAGACCCAGTGTCTGACCGTAGAACTGTTTGGCCGCGTCGATGTCATCCACAGAGAAGCCGCTGAATGCCTCCACGTCCTTGAACACTGCTATCCCTCCTCCTCGGCGCCCGGCGGGTTCACGCCGGCGCGGGCGTCACCGGCGCGCAGCAGCCGCTCGCGTAGCTGGGACTGCTCCTCGGGGGTGGGGTCCCATTTGGCGATCTTTGGGAGATCCTCCAGCGAAGTCAGCCCGAACAGCTTCAAAAAGAGGCCGCTGGTGCGATACAGCGCCGCACCGAACTGGGAGCGGCCGGTCTGGTCGATCAGGCCACGGTCGAGTAGCGTCGCGACCGCGGAGTCGGCGTTCACACCGCGGATGCGGGTGATCTCCGGTCGCGAAACGGGCTGCAGGTAGGCGACGATCGCGAGCGTCTCCGCTTGGGCGGGGCTCAGCGCGGCCGCACGAGGGCGGCTGAACAGGCGCCTGGAGGCCTCCTCGGCGATCGGGTCTGAGGCGAATGTGTAGCCGCCGGCGAGGTGACGCAGGTGGATCCCGGACCTGCCGGTGCCATGGCGCTTGGCCAGTTCCTGCAGCGCCCCGGCGACCGTCATCGCGTCGGTTTCGGTCGCCTCCGCCAGTTCTTGGAGGTTCAGCGGGTCGCTTGAGATGAACAGCAGCGCCTCGAGGATCAACTCCAGCTCCGGCGGATCCTCGGCGGGCGCCGGCGCGGGGTCTGGCGCCTCGCTCACCCGGCGATCCTCTCGGCGCCCTGAGCCTCCCGCGCGGTGATCGAGATGTCCCCGAACGCCTCGTTCTGTTCCCAGTCGGCCTCGCCGCGCTTGTACAGCTCCAGCAGCGCGAACACGGTGACCGCGACGGTCATACGGTCGGCGTCGCGAACCGCCTCATCGAAGGAGAAGCGCCCGCGCGCGAGCAGTCCCCGCAGATGCGCGATGCGCTCTGAGATCGTGACCCTGACGACGCCGATGTGGCGCAGGTTGATGACCGGCGGCATCCGCAGCAGCTGGCCCACCGAGCGGGCGAGTATCGTCGGATCGAGCGAGCCCTCTTGGGGCTCGAGCTCGGTGCGGCGCAGGTGTGC
Organism: Solirubrobacteraceae bacterium; assembly: GCA_036561505.1. Taxonomy (GTDB): domain Bacteria; phylum Actinomycetota; class Thermoleophilia; order Solirubrobacterales; family Solirubrobacteraceae; genus Palsa-744. The sequence continues at coordinate 18,785 of DATBPE010000220.1, forward strand.
GGGCAGCGGCGCGCAGCGAAACCGGACTCCCTGCTCGCCGGAAAGTAGTTCGATCAGATGTTCGGCGGCGCCACGGTAGCGGCGTGCGTCGAGCATCCGGGCGAGTAGCTCCTCGAGCGCCTGTTCGGGCTCGATGTCGAGCATCTGCTCCTCGTCGCTCGAGAGCATCAGCCTCGACTTCAGTTCAAGCAGCGCGGCGAGCAGCACGATGAATTCGGTCGCGGTCTCCAGGTCGAGCTCGCCACGAGCCTCGAGATGATCGAGGTAGCTGAGAACGACATCGGCCAGCTCCAGCTCGAGCAGGTCGATCTCCTCGCGCAACACGAGCGCCAGCAGCAGATCGAACGGCCCGCTGAAGACGTCGAGGTCGAGCTCTATGGCGGCGAGACTCACACGCTCACGGTAGCGTCTGGGCCTGACGTTGGAGCACCGAGTCCCATGCTGCGGCGCACGTCGAACAGTGTCTCCTCGGCGATCGCCTGTGCCTGATCCCTGCCCAGACCTAGCACGGAATCGAGCTGGCGCTCGTCGGCACGCAGGTCGGTATAGCGTTCGCGGATCGGCGCCAGATAGCCGATGACCTCCTCGGCGAGGACGCCCTTGAGCTCGCCGTAGCGCGCCTGCGCGAACTCGGACTCGATCGTCGCGGGATCGGCTCCTCGCACCGCCGCCAGGATTTCAATCAGGTTGCTGATGCCCGGCTTGTGCACGGGATCCAGGAGGATCTCGCTACCGGAGTCCGTGACGGCGCTCTTGAGCTTCTTTTCGATCGCCTTGGGCTCGTCGAGCACGTAGATCGTGCCCTGCTCGGTGGCACCGGTGGTGGACATCTTCTTGCTCGGGTCCTGCAGGTCCATGATGCGAGCGCCGACCTGCGGGATGCGATGCTCGGGCACGACCAGCACGTCCTGCCCGTCCCCGTAGCGGGTGTTGAAGCGCCGGGCGACGTCGCGCATCAGCTCCAGGTGCTCGCGCTGGTCCTCGCCGACGGGCACCTCCTGCGCACGGTAGGCGAGCACGTCGGCGGCCTGTAGGACCGGATACAGCAACAGACCAGCGGAGACGAGCTCGCGCTGGGCCACGGACTTGTCGCGGAACTGGTGCATCCGCTGCAGACGTCCGAGCTCGGTCACGCTGCACAGCAGCCAGGTCAGCTCGGTGTGCTCGGCGACGTCTGACTGGCGAAAGAGGATGCAGCGCTGCGGATCCAAGCCCGCGGCCAGCAGGATCGCGGTCGTGTCGTAGGTGCGCTGGCGCAGCTCGGCCGGATCGTAGGCGACGGTGATGGCGTGCAAATCGACGATGCAGAAGATGCCTTCGCCGCGCTCTTGGCTTGAGACGTACTGGGCGATCGCGCCGATGTAGTTGCCCAGGTGCTTTGAGCCCGTGGGCTGGATGCCGGAGAAGATCCTCATCATGGAGCCTTGAGCAGCGGTGCTGCCAGCTGCGCCCTCAGCGACGCCGCAGCGAGGGGTCGGTGAGCCACGGCGCGTCCCAGCCAGTGTCGTTCGGGTTGACGTTCACGCCCGGCGGGACGATCTCGTCGATGCGGTCGAGCAGATCGGCGCTGAGCTTTACCTCGGCGGCGGGCAGCTGGCTCTGGAGCTGCTCCATCGTGCGCGGCCCGATGATCGCCGCGGTGACCGCGGGGTGGTTGATCACGAACGCGAGTGCCATTTCGATCAGCGACATCCCGGCCTGCTCAGCCAAAGCGGCGAGGGCATCGGCCGCCTCGAGCTTGGCTTGGTTGCCGGGCAGGGACATGTCGTAGCGCGAGGGGAGCATCTGCGCCCGGCGGCTCTCTCCCGGCGAGTCGCCGCCCTTGCGGTACTTGCCCGAGAGCCAGCCGCCGGCAAGCGGGCTCCACGGGATCACACCGATCCCGTAGCTCTCGCAGACAGGCAGCACGTCCGCCTCGATCCGGCGAATCAGCATCGAGTAGGGCGGCTGCTCGCAGAGGAAGCGCTCGCGCCCTCGACGCTCAGCCGTCCACTGCGCCTGCACGATCTGGTAGGCGGGGAAGGTCGAGCTGCCGATGTAGCGCACCTTGCCGGCGTGAACGAGGTCGCTCAGCGCTGACAACGTCTCGTCGATGTCGGTGTCCGGCTCGGGGCGGTGGATCTGGTAGAGGTCGATCCAGTCTGTTTTCAGGCGGCGCAGGCTGTTCTCGACCTCCTTGACGATCCACCGGCGAGAGTTTCCGAACTGGTTGGGATCCTCGTCGTGCATCTTGCCGTGAACCTTGGTGGCGAGCACGACCGAGTCACGCCGAGAGCCGGCGAGCGCCTTGCCGACGATCTCCTCGGACTCACCGCGCGAATACACGTCGGCGGTGTCGATGAAGTTGATGCCGGCGTCGAGAGCACGGTGGATGATCGCTATCGAGTCCTCGTGATCGGTGTTGCCCCACGCGCCGAACATCATCGCCCCGAGGCACAGCGGGCTTACGCTGATTCCGGTACTGCCGAGTTTGCGGTGCTCGATCGCCATCGCCGATCAGACTAGCCCAGCGCCTGGCGGATCACCGGCTGCTTGGCGGCGAGCACCTCGTCGAGACGACGAACGGGGGTCGAGTAGGGGGCGCCGCGGGCGATCTCGGGATCGTCGCTGGCCTCGCGCAGGATCGCGGCGATCGTATCTGCGAAGGCGTCCAGCGTCTCCTTGGTCTCGGTCTCGGTCGGCTCGACCATCAGCGCCTCCTCGACGAGCAGCGGGAAATACACGGTCGGCGGGTGGAAGCCGAAGTCGAGCAGGCGCTTGGCGAGATCGAGGGTCTTGATCTCAAGCTCGCGCTTCATCGGACCGCCCGAGAGGACGAACTCGTGCATGCACAGATCGCCGTAGGCCAGCGGCAGGTACTCCGCGACGCCGTGCTGCCTCAGCCGAGCAAGCAGATAGTTGGCGTTCAGCACCGCGGCCTCGGAGGCGTCCTTGAGGCCGTCACCGCCGAGCGAGCAGATGTAGGCGTAGGAGCGCACGAAGCAGCCGTAGTTGCCGTGGAAGCCGCGCAGCCGCCCGATCGACTTCGGCCGGTCGTGGTCGAGCGCGAATGTCCCGTCCTCGCGCCGGGTGAGGACAGGCACCGGCAGATATGGCGCGACCCGGTCTGAGACGGCGATCGGCCCGGAGCCGGGACCGCCGCCCCCATGGGGCTGGGTGAAGGACTTGTGCAGGTTGAAGTGGACGATGTCGAAACCCATGTCGCCCGGGCGCGAGAGACCCATCACGGCGTTGAGGTTCGCGCCGTCGTAGTAGAGGGTCGCGCCGACGCCGTGGACGATCTCGGCGATCTGTGAGATGTTCGGGTCGAACAGGCCGAGCGTGTTGGGGTTGGTGAGCATCAAACAGGCGACGTCGGTGTCTGCCTTCGCACGCAGGTCCTCGATGTCGACACCGCCGTTCTCGTTGGTCGCGACCTTGACGACCTCGAACCCGGCCATCGTGACGGTCGCCGGGTTCGTGCCGTGCGCGGTGTCTGGCGTCAGCACCTTGTGGCGGGACTCGCCGCGGTCCTCGTGATAGGCGCGCGTCAACAGCACGCCGGCGAGCTCGCCGTGGGAGCCGGCGGAGGGCTGCAGCGAGACGTGTGGCAGCCCGGATATCTCAGACAGTGCGCCCTGCAGGTTCCACATCAGCTCCAGCGCCCCCTGCGCGCGCTCGGGGTCCTGCAGCGGGTGCAGGCGTGCGTGGCCGGGCAGCGCGGCGACGCGCTCGTGCAGCCTGGGGTTGTGCTTCATCGTGCACGAGCCGAGCGGGTAGAAGCCCGAGTCGAGATCGAAGTTGCGCTTGGAGATGCCGACGTAGTGGCGGACGATCTCCGGCTCTGAGACCTCGGGCAGTCGCGGTCCCTCGGAGCGACGGAAGCGCTCGGGCAAGAACTCGCTGGCGTCGAGCACGGGGACGTCAACGTCGGGGCATATGAACGCGCGGCGCCCCGGCGCGCCCTTCTGGAAGATCGTCGTGGCCGCCTGCAGCTGCAGCGGGCTCGCTCGGACCCCCGCCGCCACGAGCGCAGGCACGCTGCCGTTGGCGCCCGAGCTCGGGTGATGAGACTCGATCCCTGGGTCGGCGTGGAGGTGGTTCTCGTCGATCGGGCTCACGCGGGCACGCTCGCGTCGGTCTCGGCGGCGACCGCCGCTGCAAGCACGTCGCTCAGCCGGTCGATGTCCGCGCGCGAGCGCCGCTCGGTGATCGCCACCAGCAGCACCCCGCGATCCTCCTCCCGGCCGCTGAGCGCCTGCACGTCGACGCCCGGGTTCACGCCCTGCTCGGCGCAGCGCCGTCTGATGGCCGCGACGTTCCCGTCGAGGCGTAGCGCGAACTCGCGGATCACCGGCTGCTCGTGCAGCTTCTCGACGCCGGGAAGCCCAGCGAGCCGCTCGCGCGCATAGTGGGTGCGGGCGAGCAGCAGCTCGCCCAGCTCGACGATCCCGCGGCGCCCGAGCCACGTCAGGTACGCGACCCCGGCGAGCGCGTTGAGCGCCTGTGAGGTGCAGATGTTCGAGGTCGCCTTCTCACGACGGATGTGCTGCTCGCGGGTCTGCAGGGTTAGCACGAAGCCGCGCCGGCCGTCAACGTCGACGGTCTCGCCGGCGATTCGTCCGGGCATGCGTCTGAGGTACTCCTCGCGGGCGGCGAAGAAGCCGAACGAAGGCCCGCCGAAGTCCAGGCGATTGCCGAGCGGCTGACCCTCGCCGACGGCGACGTCCACGCCGCATTCGCCGGGCGCCTTGAGCACCCCGAGCGCGATCGGGTCGACCTGCGCGATCACGACCGGATTGCCGGCTCCCTTGGCGGCGGCGCTGAGCGCGGCGGCGTCCTCGACGGCTCCGTAGAAGTTCGGCTGGGCGAAGATCGCGGCGCTGGTGTTCCCGTCGATCGCCCGTGCCCACGCATCGGGGTCGGTGACACCATCGCGCAGCGGTACTTCCAGGACGTCCATGCCGTAGCCGTGGGCGGTCGTGCGCAGCGTCTGGATCGTGTGCGGGTGCATGCCGGCACTGACAACAAAGCGGCTGGCTTGATTGTGGAGCTTTGCCAGGTAGCCCGCCGCGGCGACCGCGGACGGCCCCTCGTACACGGACGCGTTGGAGACTGGCAGCGCGGTCAGCTCACAGATCGCGGTCTGGTACTCGAACATCACCTGCAGCCCGCCCTGGGATATCTCGGGCTGGTAGGGCGTGTAGGGGGTGAGGAACTCCGAGCGCTCCATCAGCATGTCGATCAGCGCGGGGACATAGTGGTCGTACATCCCGGCGCCGAGGAAGCTCAGCTCGTCTTCGGTACTGGTGTTGCGCGCCGCCAGCGCACGCAAATGCTCATAGACGTCCGCCTCGCCCAGTCCATCGGGCAACTCCAGCGCCCGCCCGAGGCGCACTGCCGGCGGAATCTGGCGGTCGAAGATCTCCTGCAGCGAATCGACGCCGATCGCCGCCAGCATCGCGTGGAGATCCTCCGGGGTGATGGCGGTATAGCGACTCAACTGCTAGAGCCTAGCCGCCCAGGGTCGCGATGTAGGCGGCGGCGTCCATCAGCGAGTTGGCCTCGGAGGAGTCCGAAAGGCGCACCTTCACCAGCCAACCCTCACCGTATGGATCCTCGTTGATCGCCGACGCGTCGCTCTCGAGCGCCGAGTTGACCTCGACGATCTCACCGGAGAGCGGGGCGATCACATCGGAGACCGCCTTGACCGACTCGACCTCGGCGTAGGGGTCGCCCTGTTTGAGTGTGCTGCCGGGCTTGGGCGCCTCGAAGAACACGACCTCACCGAGGGCGTCCTGGGCATACCAGGTGATGCCGAGCGTGGCGATATCGGGTTGCGCTTGATCGATGCGCGCCCAGTCGTGCTCGGCGTGATAGAGCAACCCCTCGGGGTAGGTGGCCTCGGCCATTCAGGAGCCCTTTCTGTAGAGCGGCTTTTCCTTGACGACGGCGCGGCGCATCTTGCCACGAACGTCTATCTCGAGGTGGGTTGCCACTGCCGCGGCGCCAGCGGGCACGTATGCCATGCCGATGGCGAGATCCAGAGAGGGTGAGAGGGTGCCACTGGTGACGACCCCGCCGCCGATCACGGGGTTGCCCTGGCGTGCGATCCCGGGCCCGTCGATGACGAACGCGATCAGCTTCTCCGCCGGTCCACTCGCCCTGACGGCGCTCACCGCCTCGGCGCCGATGAAGTGGGTGTCCTCCTTGGCACACCAGCCAAGCCCCGCTTCGATCGGCCCGCGCTGCACGCTGAGGTCGTTTCCGTAGAGGTGAAAGCATGCCTCCAGGCGCAGCGTGTCGCGCGCCGCCAGACCGGCGGGGGTGGCGCCGCGGCGGACAATCTCATCCCACAGCGCGGGCGCGTCCGCGGGCTTGCAGAGCAGCTCCACGCCGTCCTCGCCGGTGTAGCCGGTGGCGCACACCAACACCTCCTCACCGGCCAGGCGTCGCGTCTTGGCCGTCATGCGCGCCGGCAGCGGCTCGTCGGAGATCGCCTGCACGAGTTCCCGCGCACGCGGCCCCTGCACGGCGAGCATCGCGTAGTCATCGATGCGGTCCTCGACGCGGGCTTCGGGGAAGCCTGTGGCGTGCTCGCGAAACCACGCCAGGTCGCGCTGATGGTTTGAGGCGTTGGTCACCGTCAGGTAGCGCTCGGGCTCCAAACGGTAGGTGAACAGGTCGTCGAGCACGCCACCGTCCTCGCGACAGAGCACGCTGTATTGGGCGCCGCCCAGGGGGATCTGGGAGATGTCGTTTGAGAGCAGCAGCTGCAGCAACTCGAGTGCTTGGGGCCCGCTCGTTTCGACCTGGCCCATGTGCGAGACGTCGAAGATCCCGCACGCTTCGCGCACCGCCGTGTGCTCGGAGCGCACACCCTCGTATTGGACGGGCATCTCCCAGCCGGCGAACTCGACCATCTTCGCTCCCGCCGCCACGTGGCGATCGAACAGGGCTGTGCGGTGGAGGGTCGAGGACTCGGCTGGCATTCCGCCCTAGGCTAGCGGGCACCCGGCGGGCTGCGGCTGCTCAACGATCGTGGACAGAGATCGCATTCGAGGGGTTAGAATCGCCGGGTGCCGATGCCGCCCCTCGAGAAGGATCACAGTCAGTGGGACTTGAGGTTCCTCCAGTGGATCTCGCGCGACTCGCAGACATCAAAGTCGAAGCGACGCTCAAATCCGCTGTTGCTCGCTCTGCATCTCCCGCTGGTGTGGGGCACAGCCGCCTTCTCCGGACCGACCTATTGGCTCGTGCTCGCGATCATCGCGACGGTGATCCCCGTGGGCATGTACCTAGAGAAACTACGGAAACGCTCGAGGCGCACCAGCGCAGCCACGAACCCTTTCGGTCAGTAGCCCAGCTCACAGGCGCCCTGCGCTCGTGGCACATGCGCGCTTGCGAGTTTTCAGCCGATCATCCTCGGTGGATTGCTCGATTGCCTACGACGCGCTCGCGGCGGACCGAGAATCACGTTCGCCACGAGCTCGCAGAGCATGAACGCCAGCACGCCCAGAGCCCAGCCGGCGATCACATCTGTCAGGTAGTGGACCCGCAGGGCCACGAACGACAGACCGAGAACGAACGTCATCACCCCACCGACTGCCACGGTCGCGGCGCGCCGGCGCTGTGGCAGGAGTCCTGCCGCGGCGATCGAGAGGAACAGGAAGCTCATCCCGAGCGCCGAGGTCGTAGAGGGAAAGGAGAAGCCGCCGGCCGAAACAAACTCGTGCGCCGGGCGCGGCCTCGAGATCGCTGCCTTTGCGATGTGCGCGGCTGTTTGGCCTACGAGCAGACCGGCAACGATCACCATGCAGTCCCGCCACTTTCGCCTTGCCATGAGCAGGCCCAGGACAGCCAGGGCGCATGCGGCGAGTAGGACCTTTGCGACATCGACGACGGTCGGGGCCGCTTCGGCTGCCGCGCCGCCGCTCGCCAGCGCGAGAACGCGAAACCCGAACCGGTCGATTCCCGGCTGGGAGTGTCCGCGAACCACCAGCCAGCTGCCTAGCAGCACGAGCGTGGCGCCGAGCATCACTAGGGCGCGTTGCAGGGGGGCGTTGTTGAACTCAGCCCTCACGAGGCGCCGGGCCGCGAAGCAGTGCGTCTAGCGCAGGAACGGCGGAACGTCGATGTCGTCGTCGGAGATCTCCAACGTCGAGCGATCGCGATCCTCGATCCGTGGACCGCGATCGGGGCGACTCGAGCGTCCCGGGCGTCCACCGCGTACCGATCGCCCGGGCCGATGATCAAAGCCGGTGCCGATCACCGTGACGCGGACCTCGTCGCCCATGCTCTCGTCGATGACCGAGCCGAAGATGATGTTGGCGTTGGGGTCGGCGGCGTTCTGGATGATCTCGGCGGATTCGTTGACCTCGAACAGGCCGAGGTCTTTGCCGCCGGTGATGTTCAGGAGGATCCCGGTCGCGCCGTTGACTGACTCTTCAAGCAGCGGTGAGGAGATGGCGGCCTTGGCGGCCTCGGCGCAGCGGTTCTCTCCGCCGGCGGTGCCGATGCCCATCAGCGCTGAGCCGGCGTCGTGCATGATCGTGCGCACGTCTGCGAAGTCGAGGTTGATCAGGCCGGGGATCGTGATCAGGTCGGTGATCCCTTGCACGCCCTGGCGCAGCACGTCGTCGGCTTCCTTGAACGCGTCCAGCATCGAGGTGCGACGCTCGACCACGGCCAGCAGCTTCTCGTTGGGGATCACAATCAGCGTGTCCACGACCTCGCGCAGGCGCTCTATGCCCTCGGTGGCCTGGCGTGCGCGCTGGGTTCCCTCGAAGTCAAATGGCCGAGTGACGACCCCGACCGTGAGAGCACCGATCTCGCTCTTGGCGATCTCGGCGATCACTGGAGCGGCGCCGGTACCCGTGCCGCCGCCCTCGCCTGCGGTCACGAAAACCATGTCAGCACCCTTGAGCGCCTCCTTGATCTCATCGCGGGACTCCGCGGCGGCTCCAAAGCCGACCTCGGGGTTGGCGCCCGCGCCCAGGCCCTTGGTTGCGTCGTGGCCGATGTTCAGCTTCACGTCGGCCTCGAGCATCGCCAGCGCCTGCGCGTCTGTGTTCGCCGCGATGAACTCCACGCCGCGCAATCCGGCGTCGACCATGCGGCTAACCGCGTTGGTTCCGCCGCCGCCGACCCCCACGACCTTTATCACTGCCAGATAGCTGCCGCCGCTCTCCATGGTATCCGTCCGAAGTCTAGAGTAATTATTGAGTGTTTGGCTGGGGCTCTCTGAGAACCCGCTGAGTTTGGCACGTTATGCAGGGAACTTCGCCCTGTCAACGAGAACACTAAACCTCGCAACAATCATTGCAGAACCCGGAAGTCTCAACTGGCACCCGAGAATCGGTCTCGGACTACCATCAAGCTAAGGTATAGACTTAGCCTCCTGTTGGCGCGGCACTTTCGCTGGAAGCGCTGCCGCTAGAAGCAGTTTCGCCCGAAGCGGCTTCGCTGGAGGGAGATGTCTGAGCCACGGCCGGTTCGGATGCCGAAGGGCTTGCTGGCGTCGAGGAAGACGATTCACCGGTGATCGCGCTCGCAAGCGTTTGCGCGAGCACCGCGGAGTTCGGATCCAGACCGCTTGCCTGAGTCGAGGTCGAAGTTGCTGCGCCGGCGATCCCGGCGGCGGGACGTTCGGGCATGCGCACGTCGATATAGGCGGCCCCGGTGGAGGTCGGGTCGGCCAGGACACGCGCGAGCGAGAGCCACTTGGCATGCGGCCGACTGGCGTCGCCGAAGTAGACGAGCATCCCGTTTTGGAGCGCGAGCGTCAGGCCCTTGCCGGAGGTGTAGGCACGGGTTATGTACTTCGCGAGAGGCGCGGGCGCCGCCCCCAGGACTTTCAGATACTGAAGCGTCTGTGAGTCGTGGACCCGTGTCAGCGCCAGCTTGCTCGATTCGATGACCGGCAGACTCTTTGCGAGGAACGCGCGACCCAGCACGACGCCGTTGGCCGCGAGTGCCGTGCGGGTGCCGTTGCTGAGGAGCACCGCGACCGGCAACTGCTCAGAGACGGTTATGCGCATCGTGTGCGGGAAGCTCGTACTCACGCTCAGGCTGCGCACCTGCGCGAAGGACGCCAACCTCGCCCGCAGCGCACCGACATTCGCATCGAGCGTGCTCATGCGCTTGGCGGCATCGTCCAGGGCGAGCCTGATTTCTCGTGCGCCGACGCCGTGCACTCCACTGACGTGCACGTGCTCCACCGAGACCAGCGGCGAGTCGCGCAGCCACAGCCACCCGCCGCCGAGCAGCAGAGCACCGATCACGCCGCCGATCAGCGTCAGGCGCAGGCGCCGGTGGCCCAGCAGCCCGGTGGCACCGCGAACGCTCCCCGCGAGCAGACCGCCGAGCCGAGACCCAACAGCGGAGATCCGTCCCCGCCCAGGGGAACCAGTGGAGGAAAACGGCCGCGCGGCGCTAGCGGCGAATGGGCGATCCACAGAGACGATTTCGACTCTCGCGCCAAGATCCCTGCGCGCACCGAGCAGCACCTGCAATCGCCATCCCCTGAGACCCTCAGTCCTCGGGAAATAGCCCGGCCAAACGCTGGAGTAGCCCATGCAGGGTGCGCTGCTCCTCGCTTGACAGCGCCGAGAAGAACTCACGCTGCAGCTCGCCTGCCAGCTCACCCGCGCGAGCGAGCTTCTTGCTGCCGAGCTCGGTCAGGAAGATCGTGCGGGCACGGCGATCATCAGGGTGCGGACGGCGCTCGGCCAGGCCCATCGCTTCCAGCTCGTCGATCACCGAGACCATCGAGCTCGGGTCGATCGCTGTCTGCTCGTGCAGGCGCTGCTGAGTGACGCCGGGCTGCGCCGCGACCATCGTCATCACACCGAAATGACGAGGATGCAACCCCTCCGGCTCGAGCGCGTGGTGAAATCTGCGTCTGGAGGCCTCGCCCAGACGGGCGAGCAGGTAGCCAGGGAAGCCCGCAAGCTCGGGCGGCAGAGGACCGGTCTCCCACATCGACAACCATTCTACGCCCTACATATCATTTGTGCTACAAATCATCGCAATTGTGAATCAACTGCAGGATTGCGCCGCCGACGCGTGGGGCCCTCGCCGCGAGACGGACCGGCCCGCCGCGATGAGTTTTCCTCAGGCCATCCGTCTTAGCAGGCAGACCGAAATCCGAATGGAGGAAGAGCCATGGCATCCCTGACTCGCTGGGTCCTAGCCCACAAACGCATCATCGTCGCCTTCTGGGTCGTTGTGACCCTCGTGGGGATGGTCTCCTCTCAGTCGGCCACCAAATCCCTCAAACAGAAGTTCTCCGTGCCCGGCAAGGAAGGCTGGATCACCAACCAGCTGATCGCCCACGACTTCCATGGCACCGGCGGCAACAGCGCCCCGCTGCTTCCGGTCATAACACTGCCTGCCGGTGAGACGCTCACCTCACCCGGGGTTCGCGGCGAACTGCGGGCCGTGGAAGCCCGCCTGGAGCGCACGCTGCCTGGCAGTCGCGTGGCCGGCTACTCGAGCACCGGGAGCTCCGCCTTCGTATCAAAGGACGGGCGCACGACATTTCTGGTCGCCTATCCCCCACCCGATCGCAATCAGCCCTTTGGCGACAACCCGAAGGCGGCTGAAAAAGCGACCTCGGCTCTGGCCGGGATGACCGTCGCCGGAGCGCCCGTGCGGGTAACCGGTTATGACGCGCTATCGGTCCAGAGCGGAGGCGGGAACGGCCCCGGGGTGCTCGTCGAGGCGCTGCTGGGCGGTCTCGGTGCCCTGCTCGTGCTGGCGTTCGTGTTCGCCTCGTTCCTGGCGGTCGTGCCGATCATCATGGCGATCTCTTCGATCCTCACGACGTTCCTGGTCGTGTGGGGTCTGACGACGATCACCGAAGTCTCGCCGATCGTGCAGTTCTTGATCGCGTTGATCGGGCTCGGCGTGTCGATCGATTACTCGCTGCTGGTCGTCGTACGCTGGCGCGAGGAGCGCGCCCATGGCCGCGAGGGCGATGAGGCGATCGTGCGCGCGATGGAAACAGCCGGACGGGCTGTCGTGTTCAGCGGCTCCACGGTCGCGATCGGCCTGCTCGCCCTGGTGGCTCTGCCGCTGCCGTTCCTGCGCTCGGTCGGCTACGGCGGCATGCTGATCCCGCTGATCAGCGTGATCGTCGCGTTGACGCTGTTGCCAGTCGTCTTGAGCAAGCTGGGCCCCCGCCTCGACTGGCCACACGTGCGCACCGACGACAAGGCCAGCCGCTCGTGGACCGGCTGGGCGCAACTGGTCGTGCGCCGCCGCTGGGTGGCGGCCGTGGGTGCCGCGATCGTGCTCGCCGCGCTCGTGCTGGCGGCCACGAACCTACAGCTGGGCCTCTCCAACCTAAACACGATCGCCAAGCAGGGCGAGGCCAAGCAGGGTCTAGTGGCACTCGAGCGCTCCGGCATCGGCGCCGGCGCTCTGCTACCCAACGAGGCGCTCGTCAGGGGCTCCACCTCCCCGGAGAGTGTCGCCAGAGCGCTGGCTCGGGTTCCCGGAATATACGGCGCGGTGGCACCGAACAGCCCGCAATGGCGCCATTCCGGCGCGGCTGTAGTGGACGCGTTCGCGACCCCCGATGGCTCCTCGCCAACCGGCAGGGAAATCGTCGATCACATACGTTCAGCTGCGCACTCGGCTGGACCCGCGGTGCTCGTCGGAGGTCTGGCCGCCCAGAACCAGGACTTCATCAAAGCCGTCTACGGCAACTTCCCGCTGATGATCCTCCTGATCGCGATCGTCACGTTCATTCTGCTCGCGCGCGCCTTCCGCTCGCTGCTGCTGCCGCTGAAGGCGGTGATACTCAACGTGATAAGTGTCGGCGCCGCCTGGGGAGTGCTCGAGCTGGTGTGGCAGGAGGGCCACGGCTCGAGTCAGATCTGGGGAGTCGCGGCGACCGGCTCGATCACGGCATGGATACCGCTGATGGTGTTTGCGTTCCTATTCGGCCTCTCGATGGACTACGAGGTGTTCATCCTCGCTCGCATGCGCGAGGAGTACGACGCCACCGGCGTCACCGACACCGCGGTGGTGCGAGGCATCGGGCGCACCGGGCGTCTGGTCACGAGCGCCGCGCTGATCCTGTTCCTGGCGTTCGTCTCACTGGCCTCGGGCCCGGAGACGGAAATCAAGGTGCTCGCCACCGGCCTGGCGGCCGGGATCCTGCTGGACGCGACCATCATCCGCGCGCTGTTGGTGCCGGCGGTGATCTCCCTGTTCGGTCGCTGGAACTGGTGGCTGCCTCACCTTCCCGCCAGGCTGCTGCGCGTTGAGCCCTCGCTGCCTCCGCGCCAGCCGCTGGCAAGCCAGAGCGAGTCGGCGTGATCTTCCGATCGGTCTAGTAGCGCTCGTGGCGTGGTGGCGTGGCTCAGCCGCCGAGCTCGAGCACCATCCACACGTGCGCGATACCGGCTTCGAGGAAAGGGTCTGAGCAGACCGTGAAACCGGCCCGTTCGTAGAGACCGGTCGCCTGCTGCTGGGAGGCCAGGCGCGCCTGGGTGCATCCTTGCTCGCGGGCGAGCTCGAGGGCCTCGAGCAGCATCCGCGAGGCGATCCCTCGGCGCCGCCACGAGGCTTGCACCGCGACGCGTCCGATTTTGGCTCGCTGCTCGTCGAATAGCAGCCGCAGTGTGCCGATCACCCGCCCGCTGTCCGGCTCGAGCGCCAGCAGATGAAGGGCTTGCTCGTCACGGCCGTCTAGCTCCTCGGCGCGGGAGACCCCTTGTTCGCCGCAGAACACCCGCTCTCTGATCGCCTGAGCGGCCTTCACCTCAGCTGGGTCGCTTGCCCAGCGAATCGCGATTTCACGTTCGTCCACGGGACTGAAAATAGTGACTCGCCTCGGGCCCGGCATTATATGCCTTGACAGATATATAACTTTATCGGCATACTAGGTGTGTGTCAGCGACCTTCGAGGTGCTCGCCGAGGAGAACCGCCGCCGGATCCTCGATCTGCTGCTCGCGCAGGAACTGCCGGTCGGTGAGCTCGTCAACGCCACCGCGCTGAGCCAGCCGTCGGTCTCAAAGCATCTGCGTGTGCTGCGCAAGGCCGGTTTGGTCGAGGTTCGCTCAGATGCCCAGCGGCGCTTCTACCGGGTGCGCGCCGAGCCGCTGCAAGCAATCGACGAGTGGCTTACCCCCTATCGCCGGCTGTGGGCCTCCCACCTGGACGCCCTCGAGCGGCACCTGAACACCATCAGCGAACGGGCAAGCAAAGGAGATGAAGATGTCTGAGCCAGCGCCCGCAGGAGACCGCGACTACGGACAGCTCGAGCGCCACGGGGACCGGCTGGTGCTCAGGTTCACCCGGCGCCTCGAGCATCCCCGCCAGACGGTGTGGCGCGCCCTCACCGAACCCGAGCATCTCACCGCGTGGTTCCCGACCACGATCGAGGGAGAGCGTGCCGCTGGAGCGCCGCTTCACTTTCGCCACCGCGACGGTGAGGCGCCGCCGATGGATGGCCAGATGATCGCCTTCGATCCCCCGGCACTGATGGAACTGAGCTGGGGTGAGGATGTGCTGCGCCTGGAGCTCGAGCCCGATGGCGAGGACGCCTGCGTGCTGGTTCTCACCGACACCTTCCAAGAACTGGGTAAGGCCGCGCGCGACGCAGCCGGGTGGCACGCCTGCCTTGACTTGCTGGCCTGCGGGCTCGGGGGCGAAACACCACCTTGGTCATCAGCGCAACGCTGGGGACAAATCAAGGACTCCTACATCGAGCGCCTCGGTCCAGAGGCCTCGAGCGTCGGGCCGCCAGCAGACTGGGAGCGCATACACAAATCGGGCGGCGACTAGAAGCAAGGCCGGCCCTCTGCCCGGCCTGCTCGCCAGGGCATGGGACCTGCGACACTCCCGCGCTATGGGTTCAGACCCCGCCGCCGAGCACCAGGACGCCGACGCGCTGGTGATATTCGGGATCACCGGGGACCTGGCGAGGGTGATGACCTTCCGTTCGCTGTATCGGCTTGAGCGGCGCGGGCTGTTGGGGGTTCCCGTGGTGGGTGTCGCCGCCCAGGACTGGACAGTCGAGCATCTACGCGAGCACGCCCGCGAATGCATCCAGGCGACCGGGGAGCCGCTGGAGGAGGAGGTCTTCAAACGTTTCGCCGCACGGCTCTCCTACATCGGCGGCGACTTCAACGATCCCGCCCTCTACGAGAGCCTGGCGCAGGAGATCAAAGACTCGAGCACCCCGGTCTTCTATCTGGAGATCCCGCCGTCCCTGTTCGGGCCGGTGATCTCCAAGCTCGCAGGCGCGGGACTGACCAAGAGCGCGCGGGTGCTCGTCGAGAAGCCCTTCGGGCACGATCTGGCCTCCGCACGTGCCCTGGCCGAGGAAATCCACCGCTCCATCGATGAGTCCCAGCTCTACCGGATCGATCACTTCCTGGGCAAGATGGGCACCGACGAGCTGTTGTATCTGCGCTTTGCCAACACGATGCTCGAGCCCCTCTGGAATCGCGCGCACGTGGCGTGCGTTCAGATCACGATGGCCGAGAGCTTCGGCGTCGAGGATCGCGGGCACTTCTATGACCCGGTCGGCGCGCTACGCGACGTGGTCGTCAACCACCTCATGCAGGTAGTTGCGGTCGCCGCGATGGAGCCGCCCGCGGCCAGCGACGCCGAAGCTTTCAAGGATGCGAAGTACACGCTGTTGCGCTCGGTATCCCAAGCCGATCCGGCGCACTGCGTACGTGGACAGTACGAGGGTTACCTCGACATCGATGGCGTTGCACCGAATTCCGATACCGAGACCTACTGTGCGCTGCGCCTGGACATCGAGAATTGGCGCTGGTCGGGAGTACCGTGGTTCATCCGCGCCGGCAAGCGTCTGCCGGTCACCCAAACCGAGCTGCGCCTGGTCTTTCACCGCCCGCCACGCCTGGGTTTCATCGCCAAGGAGCACCGCCGGGCGGAGCCCAACCAGTTCGTGGTGAAGCTCGATCCGAGCACCGGCGCCCAGCTGGTCCTGGACGCTCATCGCGCGGACGCACCGGGCCCGGAGGCGATCACCCTGGAGATGGAGTTCGCCCAGGAGGGCGGCGAGGCGCCCACCCCCTATGAGGTTCTACTGAACGACGCGATGTGCGGGCGTAGCGAGCGTTTCACCCGCCAGGACGGCGTGGAGGAGGCATGGCGAGTCTTTCAGAAGCTGCTCGATGAGCCGCGGGCAGTGGAGCGCTATCCGCAGGGCAGTTGGGGCCCGCCCGCCGGCGAGGAGCTACCCGCCGGTTTCGGGCGCTGGCACGGACCATGGGTGTGAGAATCGCCGACTGGTGAAAACCTGGATCGCGGCGCATTACGCGGTGTGATCTTTGTGAAAACACCGCCGCTAGCGTCAATTCGCGCGCAGCTGTTGCACTCGCGGATTTGACTATGCGGTCCTCGGTTTGACCCGTTGGATGAACTCGGTGATAAAGGGCACAGCTCCGCGTCGTTCATACAGGCGCATCGCCTCGGTGTTCCTTGCGATGACTCCGATCGTCATGTCCTCGATTCCCATTTGGGCGAGCCTCGCTTCGACAGCGTCAAGCAGCGCCGATCCGACTCCTTGCCCGCGAGCCTCCGGCAGGACAACGAGGATGGCGAGCTCGGCCAGTGGATCACAGGCCGTCCAGGAAGCGGCGAACGCGGCGCCGGAGCGGATGCGCACGAAGGCATAGCCGAGGTAGCGATCGGCGTCCTTGCCCGCCAGCACAAACGATCGGGGCTCTGTGGCAAGCCACTGCGTCTCGATCTTCCGGCGCTTCTCCCAGGCCTGCTCGAACGGGAGCTGACGGTCGCGCAGATGAGCCATCAGCCCGGTGTGGTGGTCATACAGTCCCTGCCAGAGCGCCTTTAGATCCTCCAGGCGCTCGGGCACAACGGGGAGGATCTCAAGCTCGCTCATCACGGAAGAATCGCACAGGCACACGCGAGCGCCGCCACCACCGATAGGGCGGCGATGCTCGGTTGCCAAGCGAGCTGGCTACTGCAGCAGTTCCTCGTGGCGGGCGATGGCGCGGGTGAGGAAAACGAAGTCCCCGAGACGGTGGATCAGCCCCTGACCGTGAAGCCGGTTGACGGCGTCCAGTACCTGGAGCGGCTCACCCATTTCCCGGCCGAGCTCATCCACAGACCAAAGGCCGTGAACCCCGGGGCGCAGCAGCAGATTCAGAAGCGAGCGGTCGAGGTGATCGTCCTGCTCGGCGACATCGGCGATCATCTCACTCTCTCGCCGCGTGCGGGTACAGTGTCTCTCAGACATGGGAAGAACTCACTTTCTTTTCCGTGTTTAGGCTCTGGCGCAGACGGCAAGCTGCGTCAGAGCCGCTGACAAACAACTCGCCTCGACGATACTCCTGCGGTCGGCGAGGTCAATAGAAGTGCACAGAGTTGGCACACTTCTTTTACACTTCCGGCACTATTACCTTAATTATCTAGCTGCTCAGCACGGCTTTTCGCGGATCGCTCGCCGGCGTCGTTCACTTCTTTGCTCGTTTCTTCTTGACCTTCGGGCTGTAGCGTTTGCGCGCGCGCCGCCGGCAGGCCCTGCGCTTTCGCTTGCCGTGGTGTTTGGCGCACGCCCTCAGGGCTCTTCTGAGTCGCTGGGGCCGCGTCAGAGCTTTCCGTTTGGTTTTCGTGGTTGGCGGTGTGTTCCCCAGTGAGAGGGTGAGCGGCCCCAGGGAGGACAGGAGGGTGTAGTTCGGTGTGGTGAAGGACTCCTGTGCACCCGTGACCGGGCCTTCTTCGCTGCTTGCCAGCAGTCTGTAGTAGTAAGTCGTTGCGGGCAGCAGACCAGTCAGTCCGACTTGTACCGGCTGGGCTGTCAAGCCTTCGCCGGCGTCGATCGCGGCACTCGTGCTGCCGTAGGCGCCGCTCGTCCCATACTGCACCTGATAGATCGTCCTCACACCATCGGGGTCGACTGTGCCGTTGATGTTCGCGGTGCTCGGCGATGTCGCTTGCCCATACCCCGAGGTGACCGAAGCAGGCTGTGGGGCCAGCGTGCTGAATGTCTGATCGGCGCCTACTTCCTGGCCGGTCGAGTTTGTCGCCATGAGTCTGTAGTGGTAGGTCTGACCCGGCGTCAGACCACTGAGCAGAACAGAGCCAGTCGACAGTTCAGCGGCCTGCCTGGCCTTCGCTTCGCCCACTTCCAGCACCGGCGTTTCGGAGGTGTAGGTGGTGGAGAGCCCGTACTGGAAAAGGTATTTCACCGAACCGTTCTGCGGTTTGATCTCACCCGAGAGCACAGCCGAGCGCCGGCCTGGCTGTGAGGAGCTCTCACTGAGCACCTGTGGCTTGGGCAGGAGCGTGGTCAGCGCCACACCCGCCCCGGTGCTCGAGCCGTGACTGTTGGTGGCGATCAGGCATGCGGTGTATGTGGTGTTTGGCTGTAGGGTGCCTATTGCGGCGTGGACTTCCTCGCTCGCTTTACCGCTGCTCTCTTCTTCTTCTGTGGTCGTCTTGGCTTCGGCAGCGGTGCAACTCGACCCCGGCGCATAGGTGAAGTACCAGTTCGTTTTGATCGGTTCGCCGTAGAGTTTGCCCTGGAGTGTCGCTGAGTCGCTCGTAACGGCGGTGGCGAAACGTGTTTCGGGCACCCTGGGGACCGCCGCTTCGGTTGTGAACGTCACGGGCGAGCCGAGTGTTTCACCGGAAGCGTTCATGGCGAGCAGGCAGTACGCGTACTGCGTATTGGGTTCCAACCCAAACAGTTCATCGCTAGAGACCGGGATGCTTTCGCCCTGGACCGGCTGCTGCAGCGGCGTTTCCTTGCCCGCGGTGCAACTTTGACCCTTGTTGTAGAGAAAGTAGTAGCCCACTGCTTCGCTTGTGTGCGGATTCAGCGTCCCGCATACACGCTGGCGCCCGTCCGGGCCGATCGGTTCGGCGCATTCTTCGGTGAGCGGTTCTTCGGGTGCGCCCACGCCGCCGGTGTGTTGACGGACCGGCTTTAGCGCGGCGATGCCGTTGGGTGTGCCCACCCCGGTGGGACCGTCGTAGCCCGTCGTGGCGTTACATATCCACACGCCCTGGCCGCAGTCGGTCAGGGAAAGCGGGTTCATCGAACCGCTGCAGCCAGAGAGGTAGTTTCCGGCGCACTTGCCGTTTGCGCCTTCGCTGACGTCGTGCAGGGAGGCGGAGAGGAGATGGGAATAGACGGTCTGGGCGGGGTACTGCACGCCGTGTGATCCGCCGGCGAGCGCAAACATCGAGGCGATGATCGGTGAGGCGACGCTGGTGCCACCGATCGGCGTCCAATTCAGGATGGATGCGTTTTTCAGGCCGCTTCCCAGGTGGACATATGGGACCGAGTCGTAGGTCGCAAAGCCGCTCGAGGGGTTGGCATCGGCGGAGATGTCAGCCACGGCGCGGTCCTGACCGCAGCCCACCGCTTGCCAGTCGGCGACTTCCAACTGCCACGGGGCGGCCTGCAGCTTGGTGCTGCAGCCACCTCCGCCCCTGCCCCACGCCGTCTCAGCACGCCAGCTCTTTGAGGGGTCGCTCAGCATCAGGGTGGTTCCGCCGACGGCGATTACGTGCGGCGAGGAGGCTGGATAGTTGACGGCGCCGATCTGCAGTTCGTACCTTTCCGCTTCTTCTTTTGAGGTACTCCAGTTCAAGTAGCCCGTGTCGCCGGTCGCGACGGTGATCACTGTCCCCGGATGATTGAAGGCTTCGCTGTCGCTGGGCGGTTCCTCACCTCCCCAGGAGTCCGAGATCTCCCCCGCGTCGAGTTTGACGGCTGTTTCCTCGGCGGCTTCGAGGCTCGAGAGTTCGCCGTTATCGGCCTCGACGAGCAGGATCCGGCAGTTCTCACAGACCGCGTGAGCGACCTCGATGTCCACCGATATCTCAAGCGTCCATCCGTCGGCTTCTTCCACTTCCATGCAGGCCGGGGCCTTGGGGTCGGTGCCTTTTTCGCAGAGCGCTTCCTTTTCCTGCTTGGCCAAGGCGCTGTTCGGAAACGGTGGGTTCCCGGTTTCTCCGTTCTGGTTGACCTGCTCCAAGCAGCCGTTGGCGGTGGTGCATGCGGGCAAATGAAATTCTTCGTCGTAGATCCTCAGATCCGATTCGGCGTTCGGGTCGTTGTAGGCGTCAACCAGCGCGATCGTCTGAGGTTCAGAGGCCGGTGCGTCCGGCGCTTCCCCAGGGAAGTAGGCGCTCTGCAGGTCCTGGGGGCGCAGCCCGTAGGCCCCTTCGCTGGCTTTGGCGGCCGTAATGGGAGCATTGCGTGTCATTCCCAGTGGGTGTGTGTGGGCGCGGGCCGCCGCTGTTCTCGGCACGAGTTGCAGAGCCAGGCAACTGACGTGTCCAGGGGCGGGCGGGCGGCAGGCCGGGTCTACGCTGTAGTCCGAGGCTGGAAGCGGCGCGAGTGCGCCGGCGTCCGCGGGAGTCGCGCAGAGCACGCCGGCAACCACAAGCCAAGGAAGGCTCAGCGCGAACCTGACTCGAGTGCGCTTTGCGCCTGCTTGCAACCTGCGCGCTGGCCACAACACAACACACAAAGTACCGCCTCTTGCGCCGGTCGATACTCGACCGAGAGCGGACGTTAACCACTTGCTAGGGCGAGATGGCCTGCCCGGAATGATCGACGGCTCAGCCTGCCCAGGAGCGGTAGTGCTCAGAGGTCCGCCGCCGCGGGCTCTAGCTTTGTGGGCGATGCAGGTGATCCTTGAGGCGATCGAGGAGGCCACCAGAGAGCTCGAGTCCGAACCCGAGGGACCGGCGCGTGCCGGCGCACATCGGGTGCTGGGACAGGCGCGAGAGCTGTGGGCGGGCCTCGATAGTGGCGAGCGCCACGCACTGAGCGGCCCGGCCAGCGAGCTTCGAGCGCTGCTCGACGCCGAGCTCGGCGCATCCGGTTCGCCACCGCCACCAGAGCAGCTACTTCGACGCGTCGGCTTGGAGGCCTTTCGACCGGGCCAGCGCGAAGCGGTGCAGGCAGCACTGGACGGCCGCGACAGCCTGGTGGTGATGCCGACAGGCGGCGGCAAGTCGTTGTGTTATCAGCTGCCGGCGCTGGCCGGCAACGGGCTCGTAGTCGTCGTGAGCCCACTGATCGCACTGATGACAGACCAGTTGGAGCGGCTTGCGCAGATGGGAGTACGGGCGAGCATGTTGGCCTCAGGAATGCAGGAGGGCCACAATCAGCAAGCACTCCAAGACGTTCGCACAGGCGCCACGCAGCTGGTCCTGACGGCACCGGAGCGCTTCGCCTCGCGTGCATTGCACGAAGCGCTCACGCAGCGCAGGGTCTCACTGTTCGTGGTCGATGAGGCTCACTGCGTGGCTGAGTGGGGCCATGACTTCAGACCCGACTATCTGCGTCTGGGAGATGCGATCGCTGCGCTGGGCCGGCCGCCGGTCATGGCCGCCACGGCGACTGCGACACCGCGTGTGGCGCGCGAGATCGCCGAGCGGCTGGGCCTACGCGACTGGGTGTCTGTTCGGTCGGGGTTTGATCGGCCGAATCTATCCTTCGATGTACTCAAGCTGGAGGGCAAGGGCGCGGTCGCACGTAAGCGCTCGGTACTCGCTCACATCCTGAGCGAGCAGCAGTCAAGGCCAGCCATTGTCTATTGCGGGACGCGCAAAGACACCGAGGAGGTGGCGCGACTGATCTCCCAGCGCGGAATCGCGACCGTCAGTTATCACGCGGGCATGGCACCGGAGGACCGCAGGGCAAGCCAGGAGGCATTCATGACGGGCGACGCCGAGGTGGTCGTGGCGACGAACGCATTCGGCATGGGCGTCGATAAGTCCGATGTGCGCACGGTCGCCCACTGGGCGCTGCCGACTAGCCTGGAGGCCTACTACCAAGAGGCCGGACGGGCAGGACGCGACGGCAGGCCCGCGCGAGCGCTGCTCTTGGCGGCCCGTATGGATCTGGGACGTTTGATCGGTTTCATCACCGCCCGGGAGACGAGTGTCCAGGACGTGAGTGCCTACGTAACGGGGCTTGCACGCCGAGCACAGGACGGCGTCCTTCAGTGCGCCAGGCCAGACCAGGAAGAGGAGCGAGTGCTGCTGTCGATCGCCGAGCGTTCGGGGGCACTCGAGCTTCAGTCCGGTAGCGCCGGCACGATCCAGGTGAAGCTGAGCGGGAACATCGACATCGGCGCTGCCGCCGAGGCGATCAGGGTGGCGAAGAATCGCGGCTGGGAGTCCTACAAAGCGATCGAGCGGTTCATGTCAGATGGTGAGCAGTGCCGCCGCCGCCAGATACTGGATCACTTCGGCGATAGCGAGGATGGCGGCCCGACGGGTCGCTGCTGCGACGTCTGCGATCCCGACCCGGCGCTTGAGCAGGCGATGCTCGCAGCACCGGTGAAGCAGCGCCGCGGAGGATCTGCCGGTGCTTCAGCGCAACCGACCGCGCCGCCGGGCGAACCGATCGACGAGGAGCAGTTTGAGAAGTTGAGAGCTTGGCGCTGGCAGCGAGCGCAGGGCAAGCCCGCCTACACCGTGGCCGCCAACGCGGTGCTCGAGGAGGTTCTGCGCAGGCGCCCGCAGAGCATCGAGACACTGATGGAGGTTCGCGGCATCGGCCCGGGGCTGTGCGAGAAACACGGTGAATCGCTGCTGCAGGCGTTGAGTGAGCTGTAGGTCACCGATGCCCCTCGCCGCTTTCGAATAGCCGAGCGGGAAGCCGGCGGATCGGATAGGCGTTCCTAGCGGTGGTGTCGTGCTCCTGGCGCGCGGGATTTTGTTGGCCCACGCCAATGATGGACCTCACACCTTGAGAGGTAGAAGAGCGCGAAAGTGCCCGCCTACAGGCCACGACGGATGGTTAGCAGCGGGCCGTAAAAGAGCACTCCATCCGCTTCACACC
>DATBPE010000221.1:0-41426 GCA_036561505.1 Solirubrobacteraceae bacterium
GAAACAAGACGAGGCATGCCCGACTCCACCGTTTGGACCACACCAGCGAGCGCCGTTGGCGCTTGAGATCTCAGTCAGCAAACATCGGCTGATGCGCGAAGTTGCGTTGCCTACCCTAGCCTAGCGGCCGGACCGGCTCCCGCGATCAACGATCGCGGGTCAGGCGAACATGCGAGGGGCGGGCAGGCGAACGGTCAGGATCTGCCCCTCCTCGAGCTCGAGCTGTTGCGCGTTCTCGCGCGTGACCTGAGCCCAGACCTCGCGACCGTCGTGGAGCTTGAGCTCGACACGCACCTCGAAGCCGAGATGCACCACACGCTCGATCAGGGCCTCGGTCCCGCTGCCGTCGTCCTCGGGGAGTATCTGAATTTCGTGCGGGCGCAGAAACGCGTTTCCGAGGCGGTTGACCGGCCCGATGAAGCTCATCACGAACTCGTTGCTCGGGCTCTCATACAGCTCCCGCGGTGCGCCCGCCTGCTCGATGCGCCCGGCGTTCATGACGACGATCTGCTCGGCGACTTCCATCGCCTCCTCCTGATCGTGGGTGACGAAGATGGTCGTCACATGGATCTCCTCGTGAAGGCGGCGCAGCCATTCCCTCAGCTCGGCTCGTACCTGGGCGTCGAGTGCCCCGAACGGCTCGTCGAGTAGCAGCACCCGCGGTTGCACAGCCAATGCGCGCGCCAACGCCATGCGCTGCAGTTGGCCGCCGGAGAGCTGTGAGGGGTAGCGGTTGGCGAGACCTTCCAGGCGCACGAGCCCGAGCAGCTCCTCCACGCGGGCGCGGATCTCCTCCTTGGGCCGCTTGCGCACGCTGAGCCCGAACGCGACGTTGTCGTGCACGGTCATGTGCTTGAAGGGGGCGTAGTGCTGGAAGACGAAGCCAACCCCGCGGGTGCGCGCGGGAGAGTGTGTGACGTCTTGCTCGCCGATCACTACCTCGCCCGTGTCGGGCGCCTCGAGCCCAGCGATGATTCGCAGCAGCGTCGACTTGCCGCTGCCGCTCGGGCCGAGCAGCGCCGTCAGGGCACCGTCTCCGACGGTGAGGCTTACGTCTTGGAGTGCCACGAAATCTCCGAAGTGCTTGCCGACGTTGCGAACCTCGATGGCCATCAGAGAGCCGTCTTTCGGCGCGTGCGCTTGGTGAGCAGGTTCATGGCGAGCAGCGTCGCGAGTGCCAGCAGCGCCAGCACGACAGCCGCGGTATAGGCACCGGTGGAGTCGAAGTTCTCAAAGCGATCCTGAACATACAGGGGCAGCGTCTGTGTCTGGCCCTCGATGCGCCCGGAGACGATGCTCACGGCGCCGAACTCTCCCAGGGCGCGGGCTGTCGTCAGGACCACGCCGTAGACCACACCCCAGCGGATGCCTGGGAGCGTGACTCGCCAGAAGGTCTGCCAGGGGCTCGCGCCGAGCGTCTCGGCGGCCTGCTCGGCATCGACACCGAGCTCACGCAGCACCGGCATCGTCTCTCTGGCGACGAACGGCAGCGAGACGATGGCGGTGGCGATCACCATCCCGGGCAGGGAGAAGATCACTTGGAAGCCCTGTTCGGTCAGCCAGTCTCCGAACCATCCGGTTTTCCCGTAGACGAGCACTAGCGAGAGGCCTACCACCACGGGTGAGATGGCGAACGGCAGGTCGATGACCAGGCCGAGCAGCGTCTTGCCCCAGAAGTGCCCGCGCTCGAGCAGCAGCGCCATGCCGATCCCGAACACGGTGTTCAGCGGCACGGCGATGGCCACGATCTCGATCGACAGCCAGAAGGCGTGCTGAGCGTTTGGGGCCGTGACGGCTTCCCATACGGGGGAGAGTCCGTGTTCGAAGGTCCTGTAGAAGATCATCGCCACAGGAGCCAGCAGCAGGAGCGCGAGATACCCGAGCGCGACGAGGCGAACCGCGAGTGCTCGTCGGCGCGCAGCCTTCGCGGCGCTGGCAGCGGGGCCTGGCCTCGGTGCGGAGACCCGGGAGGCCGAAAGCGGGGAGAGGCTCAGCGCGCTCTCGCCGCTAGAGGACATGTCGCGACCTGCGCTTCAACGCGAAGGAGAGCAAACCGAGCACGAGCAGCGCCGCGAGCAGCAGCAGCACCGATACGGCGGCTGCGGCGGAGAGGTTTTCGTTCTGGATCTGCCCGAATATGTACACCGAGCCGGCCTCGGTCTTGAACGGCAGGTTGCCGGTGATCAGCACCAGCGAGCCGAACTCACCGACCGCGCGCGCGAAGCTCAGTGCGACGCCGGAGATGATCGCCGGGGCGAGCGTCGGCAGCACGATCCGTCGCAGCACGGTGAACGGCCGCGCGCCAAGCGATGCGGCCGCTTCCTCCATCGCCGTGTCGAGCTCGAGCAGGACGGGCTGTACCGAGCGCACGACGAACGGCAGCGTCACGAACAGCAGCGCCAGGCCGACCGAAGCGCGGGTGAATGCCACGTCGATGCCGATTGGGCTGTCTTTGCCATACAGCGCGAGCAGTACCACGCCGGCGACGATCGTCGGCAGCGCGAACGGCAGGTCGATGAGCGCATTGACCACGCTCTTGCCGGGAAACTCGTCGCGCACTAGCACCCATGCGACGATCGTCCCGAAGAAAGCGTTGATCAAGACCACGATCACTGAGGTGATCAGCGTCAGCTTGATCGCCGCGACGGCCTCGGGGTTTGAGATCTCCCGCCAGAACGTGCTTGTCCCACCGGTGCCCGCCTTGGCCAGCAGCGCCGCCACAGGCAGCAGCACCAACACGCTCAGGTAGATGCCCAGCAGGCCCTTCCCGAGCGCGCCGGCGCCCGGGGCGGACGCGCGGCGGCTCGGCAGTGCTACGGCCGGGCTATTTGGCGGTTGAGACACCGAGCGACTGCTCGATCTTCGTGACGATGCCGGTTTCCGGTTCGAAGAACTGCTTGGTGACTGTCTTCCAGCCTCCGAGCGAGTCGATCGTGAACAGCCCCGACGGCGTGGGGAACTTGTCGGCTCCCGGGACACCGGAGATCACTGGGCGGTAGCCCTTGGAGGCCCAGATCGCCTGGCCGGCCGGCGAGAGCAGGTAGTCGACGAACTTCTGACCAGCAGCCGAGCCGCCGAGGACCGCCACTGGGTTCTGGATCAGGATCGTGTCGTTCGGGATCACGTATTCGATCGCCGCGCCCTTCTTCTGATCGGAGATCGCCTCGTTCTCGTAGTCGATCAGCGCGTCACCGCGACCGGCCAAGAACGTCTGCAGGGCGTTACGAGCGGAGCTGTCCTGGCTGACGACGTGATGGAAGAGGGTCTTGAGGTATTCCTGCGCCTGGGCCGGGGTCTTGCCTTCCTTGATCTGGGCGCCATAGGCGGCCATCACGTTCCAGCGGGCGCTTCCCGAAGTGAACGGGTTCGGCGTCAGCACCTGCACGCCGGGCTTGACCAGATCCGACCAGTTCTCGATGTGCTTGGGGTTGCCCTTGCGCACGATGATCACCGCCACCGAGTCCGTCACAAAGCCGTGCGTGGCGTTCTGGTTCCAGCTCGCGGAGACCAGCCCCGCCTTGACCAGCCTTTCCACGTCCGGTTCCAGCGAGAAGTTCACGACGTTGGCGGGCAGGCCGTTGGCCACGGAGCGACTCTGTTCACCCGAGGGGCCAAAGGACTGGCTGAAGGAGACGCCTTTGCCGGCGGGGGTGGCCTCGAAGGCTGGAACGAGCTTTTCAAACGCCCCTTGGGGGGTCGAGTAGGCCACCAGTGCCAGGTGGCTGCCGCCGCCGCTTGAAGATGATCCGCAGGCGGTGAGCGCAACCGCCGCGACGGTCGTACAGAGGCCGACAACGAGGGTACGTCTGAGCATAGTCACTTCCGATCGGGTGATTTTCTGATTTGCAGAATTTCGCTTAATACCATAAAGCGAATCAAGATTAGCATAATAACCAGTAAGGTGAGGAAAGCGGGATAAAAAGGCACCAGCGCGGGCCTCGAGTCTGAGCCGCGGTCGGTTCTAAGAGGCGCTGGAGCTGGAGCGCCTGGCGCCGACCGAGGCGAGCACGTCGGCGATGCATGCCTCTTGTACGTCACGAGCCTCGATCGGGAACGGCTCTGGCGTGCCGCCTGCTCCCAGGCGGACGCCCACGCCCAGGCGCGCGAGGTGCATCGTTCCGAGCGTCTGGGTGTAGAGGTGGTTGGCGGTGAAGTCGGGATCCTCAACAGAGAAGACGCCCTGCCGTGCCCCCTCGGCCAATATCTTCGAGAGCTTGTCCAGGCACGCGGCCATGCGCTGGCCCAGGCGGATCCAGATCGCGTCGGAGACCGTTTCGCGCAGCTCGTTGGCCGGTCTGCGCATCAGCGACATGCCACAGTCCAGGAACGCGGGGTGCTCGAGGCAGTAGTCGGTATAGCGCCGCCAGCCGTCCTCCAGCCGCGCGAGCGGATCCGGGCCCTTCGGTATCTCCTCCAGGCGCTGTGCAAGCTCCTCCAGGTAGCTGGTCAGCGTCAGTACGAACAGCTCCTCCTTGGAGGAGAAGTGGCGGTAGATCAGCGCCTTGTTAATGCCAACCGCACGAGCGATGTCCTCGATCGGGGCGTCCTGGAGGCCGCGCTCGTCGAAAAGCAGGCGGGTCGCCGCGACTATCTCGTGCTCGCGCTGGCGACGCACCACTATCCGGCGTGAGGCTGTCGAACTGGCCATGAAGGTCACTCTAGCGCTACTGTAAACACTATTCAATCTCTGATTTGACAATCGTTTACAGCTCGACTAAATTCACAGTCCCGAGGCCGAGAAAGAATCTCCGGCCATCTCGCAACAAAGGAGATACGCCCTGATGTCCGCCCCTTCCGCCACCACAGAGGCCGCGGAGGCCGCCGTTGACGCGATCGCTAACGCGGCCAATCAGGAGGCCGCCTTCTCGATGGCCTTGACCCAAGACCAGAAGGACGTGCGCGATTGGGTGCACGGCTTCGCCGCCGACGTGATGCGCCCGGCCGCGCACGAGTGGGACGAGAAGGAGTCGACACCCTGGCCAATCATTCAGGAGGCCGCCAAGATCGGCCTGTACGGGTTCGAAGGCCTGGCCCAGTTCTTCGCCGATCCCACGGGCCTGAGCCTGCCGATCGTCAATGAGGAGCTGTTCTGGGGCGACGCCGGAATCGGCATGTCGATCATGGGCACCGCCCTGGCCGTGGCCGCGATCTTCGGACAGGGATCGGGCGAGCAGATCGGGGAATGGATCCCACGCTGCTTCGGCACCGAGGACGACCTCAAGGTCGCGGCGTTCTGCGCCTCTGAGCCAAACGCCGGCTCGGACGTCTCCGGTGTACGCACGCGCGCCAAGTTCGACGAGGCCACCAACGAGTGGATCATCAACGGCCAGAAGGCATGGGCGACCAATGGCGGCATCTCCGACGTGCACGTGGTGATCGCCACCGTCGACCCCGAGCTGGGCTCGAAAGGTCACGCCGCGTTCGTCGTGCCGATGAGCGAAGCGAAGGGCATCTCGCAGGGCACGAAGGTCTCCAAGCACGGTCTGCGCGCTTCGCATACCGCCGACGTGTTCCTCGATGACTGCCGCGTGCCTGTCGGCTACGTGTTGGGTGGCAAGGACAAGCTCGACGAGCGCATCGCACGCGTTCGCGAGGGCAAGAAGGGCAAGTCTCAGGCGGCTATGCAGACCTTCGAGTCCTCACGTCCCACCGTCGGCTCGCAGGCGCTTGGCATCGCGCGTGCGGCGTATGAGTATTCGCTTGAGTATTCAAAGGAGCGCGAACAGTTCGGCAAGAAGATCATCGAGAACCAGTCGATCGCGTTCACGCTCGCACGCATGAAGATGGAGATCGACGCCGCCCGCCTGCTCGTGTGGCGCGCCTCGTGGATGGGGCGCAACCAGGTCCCGTTCGAGAACGCCGAGGGCTCGATGTCAAAGCTCAAGGCTGGCGAGGTGGCCGTTTGGGCGACCGAGCGCGCGATCCAGATCCTCGGCGGCAACGGCTACACGCGCGAGTTTCCCGTCGAGCGCTGGCACCGCGACGCGAAGATCTATGACATCTTCGAGGGCACCGCCGAGATCCAGCAGCTGGTGATCTCGCGCGCGATCTCGGGAATGCACATCAAGTAGAGCGCGGCGACTGCGCCGCGGGCTACCAGGCCTGGCCGGTCCCGCAGTGCGGGCAGGTAACAGTCGTTGAGACCGAGGCCGCGAACACATAGCCGCACTGGCAGGTGTAGGAAGCCTCGTCCACGGGGCCTCCGGCCGCACGGACGCGGAGCATCGCCGGATCTGAGGGCGGGGTCTGCGACGTCGTCGTGGCGCTGTCCTTGAGTTCAGGTGCGCCCTGGGTGGCGTCGGTGGGCACTGGACGCCTGGGAACGCCGCGGCGCCTGGAACGCAGTTGGCGTGAGCGATGCTCGGTAATGATGCGCAGAGTTGGTTTCATCGTGCCCGTCTCTTGTTCAGACTCCGCTGGGCGATGAAGGTTTCGCTGTCAACCGAGCATTTCCTGGGCGCTTTGCGGTTGCAGCTCATCGGCTAAGCATGCTCCGCCGTGGGGA
Organism: Solirubrobacteraceae bacterium; assembly: GCA_036561505.1. Classification (GTDB taxonomy): domain Bacteria; phylum Actinomycetota; class Thermoleophilia; order Solirubrobacterales; family Solirubrobacteraceae; genus Palsa-744. The sequence goes on from DATBPE010000221.1 coordinate 6,506, forward strand.
TGGTCTAGCCGCGCGCGTCGACCGGGGAGCTTTCAGGGGGTGTTTGAGATACTTGTGGGGTGAATCCCGCGCGCAAGCGAACGGTGCGCCTCGTCGTCGCGTTGAGCGCCGCAGTGCTGCTGGCGAGCGCGCTGATATACACGAGCTTCAAGGCCGCAGACCCCGCGCTCAGCCCAAGTCAGCTGCTGCGCCAGGCACAGCCCGACCGCAGCTACCAGCTCACCGGATCAGTCGTCGCACACTCCGTCGAGCACCACGGGGAAGTGCTCGACTTCCGGGTGGCCGATCGCACGGGGGGCACGGCCGTACAGGTCGCCTACACCGGTTCGGTCCCCGATCCCTTCCGTGAAGGTCGCGAGGTGATCGTCACCGTGCGCAAGCAGGGCTCGGGTGACTTCGTGGGCGAACGTGGCTCGCTGATCACCAAGTGCCCGTCGAAGTACAAGGAAGCCCCGCCGTCCGAGAAGCAGAACGCCTGAGTATCGCGCGTGCAAGTGCAGGCACATATCGGGACAGGAGAGTAGAAGCTGATGGCGGTACTGGGACGATCCTGTCTGCTGCTAGGGCTCGTCGTATGTGCATACGGCATCGGGGCATCTCTGTATGGCGCGCGCACGACCCAACCACAGTGGGTTGAGTCCGCCCGGCGCTCGGTCTATGCGCTGGCGTTGATCCTCACGGTCGCGATCGCTGTCCTCGAGATTGCGTTCCTGCGCAACGACTTCGTCTTCAACACCGTTGCCGACACCTCCAGTCGCACCACGCCGACCTTCTACCGTGCCGCGGCGGTGTGGGCCTCCCAGGAAGGCTCGCTGCTGTTGTGGGCCTGGCTTTTGTCGCTGTGGTCGAGCCTCGTGCTGTTCTTGACGCGCCGGCGGCTGCGCGAGGTGGTGCCTTACGCCATTGCGATCCTGCTCGGCTTTGGCAGCTTCTTCATCTCGCTGATGGTCTTCTACGCCAACCCATTTCAGACCACCACCCCGGCACCGGCCGAAGGCGTCGGGTTGGATCCGCTGCTGCGCTTCCCGACGATGATGATCCACCCGCCGATGCTCTACTCCGGCTACACGCTGTGCATGATTCCCCTGGCGTTCGGCATCGGCGCTCTGATCGCACGCAGGGTGGATGCGGAGTGGATACGTGTCATACGCCGCTTCTCGCTCGCCGCCTGGCTGTTTCTGGGAATCGGAATCCTGCTTGGCGCCCGCTGGTCCTACTCGGAGCTCGGCTGGGGCGGCTACTGGGGCTGGGATCCGGTCGAGAACGCATCACTGATGCCATGGTTGACGGGCACCGCGTTTCTGCACTCGCTGATGATCCAGGAGAAGCGCGGCATGTTGAAGGTGTGGAACGTGTCGCTCGTGCTCGCCACGGGCACGCTGGCGATCATGGGCACTTTTTTGGTGCGCAGCGGCATTCTCAGCTCGATTCACGCCTTTGGCGGGGCGACGCTGGGGGTGCCTTTCGTGTGCCTGATCGGGGCGCTCATAGGGGGGTCGATATACCTCGTTGTCTCACGCCGGGAGATGCTGCGCTCCGAGCATCGTCTGGACTCCCTGTTCTCGCGCGAGTCGTTCTTCATGGCCAACAACCTCGTGCTCGTGGCGCTCTGCTTCGTGATCTTCTGGGGCACCTACTTCCCGCTGATCTCCGAGGCGCTGACCGGACAGGAAGCCTCTGTGGGGCCGCCCTGGTTCGACCGCTACACCGTCCCCCTCGCCCTGGTGCTCGTGCTGCTCAGCGGGATCGGCCCGGTGATCGCTTGGCGTCGCGCGACATTCGCCAACGCCAGGCGCAACTTCGTGGTGCCGATCGGGGCGGCCTTGGTGACGCTCACGGCCCTGCTGGCGGTGGGGATCACCCAGAAGCCGCTGGCGATCACGATGTTCTGCTGTGCGGCGTTCGCCCTAGCAAGCGTCGGGCAGGAGTTCTTCCGCGGCGTGCGGGCGCGCCGGGCGATGACCCATGACGCTCCACCGATCGCGCTGCTGGCGCTGGTGCGGCGCAACCGCCGACGCTACGGCGGCTACGTGGTGCACATGGGGATGGCCGTGCTGTTCATCGGTGTTGCTGCCTCATCGTCCTTTCGCCACCAGACAGAACTGGGCCTCTCGCCCGGCCAGTCCGCCAAGGTGGGCCCATACACGATCCGTTACGTGCGCCCCACCGCGCATGTGGTCAACGACCCCGCGCACACAGGCTCGACACTGAACCTCGGCGCCGTACTGAACGTCACCAAGGGCTCCCGTCACGTCGCTACGCTGCATCCGAGCCAGGGCTACTACGACTCCTCCGATCCCACCCAGGGTTCGGTCGGTCATCTGATCGGCGGTCAGGCCGTCAGCCACATCAGCATGAGCGCAGGTGTCACACGCGACATCTGGAGCGCGATAGAACCTGACATCTCAGCCCCACCGCTACAGAAGATCATCAACGCAGCCAACAAGACGATTCCGCTCGTGCGGCCCGACGAGGGCCTGCTGGCGCTCGCCTACATGGCGGGCGCATATCTGCGCCACCCGCCTCCCGCGCAGTTCAACTTCATCGACTCGCCGCTGGTGATGTGGATCTGGATCGGTGGGCTGATCGTGCTGGCTGGCGGGCTGATCGTGCTCTGGCCGGCTCCCAGCACAGTGCGGGGACGCGTGCGCGCTCTCGCGCGAGTCGGTCTCGCCCGTCGTCTGGCGCGTGCCTGACCGCGCCCCGGCTCGGTGGGCTAGCGGTCGATGAGCGTCTGGATAGCAATCGTGACGGTTCTGCTGCTTGCCGTCGTCGTGCTGCTCATCAGCGCGCCGTTGCGGACCGGCTGGAAAACCGGTCCGGACACCGACAGGCGCGCGGAGCTCGAAGCCGCCCGTGAGGGGAAGTACCGCGAGATCCGCGACGCGGAGCTCGACTTTCGCACCGGCAAGCTCTCACGCGAGGATCACCAGACGATCGACGCTGAGCTGCGCGCGGAGGCGCTCGAGATCCTCGACCGCCTGCAAGCGAACGATGCGTCGATGGGCGAAAGCGAGGCGTCAGCGCCCAATGTCGAGGCATCACCGCCCCAAACAGACACAGACTAAGGCTAAGGTCGAAGGTTAGACTCGACCAGAAAAGCTCAGGCCCAGGGTTCCTTGAGCAGCAAGACGGTGTTCGCGAAGAACAGCACCGCGAAGAAGATCGTCCAGCGGTTGAGGTTGCGCTCCACCATCGAACCGCCACCCAACGGTCCTTGACCGCTGCCCACACCAAATGCGCCCGAGAGGCCGGTGTCCTTCCCCGAATGCATCAGCACCAGGAAGATCAGGATCACCGAGATGACGATTTGAATAACCGAGAAAACCGTTTCCATGGCGCCAAGTTTACACGCAGTCTCGCGGCGGTGGATCCGCTGGGGTTGGCGCCGCACATCCACGCCGCGGCGCCGTAGGAGCACCAGTGGCGGATCGACGGTCGTTGCGCCATACGCCACGCGGGACCTGTCTACTCTCAGATACCACTCGGTATTTAGATACTGTATGGTATCTGAGCGACTCATCCCGGCCACCAATAGAAACGGAGCGATATGAGCACCGGAGCAAACCCCACTCTGCCCCCTGGTCCGCGACTGCCACGCCCCGTTCAGACGCTTGGCTGGGTCACGCGACCTATGGCGTTCATGGAGCGTTGCCAGCAGCGCTACGGCGACACCTTCACGCTGCGCATCCAAAACGAGGGCCAGTGGGTCTTTCTGTGCGACCCCGAGGACGTCAAGCGCGTCTTCACCGGTGATCCGAATCTGCTGCGAGCCGGCGAGGCCAACGCGATCCTGGGTCCCGTTGTCGGCTCGCGCTCGGTTCTGCTGCTGGATGAGCCCGAGCACATGACTCACCGCAAGCTGATGCTCCCGCCGCTGCACGGTGAGCGTATGCAGAGCTACGGGGAGCTGATGCTGGATGTGACACGCGAAGAGATCGAGCGCTGGCCGCTCGGCGAGCCGTTTGCGCTGTGGCCGCGCATGCAGGCGATAACGCTTGAGATCATCATGCGGGCCGTCTTTGGGATAACCGACAGCGAGCATCTGTCCAGCTTGCGCGGGCTGCTTCGAAGCATGCTCGACTGGACGACCGATCGCCGTCAACTGGGGCTGATGGCGGTATTGGGCCCGCAACGAATAGAACGTCGGGAAGCGTTCCGCCAGTTGATGGATCCGATCGACGAAGCGGTGATCGCGGAGATACGCGACCGTCGCGAGAGCCCCGACCTGGCCAGTCGACAGGACATTCTCTCGATGCTCGTTCAGGCCCGCTACGAGGACGGCTCGCCGATGTCAGACCGAGAGCTGCGCGACGAGCTGATCACGCTGCTGGTGGCAGGCCACGAGACGACCGCCACCTCGCTGGCATGGGCGCTTGAGCGTCTGCTGCGACATCCGCAGAAGCTCGACCGCCTGCGCGAGGAGGCCGCGGCCGGCGTGGACACCTACACCGAGGCGGTGGTCAAGGAGACGCTGCGCCTGCGCCCGGTGCTGCCCATCGTGCTACGAAGGCTGGCGGCGCCAATGCAGTTCGGTGGCTATCAGATCCCGGCCGGGGCGTCGGTGGCACCCTGCATCTACCTGATGCACAGACGCGAGGACGTCTACTCGCAACCGCAGCAGTTTCGCCCAGAGCGTTTTCTGGAGGCCGAGGGTGGGCGGGCACCCGGCACCTATACGTGGATCCCGTTTGGCGGCGGAGTGCGCCGCTGTCTGGGAGCGAGCTTCGCCCAGTTCGAGATGGCCCGGGTGCTGCAGAGCGTTCTCGGCGAGCTCGACCTGCGAGCGACCGAGCAACGATCTGAGCGAGCGGTCAGACGCGCGATCACCTTCACCCCCGACAGGCAGGCGATGGCCCTCGTCAAGGCCAGGCGCTCATACTCACCGTCGTCGCCTACCGCCATCGGTGAGCTGGCCGGTACCCTCGGCTGATGACCGAGGAACGCTCGGATGGGATGCCCACGGGCCAGCTGACACGCAAGCAGCGCCAGGCCCGCACGCGCCTGCGCCTGATGCACTCCGCCTCCAAGGTGTTCGCCAGGCGCGGCTTGCACCAGGCGTCGATCGACGAGGTCGCGGCTGACGCCGGGTTCACCAAGGGCGCCTTCTACGCCAACTTCTCCAGCAAGGAGGAGTTGTTCCTGGCGATGCTCGACGAGCGCTTCGCTGAGCGGCTGCGCGAGATCGAGCAGCAGTCCACGACCGAGTCAGAGATCGAGGAGATGGCGCGCGCGGCGGGAGCCGATTTCATCCGCTATCTAGCGGCCGACCCGGATTGGCAGCGCCTGTTCTTCGAGTTCGCCACTCAGGCCGCTCGCGACGAGTCCTTTCGCCTGGAGCTGGTGGCCCGCTACCGGGCTCTGCGCGAGGGGATCGCCGAGATCTACCGCCGCCGCGCCGAAGAGCTGGGCTTGAAATTCTCATTCAGCGCGGAGGAAGTAGCGATGATGACATTCGCGATGGCCAACGGCCTGGCGCTGGAGCGGATGCTCGAGCCGGAGGCCGTCGGCGAGGAGCTCTTCGGGCAGATGCTCGTGGTTTTCTTCGCCGGCCTGCGCACCCTGGCGCAGGAAGCCGATCAGAAGCAGCGAAAGGGCACGAACCATGAAAATGTGCCCTCGGAGCCCGCTTCGCCACCGCTCTGATTTCCATAACACCGCAAAATCGACGTTTTGGCCAGCTCGGGATGTTCCGCCTGGCACGCTTGTAATGTCGAGTCGCGTTGCCTTTTACGGACATATACGCGTACGCGTCGCGGCCCGCTAAATGGGCGGCGATTACGAATCCTTTACCGATCCGTGCTTCCCTGCCGATATGACTCTCAGTGGGGCGCGCCCGATCGTGGGCTACCTGCACCACCACGACCATGGGACGACCTGCACATGAACAAGGCCCTCGGCGGCCAACAATGATCGGCTCGCGCCGATGGCTGCGACGAGCGTTCCTCTCCGCGCTCGCCGGAGGAGGCCTGACCGCGGCCGGCCTGGCAGGGCCCTTGACCGGTGGCGCGCTCGGTGTGGAAACCACGACCGGGACATCCTCCACCAACGAAACGCCGCCCCCCCCAGACACCACCACAACCACCGAAGAAGCGCCTCCGACGTCGACCACGCTGACGACCACCACGGTCACAGCGACGACGCCGTCGCTGACAACGACTACCGCCACCGAAACCAGCTCCACCCCCGCGCCCGAGACGACCACCCCCGAGGTGAGCACTACCCCCATTCCCACCGTGGCCGCCCAGCGCACCCAGAAGCCGACCACCGGCGTGCAGAGCACCGCTTCGCAGACCACCACTTCCCAGACACAGACGACGAGCCAGCCGCTCCCCTCGAGCGTCCCGGCCGCGGGCTCGGGGAACGTCGCCCCCCCACCGCAGGTGATCGCACAGAGCGGCGCCTTGAGCGCGCTGCTAGCCACCTCGACGGCTTCCGCGCAGGCACTTCAATTCTTCCGCGTGCCTCTATTTTTGCTGCCGATCTACCAGGCGGCCGCGGTGCAGTACGGCGTGCCGTGGGAGATCCTCGCAGCGATCAACGAAGTCGAGACCAACTACGGCACTGACTTGAACGTGTCGACCGCCGGCGCGGTCGGCTGGATGCAGTTCATGCCGGCCACCTGGATGCAGTACGGCGTGGATGCGCTCAGCGCCGGCTACGCAGACCCCTACAACCCGGTCGATGCGATCTTCGCCGCGGCTCGCTACCTGCGAGCCGCAGGTGCCTCCAAGAACCTCCGTGATGCGATCTTCTCCTACAACCACTCTCAGGCATACGTCGAAACGGTGATTCTGCGGGCCAGACTGCTGGCCAGCTACCCCGAATCGGTGCTCGCCACCCTCACCGGTCTGACCGACGGCAGCCCTCCGATCGCGAACGCCAAAATCGTGGCGCAGCCGCCCCAGCCCGGCGGGTCGAATTCCAGCGCGACCGCCAACGCCACGGCGCTCGCGCCGGGCATGGTTGTAGCCCCCGCCCCAGCGGCGAGCGGGAAGGGCGCCGTCCACTACCCGCTGCAGTTCACCCACTTGATCGGCTCCAGCGGCGGACCGGTCGTGGCCGTGGAGGATGGGCGCGTGGCTTCGCTGGGGACCTCACACAGGCTCGGCAGATATCTCACTTTGCGCGACGTGTACGGCGATGTCTTCACATACGCCGGGCTCGGCAACATCGCCCCCACTTACAAGCTGCCCAAGACCTCCTCCGATGCCGTGCCACAGGCCGCCTCCACCGGTGCGCAGAGCGCCGGCGACCCCACTCCCAAGCTCCCCGCCAGCGCCGGGCATCAACCTGTCAGCCCGCAACCCTCCCAAGGCGAATCGGCGGCTAGCGCGGCGCAGTCGGTACCTGTTGGCAAGGTCCGTCTGTTCGCTCATCCCAACAACCCAGAGGCGATCGCGGTCACCGCCCGCTCGGCACGCTCCACCTCCCACGACGGATGGCTCGCGCTGAGACGCGGATCGGTTCTCGCCCAGGGCACCGTGATCGGTCACCTCGGCGCCGGCGGCGACGCGCAGCTGCGCTTCGCGATCCGCCCCGCCGGAGACCAGAGCACGATCGACCCCCGTCCGATCATCGAGAACTGGAAGCAGCTGAATGCTGCACTTCACCCCCGCGGAGCGAAGGGCAACTCCGGTCTGATCGGTGCGACCGCCGACGATGTGTTTCTGCTGACCAAGGGCGAACTCGAGCGTACGGTGCTCTCAGACCCGGGGATCACACTCGGCGGCTGTGACCGCCAGGAGATCGCCTCCGGGGCGGCGCGAAGTGGCCTACTGGCGTCGCTGTTGTTCCTCTCGCGCAGCGGCCTGAAGCCGACCGTGAGCACCCTGCGCTGCGGACAGAACAAGTACACCTCTCACGGCTCGATCTCCCCCTACTACGCGGGGGACGCCGTCGCCATCTCCGCCGTCAACGGCATCCCGATCCTCAAGCACCAGGGAGCGGGCACGATCGCGGACCTCACGATACGCACCCTTCTGACACTGCAAGGACAGTATGCGCCGCATCGGATCATCAGCCTGATGCAATACCCCGGCGCGCACAGCACCCTAGCCCGGGCCAGCCACGGCAACTACATCGAGCTGGAGTTCCTCCCCGAAACCAAGAAGTTCATACCCAATCCGAAGCCCACCAAGACGGCCGCTCACTCAGCCGCTACCGCCAAGACCGCCCCATCGCCGCTGAACACCCCCCAACAGCTGAGTGTGCCGCAGTGGAACCAGCTGATCACCCGCGTCGGATCGTTGCAGGTGCCGGCAGTCTCCACCAAGCCGAGCTCCTCGGCGATCCGTGACCCCCAAGCAGCCAAGACCAACCGGGATCTCGGTACGCGAACGCTGCCCTAACGGGCACCTCCGCGGCGGCTGACGGGCAAGAGGAGGCGCCGGCCGTACCGCTCGCGGCGACCGGCTCGGCTCACCACGGCGATCCTCAGCCCCGTGCTTCCCCGCCGCCTGCCGGTGGCCCCCCGCCCGCAGGCGGCGTTCCCCGACCTCCGGGCGCGAGATCGCCACGACACTTGGTCTCGGCCGTCCTGAACTTGGCGCTTTTGGTATCCAGGCCGCGCGAGCTGAAGACCGGGCCTGTGCCGGAGGTGTTGGGACTCGGCACATTCACACCGCTTTCGCGCATGCATGCGGCAAACTTCGCAAGCGCCTGCTTGAAGCGAGGATTGTTGAAGGTGCCACGTCGCCCGAGGCCACCGGGAAAGCCGCCGCACTTCTTCACGGCCGCTTCATACTGAGTGCGCGAGACACCCTTGGGAAGCTGCGGCCCGCCCGGGAAAAAACCACGCTGTCCGGGTGCACCACGTTGACCGGGTGTGCGCCGCTGACCGGCCGCGCGGCGCGGCAGCGTGATGCCCTGCTTGGTAAGGCATTCGCGCAGCGCTGTAAAACGGCTGGCTCCCCGAGCCCGGGCGGCGCTGGCTGTCGTGGCGCTCGAAGAGCCCTTGGAGGAGCCGCCACACGCGCCGAGCGCGAAAGACAAGAGCACGGCCACGAGAATGGCGAGCATCGGCTTTCCGGTGTGAATGTCGGTGTGGGGCATTTGAGCTTCCTTTGTCGAGGTTGATGAGTTTGACTTGAGCGATCCACCCACCGGCCAGGCCATGGCGGTTGGTCTATCGCGCCGGGCTATTCTCCGCTGCCGAAGAGCGCTGGTCCGCCAGCGGACCCGGTTGGGGACGTCCCGCCAGCGCCGCGTCTGGCAAACCCTCCAGCGGCGCCCAGCAGGGAGCCCAGTCCGCCCGCGCCGGCGCCGACCCTGATCGATTCCGCACTGATGGCGCCATTGCCTTGCGGGGTTCCGGTGACGAGCACCGTTTCGCCGGGATGGATGCTCGCTACGGTCGCTTTGACGGTCTTGGTGACGGTCGATCCGGCGGAGGTTGTCACCTTCACCGTGTTCCCTTCCGCGGTGCTCACATACAACGTGCCGTTGCGCAGGAAGCTGACCTGCCCGACGGTCGTGCCGCCGCCAGCGGCCCCAGCGAAACCACCCGCGGCCGCGCCACCGGCGCTAGTCCCGCCGGATCCAGAGCGCCCGCCGCGCAGCGCCGCGAAGCGCCCGGCCAGGCCCGTGGCGCCGGTCTGGGAGCTCGAGGAGGCCTGGCCCTTCTCCACCAGCACGCCGGCGATGAACCCACAGACGGTCACGAGCAGCATCGTCAGCGCAATCGGAATTGGGGCGAGCAGACGTCGACGGGGACGGCGCGGAAGCTCCTCTGCATCCTCGAGCCACACGTCGAGTTGCTCTGTGGGGGGCTGGCGCTCACCCGCGTGCTGCTCGGCGGTCTGTGGGCTCTCTTGCATGGCGGGCTCCTCGATGGGGGAAGGTGTGTCACTCAAAGCGCAGGGCCTGGATCGGCTTGAGGGTCGCGGCTCGCGCGGCGGGATAAGTGCCGAAGAACAGCCCCGATAGGGCCGCTGCCCCGAAGGCCAGAAAAATCGAATAGGTCGCGATCTCGGGCTTGACCCCGGCGATTTCGAATTGGCTGCCGAGGACTCCGAGGAGCACACCGGCCAGCCCACCGATCAGCGACACCAGCAGCGCCTCGGTGAGGAACTGGTTGAGGATATCCGAGCGGCGGGCACCGATCGCCTTACGAATCCCGATCTCGCGTGTTCGCTCGGTGACGCTGACGAGCATGATGTTCATCACCCCGATGCCGCCAACCAGCAGCGAAATAGCGGCGACCTCACCGAGCAGTGTCGTGAAGACACTGCTGGTGGAGCTCGATGTTTCAAGCAGAGAACCTTGGTTGAGGACCTGAAAGCCCGGTTCGGAGGTATTGGTGATTTTGTGACGTTCCTCGATGATCTGTGTGACCTCCCCTTCGGCGGAGTTCAGCGCCGCCTGTGAAATCGCCTCGACGGTGATCGAGTCGATCGGCCCATAGCCGGTCAGGGAGTCCTGGACGGTGGTGATGGGGGCCATCACCACATCGTCCTCGTTGGCTGTGCCGTTGGATCCCTTGGAGGCCAGGACCCCAACCACCTGGAAGTTACCTCCGTTGACCTTAATGTTCTGCCCGACGGGACTCTGCCCGGCGAACAGTTCTTCCACGACGGTCTGGCCGATCACGACTACCCGACGGTGCTTGGCCACGTCTTCGGCTGTGAAGGACGAGCCGGAGGCCAGCTTGTAGCTGTGGGCGCTCAGATAGGAGGGTGTGGTTCCCACGAACGAGGACGGTTCGTAGCTCGAGGCGCCAGAGACGAGCCTCACACTCGAAGCGTTCACGACCGGGGAGGCGCTCTTCACATCCGGGGCCCGGGCTTTTTCCTGTAGCGCTTGGGCGTCTTTAGTGCTCAGCGAAACACCGGAGAACCCGAACCCACGCGCACCACCGCGAAACCCCCCAGTCATCACGATCAACACGTTTGTCCCGAGACTCTGAATACGGGACTGCACCGCCTGCGAGGAACCGTTGCCGACCGCGATCAGAACGATCACCGAGGCCACGCCGATCGTCATTCCGAGAATCGTCAAGCCGGAGCGCAGCTTGTTGGCGGTGATGCCGCCCCAGGCGATGCGCAGCGTCTCCGCGCCGATCATGATCGCGCTCCCTGCGCACCGGGAGCAATATGCGCGGACTTCTGTCTTTGAAGTGGGGGAGGCATGTCCCACACCCTCAGCAGACGGCGGTCCTCCACGATCTGGCCGTCGCTCAGGGTGATCACCCGCTTGGCCTGCGCGGCCACGTCGGGCTCGTGGGTGATGAGGACCACCGTCCGGCCTTCCTCGTTCAGGCGGGCGAAGATCCTCAGCACATCCTCGGTGGAGTGTGAATCCAGATTGCCGGTGGGCTCATCGGCGAGAACCAGCGATGGGTTCGTGACGATCGCCCTGGCCACAGCGACCCGCTGCTGCTGGCCGCCGGACAGCTCCGAGGGCTGATGGTGGAGCCGGTTGGCCATTCCCACCGCGTCGAGCGCCGCCGCCGCTCGAGCACGACGCGCGGCGCGCGCGAGCCCCGCATAGGCGAGTGGCAGTTCGACGTTTGCGAGCGCGCTGGTGCGCGCCACGAGGTTGAAGCTCTGAAAGACAAACCCGATCTTGCGGTTGCGCAGGTCGGAGAGATCGTCCTCGTCGGTGTCGCGTATGTCGGTTCCGTCGATCGCATAGCGGCCGCTGGTGGGGACATCCAGGCACCCGAGGATGTTCATCAGCGTGCTCTTGCCGCTGCCCGAGCTGCCCATGATCGCCACCAGGTCCCCACGCTCGATGCTCAGCGAAACATCGCGCAAAGCGCGCACCTTGATCTGACCCAGCTCGTATGTCTTGCTGACTTCGCGAACCTGGATGACCGGTGTGTTTGCACGACGTTGCGCTTCGGGCGCGACGGTCGCGCCCGCTGACAAACGCGCGATCAACGGCCGCTTGCGGGCAGTGCGCATCCGCTTGGGGGAACCCGATGAGCCCGGCTTGGGTTTGATCATCGCGCGCCTCTATCTCCCGCCGGCCAGCCCGCCGCCCCCGAAACCACGCGCGGCAAATCCACCGCCGCCACCACCGCCGAGACCACCCAGCGTGCCGCCGGAGCGTCCGGCCAATCTGGAGAGAAGACTGGCGCCGGTGCCGGCGCTGGCCACCGGCAAAGCGATTTGTTCCCCAGCCCTCAGGCCACTGAGGATGATCGTCGAGCTGTTACCAGCCAGCCCGGTGAGCACCGTGCGGCGCACCTGCTTGCCGGCGCTGAGGACCGTGACCGTCCCAGCGGAGATGGCGCTGCTAGGAACGTTCACACCTTCGGCCTGCTTGACGACGACTTCCGCCGAGGCGCTCATGCCGGGCTTCAAACCGGACTGCAACTGATCGAGTGCGAAAGTGACGTCATAGCTCACCACCCCGCTGTTGCTGCTCGACAGCGTCGCGATACTCACCACATGGGCGGCCAGCTTCACCCCTTCGAGTGCTTCAACTGTGACGGTGGCGGGCTGGCCGGTATGGACATGGACGATTTCGGACTCGCTCAACGGAACGACGAGATCGATCCTCGAGAGGTCGCTCAACACCGCGAAGGAGGAAGCGGAGGAGGACGAACCCGATGAGCTCGAGCTCGAGCTCGCACCCGTCGAGCGAGAAGCCGCGGCACCGAGGCCACTCGAGGACGACGCCGAGGAACTCGAGGAGCCGGCGCTTGACGCCTTGCTCGTCCCCCCGCCGGAAACCGTTTCTCCGACTTCACCCGAGAGCGAGACGATCGTGCCACTGAAGGGCGCATACAGTCTGGTGCTCGCCACCGATTGTTCGTCGCTCAGTACCGCCAGGCGGTCGCTCTTGACGGCGGCTCTGGCGGAGGCGAGGTTCGCTTCGCGGGTCGCGGCGCTCTGCCTCGTTTTTTCGGTTTCGCTGGTGGTGCTCGCGCCTGATGCAGTCGTGGTTTGCGAGCTGGTCGAGCCGCCCGTACGCTCGGGCTTCTTCTGAGGCGTGGTCCTGTTCACTGTTTTGGAGCCCGTGGTGGGGGTGCTCCTCGTGGGTGGCGTGCTCGCCGGCGCCGAGGAGACCGAACCTGCTGTGGGACGGGCAGCCTCGCGATCCTCGGTGTAGGTGGCGGCGCGTGCACTGGGATTACCCTGACTCTGGGAGCTGGATGTTTCCCCGCCGTTTTCTTCCTCTGAGACGAGCGTGGCTTCGGCCGCCTGCAGGCTCGCCTTGGCCTGTTCGAGATTGACTGTGGCGCTCTGCGGATTCAGTTCGGCCAGCAGCTGGCCTTGGGTGACGTGCTGCCCTTCACTGACATATATGTGTTCGACCGTGCCGGCGGTCTTGAAACCGAGATCGAGCTGCTCCGCGGCCTGGAGATTGCCGCTACCGGAGACGGTCGACTGGACCACTCCCCGCTGGACTGTGACGATGCGGCTGCGGGTAGCAGCCGACTGCGAGGTCGGCCCGATCACCAGAACGGCGGTGAGGATCGCCGCGGCACACAGCAGCGCAAGCAACCAGCTCAGCCAGGGAACTCCGGTTGTTTCTGTCATATCTGAATTTGGTGGCCCGGCGGGCGCGGGGTTAATGGACCTGGATTGTTGTGGGCCTGTCGTCCTGGTCCCTGCTCCCACTGGCGCGCCGCACCGCCAAATAGTGCTCCGAGCCTATAAGAGGTGACGAAGAAAGAGCCCAAGGAAGCCTAAATATCCCGGTGTTGCTCACGTTCTGCGATCATTTCCAGCGCATGGGCGCATACGGCGGGATTGATCTCGGTGGCACGAAGATCCAGGCTGTGGTGATCGACGAGCAGCACCACGTACTCGGTGCGGCACGTCATCCCACCCCGACCAGTGGTGGGCCGGCGGACGTCGCCGCGGAGATCGAGCTGACGTTGCGCGAGGCGGCCCAGGCCGCGAAGGTCGAGCCCTCCGCGCTTGCGGGCATCGGGGTCGGCTCGCCGGGAACGATCGAAGGCCCCAACGTCACCAGTGCCCGCAACCTGCCCGGCTGGGAGGGAACGTTCCCCCTGGCGAGCAAGCTGCAGGCCGCGCTCGGACCGAAGGTGAAGCTCGGCAACGACGTTCAGGTCGCGACCGACGTCGAGTTCCAGCTGGGGGCGGGGCGAGCGTACAGCTCTCTGCTGGGAGTCTTCTGGGGCACCGGCGTGGGCGGCGGAGTGATCCTGGGCGGCAAACCGTGGGTCGGGCGCGGAGGAGCCGGGGAGATCGGGCACATGGTGATACGGATCGGTGGGGCGCGCTGTACCTGTGGACGCCGCGGATGCATGGAGGCCTATGCCGGTCGAGCGGCAATGGAAGAGTACGCGCGCAAGCTCGTCAAGAAAGGCCGCAAGACAGACCTGTTCAAGCTGATGAAGCACCACGACCGCACGCGTCTGACCAGCGGCATCTGGGCGCGAGCGCTGGCCCAAGAAGACAAGCTGGCCAACGAGCTGATCGAACGGGCCGTGCAGGCACTGGCGGCCGCGATCGCCTCGGCGGTGAATCTGCTGGACGTCGAGTGCGTGATCCTCGGGGGCGGGCTGGGGATCCGTCTCGGTGAGCCCTACGCCGAGCGGATCTCCCAGGCGATGGGACCGCATCTGTTCTCCGACTCGCGGCCCCCGCAGGTGCACATCGCGGCGCTCGGCGACCTCGGCGGCGCGATCGGCGCCGCGCTGTTGTGCAAACCCGCTAAACGCTCAGCGCGTCCCTCCAGCCGGGCAGCGGCCAAGTAGCTCCCTACAGGCCGAGCACGGTAACCACGACCAGAGCCAGCGACAGGGTGGAGCTGACCGCCACGGTCAGTCCCGCGGCACCGTTGAGCAAACCGCCCGTGCGCCGGCGGCCCATCACCCGGACCGAGCGCGACAGCCGCCAGATGAAAAACAGGTTGATCGGCAGCAGCAGACCGTTTACGACCTGCACCGCTACGAGCAGCGAAATCACCGGAACCCCCGGGATCATCGCCACGAACGCCGCGAGCGCGATCATGCCGGTGATGATGCTCACGAACACCGGTGCCTCCTCCCGGCGGCGCCCGACGCCCTTCTCGTAACCGAGCGACTCCGAGACGACATAGGAGGTGGCTATCGGCAGGATCGCGCAAGCCAGGACGCTCGCCCCGAACAGCCCGATCCCGAACAGCACCTCCGCGTAGCGGCCCGCGAACGGGTTCAGCGCCCGCGCCGCGTCCGCCGCCGAGCCAATGCTGTGAATCCCGTGCGTATACAGGGTCGCGCCGGTGGCGATGATGATGAAGCAGGCAATCACGTTGGCGAAAACAGCACCGGCGACAGCCTCGCGTTCCTCGCCGCGCAGCTCCTCCTCCCGGACTCCGCGCTCCACCACCGCGGACTGCAGGTAGAGCTGCATGTAGGGGGTGATCGTCGTGCCGGCGGTGGCAATGAACAGCAGCAGAAAAGTGGAGTTGGTTTGGATTTCAGGGGAGACAATCGCTTTGCCCACAGCACCCCAGTGCGGATGGGCGAGGATCGCGGCGATCGGGTAGGCAAAGAACGGGATCGTCAGCCAGATAAAGACGCGCTCGGCCGAACGGTAGGAGCCGCGCACGATGATCAGCCAGATGCTCAGCGCAACGATCGGGACTGAGATCTGCACGGGGATGTGCGCCAGGCTGAGCGCCGCGCCGACACCGACGAAGTCCGAGATGCAGATACCGAGGTTGGCGATCAGCACCGCGCTGGTGGCGAGCACCGACCAGCGGATCCCGTACTCCTCGCGCACCAGCTCCGCCAGGCCCTTTCCGGTGACGACCCCCATGCGGGCCGCGAGCATCTGCACGATCCCCAGGGAGACCGTGATCAGGACCATCACCCACAGCAGGCCATAGCCGTACTTCGCGCCGACCGAGGAGTAAGTAGCGATACCACCCGCGTCGTTACCGGCGTTGGCGGCGATCAGGCCGGGGCCGAGCAGGCCGAGCAGAACGAATACTCGGGTTCGTCGTGAACTAACCCGCGCAGGCAGGCGCGGACGGCCGCGGACGGCCGAGCGGATACGGCGCATGATGGGTGGTACTTGGACCGCCATCGAATTTGCTCGCCGGGAAGTTCACGCGAACCAGTGTATTCATCGCCGTTGGCCCGAGCCGGTGGGGGTCTTAGTCCTCGCCCAACAGTCCAAAACGCCGCCGCCAGCCGCGTGGCAGCATCGCCTCTAGAACGTCATCGACGGTGATCACCCCGACCATCCGCTTGTTCTCGTCGGTGACGGGCGCGCTGGTGAGGTTGTAGTCGGCCATCAGGCGCGCCACCTCTTCGAAGGACGCATCCGTTCGCAAGTGGGGAAGGTCGTGCTTGACCAGAGTGCTGAGGGAGTCATTGGCGTCCGCTCGCAAGAGCGCGGCCAGCGGAACGCTGCCCTGGAGGATCCCCTCGGCGGAATTGACGAACACCGCCGTCAGCAGCTGCGGCGCGATATCGCTTGTCCTGAGAGCCGCCAGGGCTTCGGTCACGCTGGTGTGCCGCGAGAGGGAAATGAAGTCGGGGCTCATCAGTCCGCCTGCCTCGGCGGGGTCGTATCCCAACAGCGCACGCACCTTGATGCGGTGGCTCACGGGCACCATGCTCAGCACTCTCTCGCGGCGCTCCTCGGACAGCTCGGCGATCACATCGGCTGCGTCATCGGGGGCCATGCGCGTGAGGATCTCCGCGACCTGGGGGTCGCTGCGATCCTCCAGGAACTCGCGCTGGTGCTGATCGTCGAGCTCCTCGAAGACATCCGCCTCCAGCTCCCGGTCGTCCTCACCGACGGCCTGGATGATCTCCTCGCCCTCGCGCCGCGAGGCGGCCTCCACGAGGTCGGCGATTTGCGCGGGATGCAGCTTTGCGAGCTTGGGATGCGGGATGCGCAGACGCACGGTCGGCACATGCCCGACAAACGGCTCGACGCTCGCCCAGTCCAGGAACTCGCCGGTAGCGATGCGCTCGCCCAGCGGCTTGGGCAAGAGGCGGCGCAGCCCGCCGCGAGGCCCGGTGTCCACGCCAACCACTCGCCAGGATCCCGCCACGAGCGCGAGCTCTATCTCGTTCGCGCGCACCAGCCGCGCGCCGTCGACGTTGATCAGCTGACGGTCGAGTACGTCGCGGCGCAACAGAACCTCCTCGCTGCGCCGCTCGAAATGGCGCAGATCGAGCTTGGCCTTGCGCAGCACCACACCACCGGCGCCGATTTCCGACACGCGGTCCGCGCCCAGATAGGAGGTCCGCCCGGCGACGTTCACCAGCACGCCGGTGATCGGCGGGTAGCCGATCCCGCCGAGGCGGACGATCAGATCCTCCACCTTCCCGAGCCGTTCCCCGTCGTTGTCGCGCAGCGCACTGCCCACTACCGAGGAGAGGTGCAGAATCGGTGGCGCCTTCGTGGCGGGCGCGTTCACAGCCGTATCGTAGGCGACTGCCTCAGCCGCCGCTCAGGCTCTTGGGGATCGGTTGGCCGGGTGGCGGCGGGTCGTCGAGCAAAAGGCGCGGAACCGTCACGGGTTGCAGCCCGCGCTGGCGTAGACCTCGGATGATCTGCGGCAGCGCGGCGATCGTCTGCGAGCGGTCACCGCCGGCGTCGTGCATCAGGATGATCGCCCCGGGACGGGCACCCGCAAGCGCGCTGTCGACGATCGCCGAGACGCCGGGGAGCGTGTAGTCGCTGGTGTCTGTGGACCACAGCACCATCAGCAGGTGCAACTTCCGCAGCTCTTTGAACGTGGCTGCGTTGAAGGAGCCGTAGGGCGGCCGAAACAGACGCGGCCGCGGCCCACCCAGCAGTTCGATCCGGTAGATCGGTTCCAGCAGCTCTTCATGCTGTTCGTGGGGCGAGAGCAGAGCCATCATCGGGTGCGTCTCGGTGTGGTCGCCGACGGTGTCGCCGGAGCGCAGCTCATCTATCGTGCCGGAGGAGAAGTAACGCTCCTCCTCACCGATCGCGAAGAACGTGGCGTGCACGTGTAGGGAGTTCAGCGTGTCCACGAGCCGCTGCGTATAGGGGCCCGGCCCGTCGTCGAAGGTCAACGCCACCTCGTTTCCCTCATCACCGCCTCGCACCACGAACGGCGTGTAGGAGAGAACCCGCTCGATTGCTCGTTCCTCCGCGTGGCTGCGTGCGGCGTCGCGTTGCGTCACCGTGAGGGTTCTCCTCGCCCCTCGCCTGGGCGCGGCGGATGGCCGAGAGTGATGTCCGTGGGAGCCCAGGGCGCCGAGCGCAAGCGCTAGCGCCGCCACCCCGATCAGGGCGAGGGCAGCCGCTGCCGTGCGACGGCGTCGGAGGATCCGCTCACGCTCGGGTGATCTATCCGTGGGCGGCTCGGAAGCCTCGTCGGGCGTCTGGCGCTCCTGGGGTGGATGCTCCTCCCATGTCCAGTTCCAGCGTGTCACTTGCCCGCTGGCCCTGGACGGGCATGCCGATGGATGAGGGTTTTCATCCGCTGGTGAGCATCCGCTGCAGGGTGCCGGTGAAGGAGTCGCTTTCCAGTGACTGCGGAGAGAAGCGCCGCGGTGGCTTTCCTGTGTAAAACAGCTGGAAGGACGGGGTCACGACCAGACGCAGCCGGTGGGCCATCTCCATCGTGGCCGCGATCTGCTCGCTGACCGCCGCTGAGCTACGTTCGGTCATCGCCCGCTGCACATCCACGCCCGGAATCACCCCGGCGATCGCGCGCAGAAAATCGTCGGTGACATAGCCGCTGTTCTCATCGCCCTGGTTGCGGTAGGCGAGATCGACAAACTGCCACAGATGGTTCTGCCGCGCCAGTGCGTCTGCCATCTGCGCGGCGCGTCGGGAGTCGTGACCGAGGCCGTCAAGGCCAGCGAAAAGGAGCTGCAGATGCCCCTCACGGACATAGCGGGAGACGAGTGCCGGGAGTGTGTGATCGGCAAACCAGGCGCAGTATGGACACTGCAGGTCACCGAACTCGACCATCGTGATGGGCGCGTTCGGGTAGCCGAGTCTGGTGGCGCTTTGCGGAATACCGGCGAATAGGTCGATGCTTGCCTTCCTCCCGGGAACCGGCTTGCCGGGTTTGAGCGGCTGCGCACCTGAGCTGGTGAGAACGGCGATCACCACCCCCAGGACGGCGACGGTGCTCACCAGCAGCGCACCGGCCTGGTAGATACGTCGCCGCGAATCGGACATGAGTGGAGTCTATGTTGGTCAACGGTGATTCCGTTCTGGATATCGATCGCCGCTCTGTCACTGGGACAGGGTGCGACGGTGGCTCTCTCTGGCGCTGGTGCGATGGCCGGCCTGTCGCGGTTGCGCAGCAGGATGTGGGCGACGATCCCGGCGCTTTCGCTGATCGTATTCGTGTTGCTTGCCGGCGCGTACGCCAATCCCAGCGCTAAAGACCTGACCTATCTCGCCTTGGTGGCCGTGCCGATTCTCGCGATCCTCTGCCTGGGCTGGCTCGCGCGGGGCGCGCGTCCCCGTAACGTGCTTGTCGTCCCGGTGCTGTTCGGGCTGGCCTGGGTGGATGGTGGAGGGTTGGCTGGCCAGGGGGCCGCGAGCATTCTGGTGGCTCTGAGTTGTGCCGCGCTCGGCACTCTGTTGGCGGCACTCACGCCGGCCCGGTGGCTCGCCGTGGGGATCGTATTGATGGCCGTGGCCGACACTGCTCTGGTGATCTCAGATCTCCTACAGGCACCCAATGACGCACTCAACGCCGCCCATCCCGCCGGCGGATTGCCGATGCTGCAGAGCGCCAACTTCGGGTCGGCTGTGATCGGCTATGGGGACCTGTTCGTCGCTGGGTTGCTCGGTGCGTTGCTGGCCCGCAGCAGACCTCGGGCACAGCTCACCGGTGCGCTGCTGGTCGCGGTGTTTGCGCTCGCCTTCGATCTGCTGTTCTTGGTCGTGGACGAGCTACCGGCCACCGTCCCGGTCGCGATCGCTCTGCTGGTGTTGGCTTGTTTTCCTCGGCGGCGCACGAGCACTGCGCCGCGGGCGCGCTCAGACCTGGAAGACCCCGTCACGCTGGAGTAGCTCACCATCGACGGTGACCGTGCCGCCCTTGCGCAGGTCGCAGATCTGATCCCAGTGCAGGGAGGACTCGTTCTTTCCTCCCGTCTCCGGATAGGAGCGACCGAGCGCTAGGTGCACGGTTCCCCCGATCTTCTCGTCGAAGAGGATCGAGCGTGTACCGCGGGTGATCTGGTAGTTGGTGCCGATCCCAAGCTCGCCGAGGCGACGTGCCCCGGGATCGGCGTCGAGCATCTGGTGCAGGAGCTCTTCGCCGCGCTCTGCGCTGGCGTCTAGGACCACACCGTCCTTGAAACGTAGTGACACGCCGGAAACCTCGCGGCCGCTGAAGGTCGTCGGGAAGTGAAATGCGATCGTGCCCTGCGCGGAGTCCTCGACCGGACCGGTGAAGAACTCGCCGTCTGGCATGTTGCGCTTGCCGTCGGCGGCGATGAAGTGCCGGCCCGCGATCGACAGGTGCAGATCGGTGCCAGGGCCCTTCACATGGACCTCCTCACGGCCCTCGATCCAGTCGGCGAGACGCATCAACTCGCTGGAGCGCTCACGCCAGCTGGCCACCGGATCCTCCTCCTCGCACAGGCAGGAGCGGTACAAAAAGTCCTCATAGGCGGTGAGGCTCATCTCGGCCTCGCCGGCGTAGCCGTTGGTCGGATACTGGCACAGCACCCAGCGCAGCTCACCGGCGGCTGAACGGGCCATGATTCGCTCCATCAGCTGTGAGTTGGCGCGCTGACGAATAACCGGGCGTTGCGGATCGACATCGGAGAGCTCACGCGGATTGGCGCTGGCCAGCACACGGATTCGCACATCGGCCTGCTCGGCCAGCTGGCGCGCGAACGGGGAGACGTGCTCCAGTTGCTCCTCGTCGGCCAGCGCGAAGAACGCCGCCTGGGCACGCTCCGGGCTCATCAGGACCGTCGGATGTCCACCGGCGCGCAGAACCTCTTCATATATCGCCTGGATCAACGGCTCCGCTGGGCTCTCGCCTTCGATCGCGCACAGCTCGCCCGGCTGCACCTCGGTCGAATAGCGCACGAGAATTTGTGCGAGGTTCAAGACGCGCTGATCGGCCATTGGCAATGCAGGCTAGCTAAAGCCGAGTGGGCGCTGGGCTGAGCATGCTCGGCTACGCTTGAGGACAGGTGGATCGGTATCAGCTAAGGCGATGGATCGACGCCTACGAGCGGGCGTGGCGCACCCCGGGAACGGATGCGCTCGAGCAGCTGTTCTCAGCGCGGGCGACCTATCAAACGGCCCCGTTTGAGCGTCCTCATGAGGGACTCGCCGCGATTGCTCGCATGTGGGAGGCCGAGCGGGAGGGTCCAGATGAGGTGTTTGCGATGGACAGTGAGATCGTCGCTGTAGAGGGAGAACTCGGGGTGGTACGGGTCGAAGTGCGCTACGGAGACCCGGTGACACAGACATATCGCGATCTGTGGATCGTCGCGTTTGACGGTGAGCGACGATGCCGCTCCTTTGAGGAGTGGCCGTTTTGGCCGCCGTCCTCGGATGGGCGTATTGCCGGTACTCGAGAAACGCTCGGCTGACTAGCGCTCGGAGGAGCTCGAGACACGCAGATCGTCGATCGCGATCTCCGCCGCGGACGTGAGTTTTGTGACTGGGTGTGGGGCCGGCAACCCGTCTTCCTCGGTCGCGGTCAGCTCCACCGCTGTCATCACACGCGGGGAGGCATCCAGCGCCTTGGGCACCTCCAGTTTGCGATCCGATCCAGCCTGGAACTGCTCGAAGCTGCGCAGTTGCGGAAGCACGCGTGCCTCCAGAGAACCGACCGCCTCGTTGTAGGCGCCCGTCGCGGAGTCGAGCTGACGGCCGAGCTTGCTGAAGGAGGTCAAAAAACGTGCGCAGCGCTTGTGCAGCTCCTTGCCGGCGGCGGCGATCTTCAGGGCCGACTGCTCGACCTCCGCCTGGCGCCAGCCGTAATGGGTCGCATGCAGCAGCGCCAGCAGAGTCGTCGGAGTCGCAATCAACACGCCCTTCTGCGCGCCGTGCTCGAGCAGCCGAGGATCTCGATCGAGCGCCGCCACGTAGCAGGCCTCGTTCGGGATGAAGCACACCACGAACTCCGCCGAGCGCTCCAGCTTGGCGTGGTAGGACTTCGCCGCAAGCTTGTCGAGGTGTGTACGCAGCTGTGTTGCGTGACGATCCAGCTCGCGTTCACGCTCGCTATCGTCGCGTGCCTCAAGCGACGCCAGGTAGGCGTCGAGTGGGACCTTCGAGTCGACTACGACATCGCGCCCGGTCGGTAGGTGCACGGTCATATCCGGGCGCAGACGCCCGTCGTCACCGGCGTCGAGCGTGCGCTGGTCGTGGAAGTCGACGTGGTCGGTCATCCCGGCGATGCGGGCTACGTTGCGCAGTTGGATCTCGCCCCAGGAGCCGCGGACCTGGGGACGCTTGAGCGCTGAAACCAGCGTGCCTGTCTCCATCCGCAGCTTGCCGACCTCCTGTGTGACGGTCTCGAAAAGCTGACGCACGGTGCCATGTGTCTCCTTGCGATCGCGCTCGAGTGTCTGCACCTGCGCCTGCACCTTCTGGAGATGCTCTGTGATCGGCGCGACGACCCGCTTGATCTCCGCGGCGTGTTTGTCCATCTCGCTGGCGGCGCGCTGCTCCTCGGCGCGACGCTGGTCAGTCAGGCGTTGCGCGAGCGAATCGCCGGTCTGCTTGAGAACGTCAGCGGAGATCGACTTCAGTTCGTCTCGTAGCTGCTCACGGTTGCTCTGAACCAGCGCAACCTGCTCTTTGACGCTTGCCAGCTGCTGGGCGTGATGCTCCCTTGCGCCCTCCAGTTCCCGCTCGTGACGCTCGATCAACTCGAGGTTCTGCGTGCGCTCGCCATCGCGTTCTGACTCCGTAAGCAGAGCTCGCGCCCGCATGCGATTCAGGCGTGCCCCCAGCGCCAGGGTGGCGAGAATCACCCCGAGCAAAACTCCTAGCAGAACAAGTAGCGCATTCATTGATCAGACCGGTAGCGGCACCCGACAAGATGGCAGTGCCCTCGGACGCTCAGATCGCCTAAGCGGGATCTCAATTGCGGTCTAATGTGGAGTGATGGTTTCTCGCTACCGTTCGGTCCTCGGCACCGAGGGTGTGCGCCAGTTGCTCCTCAGCTCGGTGTTGGCCCGTATGCCGCTTGGCATCTGCTCCCTGGCGATCCTGCTGTTCGTGCGCGGTCAGACCGGTTCGTTTCTGCTCGCCGGTCTGGCGGTCGGGGCTTTCACCATCGGTAGCGCCGCGGTCGCGCCGGTGCAGGGTGCACTAGTCGACCGGCTCGGGCAGGTGCCCGTACTGGCACCGTGCGCGGCCGGGCAGGGAGCGCTGCTGATCTTGCTGGTCGTGCTGGGTGGCGGGGCGCCCGCGTGGGTGATCGTACTCGTCGTGGCGCTGGCCGGTGCTCTGACACCTCCGGTGTCGGCTTGCCTGCGGGTGCTGTGGCCGGAGGTGGCGATCGATCCGGCGGACCGTGAAGCGGCATATGCGCTGGACGCGATCTCCCAGGAGATCATCTGGGTGCTGGGGCCGCTACTCGTCGCGGTCGTGATCGAGCTCGCCTCGCCCGCGGCTGCGGTGCTCACGGGCGCGGCCGTCACGGTGATCGGGACAGCGATGTTCGCGAGCGCGCCGCTGGCCCGTCGCTGGCGCGGAAGGTCTCGTGAGCCTCGGGAGCGTCGTGGTGCGCTCTCGAGTTCCCAGCTACGGTCGGTGTTCGCCTGTGCGCTCGCGGTCGGGACGATGATCGGAGCGGTCGAGGTGGGTTTGCCGGCGCTGGCCGGTCAGCTCGGCTCTCACGGACTGGCGGGAGTGCTGCTGGCGTTGTGGAGCCTCGGCAGCATGGCCGGTGGGGTGCTCTACAGCACGCATAGCTGGCGCCAGGCGGTTAGCGTCCGTCACGTGCGGCTGCTGGCCTTTGGCGCGGTTCTCACCGTGCCGCTGCTGTTGGTGGATTCGCTTGCGTGGGCAATCGTCTCGAGCGTTCTGGCGGGTCTCGCGACAGCCCCCGTCTTCAGCTGCCAATACACCCTGATCAGCACGCTGGCTCCGGCTGGAGCTATCGCCGAGGCGTTCACCTGGCAGACGGCGGCACTGGTTGGCGGTATCGCCGCCGGCTCCGCGCTCGGCGGCGCCCTGATCGAGGCGGGCGGCGCCCACCTGGCGTTCGTGCTGGCATGCGCGGCGGCTACCGCCGCGTGCCTGTTGGCTGTACTCGAGGGCCGGCGTGCGCGGCCGCTCGAGGTCTTCGCTGGCTGAAAATCACGCTTTGCCCGAGCCAGACGGTACTCGAGAACGGCGTCCCCGCTTCTACGGTCCGCCAGTCCCACAGCCTAACCAAAAGACAACTTCAGCCTGCGGAATGTAAAGACTTCAGAGGCTTTACTTCCTGCGATATGTCGATCCTCGACGTTACGCGCCAACCGGATGCGACGGCAGTCTGCACCCACACGCCAGCAACGCGCACGCTGCCCGACATCCTCCGGGAGACCGTTGGACGACACGGCGACCGGGTGGCCATCGAGGGCGGTGACGCGATCCTCACCTATGCCGATCTGTGGGAGCGGGTCAGCCGGCTTGCCCAGAGTCTGCGCGATGAAGGCATCGGCCCGGGCGACCGGGTCGCCGTTTGTCTTCCCAGCGGAGAATCCCACCTCTACCTCGGGATCCTCGCCGTCATGTGCGCGGGCGCCGCCTACGTACCCGTGGACGCTGATGACCCGACGGCCCGTGCCGAGCTGATATGCGAACAGGCCGACGTCTGCGGAGTGCTCGAGGATGGCCTGCGCTTGCGGCGGCTGGGTCTCACATGCGGTGAGGCGGGTGAGCTGAGCGTCGATGACGACGCCTGGATCATCTTCACCTCCGGTTCCACGGGCCAGCCGAAGGGAGTCGCGGTCAGCCACCGCTCGGCCGCCGCGTTTGTTGACGCCGAGGCCAGACTGTGGAGCGTGGGACCCGAGGACCGTGTCCTGGCCGGCCTGTCGGTCGCGTTTGACGGGAGCTGCGAGGAGATGTGGCTGGCATGGTCAAACGGCGCGGCGCTCGTCTGCGCTCCGCGAACACTCGTGCGCTCGGGCGCTGATCTCGGGCCATGGCTGGCTGAGCACGGGGTGAGTGTGATCTCGACGGTTCCGACGCTAGCGGCGCTGTGGGATGAAGAGACACTCGCCGATGTTCGCCTGATGATCCTCGGTGGCGAGGCTTGCCCAGCGGAGCTCGGCTGGCGCCTGGCGCGCGGACGCGAGGTCTGGAACACCTACGGCCCGACTGAGGCCACAGTTGTAACGACCGCCGCTCGCGTTCGTCCGCAGGAGAGCATCACGATCGGTTGGCCGCTGGCCGGTTGGGATATCGCCGTCCTGGATGAATCCGGTGCAGCGGTCGCTTTCGGCGAGCCCGGGGAGCTGGTCATCGGTGGTGTCGGGCTCGGGCGCTACCTGGACCGGGTACTCGACGCCGAGCGCTACGCCGGTGTGCCCTCGCTTGGCTGGGAGCGCGCCTATCGATCGGGGGACATCGTGCGCGAGACGATCGCCGGTCTGGAGTTCATCTCTCGCCGCGACCATCAGGTCAAGCTCGGTGGTCGGCGGCTGGAGCTGGGTGAAGTGGAGGCACAGCTGAGCGCGGTGCCCGGGGTGCGCGCGGCGGCGGCGGCGGTGCAGAGCACTGCCGGTGCCAACAAGATCCTCGTCGGCTATGTCGTAGGCGACGTCAACGTCTCCCACGTTCGTGCCCAGGTGGCCGAGCAGCTATCCGACGGTCTGGCGCCGTTGGTGGTCGTCCTGGACGCGATGCCGATGGCAGGGTCGGGCAAGGTCGACCGCAACGCGCTTCCGTGGCCACCGCGGGGCGCCGCGGGCGCGACCGACCCGTCGCTGAGTGGTACCGCGGCGTGGCTGGCCGAGCGCTTCGCCGATCAACTCGGTCCCGTCGAGATGGCCGCCGATACTGACTTCTTCGCCTCGGGTGGCAGCTCGCTGGTGGCCGCAAAGCTCGTTTCGGCGCTGCGCGAGCGCTTCCCCTCGGTCGCGGTTTCAGATGTGTATGAGTTCCGTAACCTCGGAGCGCTGGCGGCGCGTCTGGAGCACCTCGGGGAAGTCCGCGGCGATCAGGCCGGCCCCGCGCCCACCCCGTCGCGGGTACTCGGTGCGATGCAGCTGGCAGGGGTGATCGTCCTCACCGCACTGGCCTCCGCACAGTGGATCATCGCCGCGCTCAGCTATGGAAACATCGAGCCCGACGGGTTGCCCCACGTGAGCTGGGGATGGCTGATCGGCTGCTGGCTTTTGCTCGCCAGTCCCGCCGGTCGAGTTGCGATCGCGGTACTGGCCCGGCGCGTGCTGCTGCCCCGGTTGCGCCCTGGGCGCTATCCGCGCGATTCCTGGCTTGCCTGTCGTGTGTGGTTTCTCGAGCGCCTCGGCGAGTACTGCCACCTCGCTCGGCTTGCCGGGACCCCCTGGGCCGAGCGTTACGCCCGTTTGCTCGGCGCCGAAGTGGGTCGCGGTGCGCGCCTTGGGAGCATGCCAACTCTGACTTCGCTCGTGCGGATCGGCGCCGGGGCCACATTGGAGGCTCAGGTCGATCTGCACGGCTGGTGGATCGATGGCCAGGAGCTGGTGGTCGGTGAGGTGCGCATCGGCGCCGATGCGAGCGTCGGCGCGAGGACCCTGCTCGCTCCCGGCGCCAGCATCGGCGACGGTGCGGAGATCGAGCCCGGCAGCGTCATTTCCGGTGCGATCCCCGCCGGCGAGCACTGGGGTGGCAGTCCTCCTCGCTACCTCGGTCCGGCCGGCCGGGATTGGCCACCGGAAGCTCCCATGCCGAGTCGCCACGCGCGCGCGTGGAAGCTCATGTTCGCCTCCAGTCTCGCTTGGGAGGGGCTGCTTGCCCTGCTCGCCGTCGCCCCCGGTGTCGTTCTGCTCGCCCTGGTCGGCGCCCCGGCTCCCTCGCTGGGCGGCTCGCTGGGCTCCTCGCTCGCCACTATCGCCGGTGAGGCGGGGGTAATCGTGGGCCTCTCCACTGTGACGCTCGCGCTGCTCGTCGCGCTGACTCTGCGGCTGGTATGGAAGCTCGTGCGCCCGGGGTGGCACGGCGAGGACGGAGGACTGGGCTGGGCGCTGTGGTTCACCGGCGACCTGAAGGAGTCGGCCGGCGGCGCTCTCTTCCCGCTCTATGCCTCGCTCTATACCCGCGGTTGGTTGCGGCTGATGGGCATCCGGGTTGGACGGCGCACCGAGATCTCGACCGCGACCGGCCTGAACCGGCTGGTTTCCTTCGGCGAGCTCAGCCAGGCCACCGACGACGTGGGCTTCTGTGGGGCAAGGGCCCGCGGGGGGTGGCTGCACGTCGAGCCGATCGAGATCGGCAGCCGCACTTTCGTTGGTCCCGGCGCGGTGCTGCGCGAGGGTACCCGCCTCGGCGATGACAGTCTGATCGGCGTGCTGACGCTCGCTCCACGCGAGCCCGCCCAGGGAACATCCTGGTTCGGGGTGCCTGCGCTGGAGCTGCCACGCGTCCCAGAGCTCGCGGATCCGGCCCGCACCACGGAGCCACCGAAGCGGCTTGTCTTTGCGCGAGGCGTAATGGACGCGATCCGGATCCTGCTGCCCAACACGATCTCTCTGTCGATTGGCCTGCTCGACCTGCTGATCCTCGACATGATCGGTGGGCGAGAGGGCATCGCAGCGATGATCATGCTCTGCCCGCTGTTGGTGCTCGGTTCCGGCCTGTGCTCGGCCGGTATCGCGGTGGCGCTCAAGTGGATGGTGATCGGTCGCTATCGCGCAAGCCGGCACCCGCTGTGGTCGTTCTTCGTTTGGCGCGACGAGCTCATCAACACCGCCCACGAGCAGCTGGCTAGTGAATGGCTGCTGCGCTTTGCGATCGGCACACCCCTGATGTCGCTGTATCTGCGTGCAATGGGCGCCAAGATAGGGCGCGGCGTGTGGTGCGAGACGACGGCGATCACCGAGTTCGACATGGTTGATCTTTCGGATGGCTGCGCGATCAACCGCGGGGCCTGCCTGATGACCCATGTCTTTCACGACCGTCTACTGTGCATCGGCCCGACGCATGTAGGCGTCGGTGCCACGATGGGGCCTACTTCGGCTGTGCTCCCCGACACGATCCTCGGGCCGAACACCTACATCGGGGGACACTCGGTGGTGCTACGCGGCGAGGAGCTGCCGGCCGGCAGCCGCTGGCATGGCGCTCCCGTCAAGAGCGTGTGAGCGAGGAGCAGGTGATCCTGGTGGCGTGCGGGGCGGATGAGGCGCCTCCACAGGTGCGGCTGATCGACGCTTGCACGGTCGGGCTCTCAGACGAGGCGTCTCTACGTGAGCGTGCGCGCGAGACAAGCGCACATACCGGCGCGCGGTTCACATCACGCTCTTACAGCTTTCCCTTTGCGCTGGTGGCCTGGCACAGCTCCGCGGTGGGCGTGGACATCGAGCGCGTGGAGCCCTGCGATGAGGCCTTCGGCGAGTCGATCCGCACACCCACCGAACGAGCCGCGGGAGCGCCAGAAGAGGATCGAGACCGGTTCTTCACATCGCTGTGGTCCAGCAAGGAGGCGCTGTCGAAGGCCCTCGGAGACCCACTGGGCTATGACCCACGACACTTGCAGGGACCAGGGACGTGGCCGGACGGTCGCTCGGGCCCGTGGCGCGCCGCCACGCTCGAGGTGGGTGCTGAGCACGTCGCGTGGTTGTGCTGGTGGGCGGCGGCGTAATCGCGGGGCCGCCCGGCCGGTGGGGACCGCGCCAGGCGGGGGAGCATGGAAGCCGCCGGCGCTCACGTGTAGCTGATCGGTGAGTCCGTGCCGGAGAGCGCCAAGGACACTCCGCCGCTCGAGATCACGAACAGCGCCGCCGAGCCTGAAGAATGCGCCGAGCTCCCACTAGAAACAGATGCACGGATCTAGTTCGGCTCCGGCAAAGGGCTCGCTGTCGTTTAGCCGCCCGACGCGATCCCCGTCAGCCGATGCTCGTTCACGCGTGCGACCCGATCGTCCGCCCAAGCGCGACCGCGGCGATCCCGAGCGCCAAGCTCACCACAACGTTGAGGACCGCCGCCCGAACCCATCGCTCTTCGCCCAGCCGCTGCGTCTCAAACATCCAAGTAGAGAACGTCGTATAGGACCCGAGCGTCGCCGTCCCCGTCAACACGAGCAAGTCACCGCTGACCGCGAGCCCCGCGAGCAGCCCGAGCGCCAGCGACCCGCTCGCGTTGACGGCGAGCACGCCGAGCGGAAAGTTGCCGCCGTGGCGCATCGCGATCAGCCACACGATCAGAAAACGAGCACACGCACCGACGCCCCCGAGCAACGCGACGCCGACCCACGTCCAGGCACTCATAGGGCCATCTGCGTTCGGCGCACGAGCAGCGTGCCCGCCCAAATCGCGAGCAACCCGGCGAGCACGCTGCCTAGCGCGTAGGAGCCCGCCAGCGCGTAGCGATTGCGGTCGATCATCTGCACGAGCTCGAGTTGCATCGTGGAGAACGTCGTGTACGCGCCGCAGAAGCCGACGCCGAGCAGCGGTCCGAGGACCGTCGAGCGCAGCGAGCGTCCCTGCAGGTGCGTCGCCACGCCGGCGAGCACGAACGAGCCGCTCACATTGATCGCAAAGATCGCCCACGGCCAATCGCCGTCGCCTGTCGCGAACCTCCGCGCGAGCCACGCCCTCAGCAGCGAGCCCGCAATACCGCCGACGAAGATGGCACAGAGCTCGCGTGCATCCAGAGAGCTCGTGCTCTGAGGCTTGACCGTTTCGATGTCCGAGGTCGGCCGATCGCCTTGTCGGGGATGGCTTGGCATGTCGGTCGGTGGCTCCTCTCGCGTGAAAGTTGGGGGCGCGAAAGGAGCTATCAGCCCTTCACCTGTCCTGGGCGGTTTGGAGGGTCGCACTGTCCGTGGCGACGCTCACATCAGAGCTCCATCTGATTGGCGGCAAGATACACGATGCAAGTCATCTATCGGCAGCGATAGAGCGCTCACTGAGGGCTCTCTGCAAGGGATCTTCCGGTCACGGAGGCGGCGCTTGGTCAAGATCTCACCTGGCCGCCGAGGAATAGGTCGTGTGCCAGGACCGGTATCCTCACACGAGGATCTGGGACGAGCCCAGCCAAGCCGACGCAGTCTGTGACTTCGAGCCTTGGGATGAACTGAAAATGTCGCTTGAACACGTTGACGTATTGATCGTCGGTGCGGGCCTCTCCGGTATCGGCGCCGCATGTCACCTGCAGAGCAACTGTCCCGGCAAGACCTACGCGATCCTCGAGGCGCGTGATGGCATCGGTGGCACCTGGGATCTGTTTCGCTATCCGGGCATACGCTCGGATTCGGACATGTACACGCTCGGCTATTCCTTCAAGCCGTGGACCGAGGCTAAGTCGATCGCCGACGGGCCATCGATTCTCAACTATGTACGTCAGGCAGCGACCGACCACGGTGTGCAGGAGAAGATCCGTTTCGGCCATCGCGTCGTGGGAGCCGATTGGTCCACAGAACAGACACGCTGGACGGTGGAGGCGCAGCACACCGACACCGGCGAGACGGTACGTCTTAGCTGCAGCTTCCTGTTCATGTGCAGCGGCTACTACCGCTATGAGGAGGGCTACACGCCGCAGTTCCCCGGCGCGGAACGCTTCACGGGCCAGATCGTCCATCCACAGCGGTGGACCGAAGACATCGACTATGCCGGCAAGCGCGTGGTGGTCATCGGCAGCGGCGCGACCGCGGTCACACTCGTGCCCGCGATGGCGCAGACCGCAGCACACGTCACGATGCTGCAGCGCTCCCCCAGCTACATCCTCGCCCTGCCCGCCGAAGACCCGATCGCCAAGTTGTTGCATCGGCTAGCTCCGGCCAAGCTCGCCTATTCGATCATGCGTTGGAAGAACGTGCTGCTAACCATGCTGATCTTCCAGCTCTCTCGACACAGACCGGGGATGATCAAGGCACTGATCCGAAAGGGAGTCCAACGCCAGCTGCCGCGGGGGTTTGACATCGACACGCATTTCAAGCCCGCCTACAACCCGTGGGATCAGCGCCTGTGTCTGGTCCCCGACGGCGATCTATTCGAGGCGCTCAGCGCCGGACGTGCCTCGGTCGTCACCGAGCAGATAGACACCTTTACAGAGACGGGCATCAAGCTCGCCTCCGGCGCCGAACTGGAGGCCGATCTCATCGTCAGCGCGACCGGCTTGAACCTGCTCGTGCTGGGCGGCCTGAGCTTCTCGGTGGATGGACGTGAGATCGAGCTGTCAAAGACGATCAGCTACAAGGGCATGATGCTCAGCGGTGTTCCCAACATGGCTTTTGCGCTCGGCTACACCAACGCCTCCTGGACACTCAAGTGCGATCTGACCTGCGAGTACGTCTGCCGCCTGCTCAACCACATGGACGAGCACGGACACCGGCAGTGCACGCCGGAAAACCACGACCCGTCCGTAACCAAGCTTCCCTTCATAGATTTCTCATCCGGCTATGTGTTGCGCGCGATCGACCAGTTCCCAAAGCAGGGATCAAAGACGCCGTGGCGGCTCTACCAGAACTATGCGCGCGACATCCTGACGCTCAGGTTCGGTGCGATCGAAGACGGTGCGATGGTGTTCTCAGACACCGCGGGTACGCTTGAGGCTCGAGAACGCATAGCGGCCTGAGGCCCCCCCGGCGCCAGGCGCCGCCGGGGTTGGCTCCAAATAGCTGTCGTTCACCCACTCCGGATGCCCGCGCACCTGTTGGCCATCCGAGCGACTGGCAGAAGAGCCTGGGGTGCGCAGACGAGATAACCGCAGGTGTCGATGAGGATCGGTCGCACGGCCCGACTTCGACGGCCGGAAAACTCGAGGCTCAGCGGCTCTCAGACAGCATGGGTCCCCAGCAGAAACAGGTCATAGATCGACAGGGTGGTGCAGATGAAGCTCAGCACGACCACGACGCCAACCGGTGGGCGGGCGGATCGACGCCTGACTTTCGGCCAAGTCGGTGGCACCTTGGTTAGAGCTACCCTCAGGCGGGATCCGCTAACGCGCCGGGTAGCCTCTGCCAGCACCTAACGTGATCCGGGAGGCCCTCGACGTTAGGCGGCTCCTCGAGGGAACTATGATGTGCGGGTGCTGGCGAGTCGCATTCTCTGCAGCATCGGGATGCTCGCAGCGTGCGCCTCGCTGGGCGCGTGCGCAGGCACAGCCACCAAGCACCAATCCTCGAGAATCGTGCCGGACGGCGCCCATGTGAGGCTTCTCGAGCAACCCCGGGTCGGGTCTCGTCACACAGCCACGATCGCGACCGGAACGACACCCAGCGGACGGCCCTTCACCATCACCGCAATCCTGCGGCCCTCACTCTTTGCTCACCAGAAGGGTGCACCGAAGCGACACGCCGACGTGAATGTCGAAATCAGCGGTCAGGAATCCGGCGGGTGCTTCAGCGGCGATGAAGAAACGATCGCCAGTTGCACCAGCTGCGGCTCGCACGAAGTCGCGCTCAGCGGGCCGGCGCCCGCTGGCTCGGCGAGCGTACGTGTGTCGGTGCGCGGCGCGGGCCAGTACGAAGCGACGCTCTTGACGCTGCCCAGCAGCGTTCTCGCACACACGCAGATGTACCTCGTCTTGATACCGACCGCACACCCCGTGATCACACACCTCACCGCACTCGATGCTCACGGAAGGATTCTCGCCGCGCCTTCTGACTCTGTAGTCGCCACGGGCAAGGTCTGTACAAACGCGCCCTCGCAACCGGTCAAGTTCCTACCGCACGGTATCCGCTTGCTCGTGCATGGGGCACTGCCTACCGGAGGCGGATTCTCGATCGTGGCCGAGCGCTACCGTTTTCAAGGACGTATCTACTTCGATCTGAGCGCGGGACTGCAGCGTTCAGTGGTGCGCCACGAAGAATTTCAGTCAGGCGGCGGATCGAGCTTCTCACCGACCCAGTCGACCGAGTTTTTCCCGTTCTCCCAAATGGTCGCGTGCTCCAGACACCCCGTCATCCTGCTTTGGGGACTGCTCCGGGCATCCTCGGACACTGTGCTCGTGGGCTCTGGGGGCAAACCGCATCCGCTTGCGCGTGTGATGATTCCCGCTGACCTCGACGCCGGAGGAGAGCTCGCGTATGGGTTGCTCAAGTCGGCCTCCACGCTGATCGTCAAGAACTCCGCCGGGAAGACCGTCGAAGAACATCGTCTCGATGCGCCTCCAGGGCGGCGCTCGTGCACCGGCGGGAGTGAGAGCATCACCTACTTCGGCGATTAGTCCGATCGTCGGCGGGCGGACCTGGCTGCGGCCGGCGGGGGAGGGGTCAGTGCTCGATCCATGCGTCGATGTCCCGCCAAATAGAGCAGCTCGTCCGCACCGGTCGGCCGAGCATGACGCTCGGGATTGCTCCCAGCTCGGGGCATCCCTGATAGCCGATCATCGCCGCCAGCAGATGTGAGATCCCGAACCATGTCGGTATCAGCGATGCCGGCCAAAGCACGATACCGCCCGCCAACCGGCGTGAGCTCAACGCGCCCGCGAGAATGAGAAATGCGCCTCCCGCCGCGGCGCGGGTCCCTCGAGCGCGGCCGGTCATCGGGAGGTGCAGGTCAGCCTCCGCGGCGTTGGTGTTCGCGCAGCACCCCGACGCCTGGGGCACATCGCCGCCCGAGGCACCCTCGGCGGCGGCGGCGCTTGGCTTGGTGGCGCAACTCGCGCCATCGGGCATTTGGGTGAAGTGGGGCGATGTTGTTGGCATCTGTGTTCCTTTCATTGTTTGGTAGCGCTAAGGTCTACAACTTCAAGTGAGCTTTAAGTCAAGGGGTGTGGCGATCAGTGAGTGAGATGGCATTGACGATCGGCGAGGTCTCCCGTGACAGCGGAGTGCCGGCGTCGACGCTTCGCTACTGGGAGAGCGTGGGGCTACTCGAGCAGCCGGGACGCGTTGGCGGCAAGCGCCGCTATGACCCGCAGATCCTGCGCCGGATATCGCTGATCGTGCTGATCAAGCGCGTGGGGTTCACGCTCACACAGACAAAGGTTCTTCTCGGAGGTCTCTCAGAGAGGACACCGCCGCCGGTTATCTGGCGCGAGCTGGCGCGGCGCAAGCTACCCGAGATCAAGCGAACGCTCGCCGAGGCCAGTGCGATCGAGCAGATTCTGCAAGCTGGCGTTCGCTGTGACTGTCTGACGGTCGATGACTGCATGCGACGGGTGGACGTGGCGCTCGCTCATCTCACTGCGTGAATTCAGCTGGCCATAGAACATGCGCACGCGCTCCGCAGCCGGTTGCCGGTGCGCTTGCCTTCCACACGGCATATGCCCACTCGAGTTGCCCGGGCTGAGATCCGATCGTCTGAATGACGGCCACGCGGGCGCCACCACATCTAGAGCTCTGAATCGGTGCGCTCGCCGTCGAGGTCCGATCCCAGCACAAGACGACGCATCTCGCTCGCCAGCGGCATGTTCATGTGGGGACCCGGACGATCGAGTCTCTCAACGATTCGTCTGCGCATCTGCAGCGGCTTGCCTTGCGAGAGCTTCGCCTTGGCCTCCACGCGGGTGGCGGTTAGCCGAAAGACGATCGTCGCCGGAGCGAGGGTGTGCGCGAAGTCAAGGCTTGGTCCCTGAAGCCGCCACGGCTCTTCCTCGGCCGCCTCGTGATGAGCCAGCGTTCGCGCCAGCACATCGAAGGCCTCCTGCTCGGCCAGCGGTTCGGGAACGCCGTGCAGGTGAACGGACATGTGATTCCAGGTACTCGGTATACGGGTGGTTTCCGGTCGGTACCACGAGGCGGAGATGTAACCGTGTGGGCCATCGAATATGAGAAGCGCGGGCAGTCCGTTTTGGATGTCCGCGGCCTGCGGATCCGCACGCGCGAAATGCCCGACGACAGTAATGGCGCTCTGCTCTGAGGGCTCGAGCAGAAAGAAACCGTAGGTGGCGCACGGCACCCCGTCCGCACATGTCACAACCTTGGCCCATCCGTATTGCGCGATCAG